>CAJOQP010000132.1 GCA_905236515.1 uncultured Oscillospiraceae bacterium | reverse complement strand
ATTATTTGCCGGCGACCATGGAAGCGATCTCTTCTGCGAAGTTATCCTGCTTCTTCTCGATGCCTTCGCCTCTTTCGAAGCGGGTGTAGGCATTGACTTTAATGGTGCCGCCCACCTGTTTTGCAACTTCTGCAACGTGCTTCTCAACGGAAACTTTGTCGTCCTTGACGAACGGCTGCTGCATCAGGCAAACTTCGGTGTAGTACTTGTTGATCTTACCGATGATCATCTTCTCTTTGATGGCATCGGGCTTGGATGCGTTCTTCGGATCCTCGTTGATCTGAACCATCATAATGGATTTCTCATGCTCAACGACTTCTGCCGGGACAGTCTCTTTGTCCAGGTAAGCGGGATTCAGAGCTGCGATCTGCATGGCGATATCTTTGGCCAGTTCCTGAACAGTTTCATTGCTCTCAAGACCTTCGGAAACGTCCAGATTCACGATAACGCCGATTCGGCCGCCCATGTGAACATAGGGAACGTTCATGCCGGAGTCGTAACGTGCGAAGCGGCGAACCTTGATGTTCTCGCCGATGACGAGGACCATCTCCTGCTGCTGCTGTTCCACAGTCAGGTCGGTTCCGTTGTATTTGCATGCCAGAAGAGCCTCCAGATCAGCGGGGTTCTCTTTAGCGACGGTTGCGGCAACGCCTTTTGCGAACTCGATGAACTTCTCGTTCTTTGCCACGAAGTCGGTCTCGGAGTTTACTTCCACTGCAACACCGACACCGTCAAAGTTGCCGGCGCAGGCAATGCCTTCTGCTGCGATTCTGCCAGCCTTCTTCTGGGAAGCGGCAAGACCTTTTTCTCTCAGATACTCGACAGCCTTGTCCATATCGCCGTCGGATTCAACCAGAGCCTTTTTGCAGTCCATCATGCCGACTCCGGTCATTTCACGCAGTTTCTTAACATCTGCTGCGGTAAAAGCCATATCTATTTCCTCCTGTAAAGATTATCTTTTATTACTCGAAAACAGGGAGCAAAAAGATGCTCCCTGGATCAATAGCCAAATTCGGATCAGTTTTCCTCTTCTGCTTCTGCCTTCTCAGCAGCAACTTCTGCAGCTTCCTCTTCGGCATCCTGTCCCTGACGGCCTTCCAGAACGGCATTTGCCATGGTGGCGGAGATCAGGCGGATTGCACGGATTGCGTCGTCGTTTGCGGGGATGACGTAATCAACTTCATCCGGATCGCAGTTGGTATCAACGATAGCAATGATGGGGATGTGCAGCTTGCGGGCCTCAGCAATGGCATTGTGCTCCTTGCGGGGATCAACAACGAAAACAGCGCTCGGCAGCTTCTTCATCTCTTTGACGCCGCCCAGGTATTTTTCCAGCTTCTCCATTTCGCCCATGTGCTTCATGACTTCCTTCTTGGGAAGCATATCGAAAGTGCCGTCTTCCTGCATCTGCTTGAGCTGTGCAAGACGATCGATTCTGGTGCGCATGGTCTTGAAGTTGGTGAGCATGCCGCCCAGCCAGCGGGCATTGACATAGAACATTCCGACTCTGGATGCCTCTTCGCGGATTGCATCAGCAGCCTGTTTCTTGGTTCCAACGAACAGGATGGTGCCGCCTTCAGCAGCAGTATCGCGGACGAAGTTATAGGCCTCTTCCAGTTTCTTTACGGTCTTCTGCAGATCAATGATGTAAATACCATTTCTCTCGCAGTAGATGTACTCGGCCATTTTCGGGTTCCAGCGACGGGTCTGATGACCGAAGTGTACGCCAGCTTCAAGAAGCTGTTTCATGGTTACTACAGACATGTTTTTTCCTCCTAGTTTTTGTTTTTCCTCCGAAGGGTTCATCCCCTGCCTGCGAGCCGTAGCCACACCGCAGACAAAGTCCACCTCCGTGCGAAATGCTTAAATATATTATCAGAAGTAACAAATGATTGCAAGGCCTTTTTCGTCTGTTTTTTCAGCCTTTTTCCGGGTTTTCCCGAGTTCTCCCGATCCATTATTCTTTCTTCGGCAAAAAAACAATCCAAATGAGTGACCTTGCCCGTTTTTCAGTTGCTGCCTGGTACGGAAAAACACCAAAGCTCAGAAAGATGAGCTATGGCGTTTTTCGGATCGCATAATGATGCTTTATTATTTAATGTCGAGATCTGCTGTGACCTGATAGTAGTCACACGCATGCGCCTCGTAGCCTACCACATTGGATCTGGAGATCTGACTCATCTGCAGGAAGGAACAGAACACATAACCATTGTCATCCAGAATCGCCTGCTGCATTTTGATCGCCAGTTCGGCACGTTTTTCTGTATCGAATTCCGTCGCCATTTCTTTCTCCAGTTCTTCAAGCTCATCGGAATGGAAGTGTCCTCTGTTCTTGGAAGAGCTGTCCAGACAGCAGACCGTGAAAAAGTACTCCGGATCCCCGGTGGGGGCATTGACCTGTGCGCTGGCATAGACATCCCACTGATCCGTATCGGCGACAATGGAGTTGTGATCCGCTGTGGAATTGATGTCCACTGCAATACCAATGTCCTTCAGCGTTGCCTGTGCAGATTCTGCAAGGAGCGGAAGCTCCTGACGGCTGGGATAGGTCAGCCACTTGATCTCCAGCTTCGTCCCATTCTTCTCGCGAATACCGTCGCCGTCGGAATCCGTCCATCCCGCATCCTCAAGGACTTTCTTTGCTCCGTCGGGATCAAAAGATTCCGTCGTTACTTTGTCACCTCCAAAACTGAAGTTGTCGGGAAAAACACCGTTTCCCGGATATCCGTTTCCTTCCAGCAGGGTATCCACAAAACCATCTTTGTCAATGCCCATAGCAATGGCTTTTCGGACGGCAGGATCGGAAATGATGGGGCTTTCGTAGTTCATCCAGCAGAAGAACGCACGGGAAGTAGCGATCTGAGAGAAGATGTACTCATCACTATCAAAGAGGGGGTAGCTTTCATATGCCATTCCATACGCAGCATCGATCTCACCGGACTGAAGCGCCATGGCCAGCGTATTGCCGTCGGTAATAGTCCGGATGGTCAGCTCGTCAATGTGAGGCGTTCCGTTCCAGTAGTTTTCGTTCTTTACCAAAGTCAGATGATCGCCGGATTCACAGTCGGTTGCGATATATGGTCCGGTTCCGGCTACGATACCGTCATCAAAACCTGCCTCCACATCGATGATACATCCATACGGATCTCCCAGGTAGTTCAGGAGAGCAGGACGCGGCTCCTTGGTTTTGATGGTCAACGTCTGTCCATCGGCTTCCATCGTATCAATCATCAGATCCCCCGGTGCCCGGTCGTGCACCTCAATCAGGTGTTCCAGGCACTCTTTCACTGCCTCGGCATCCATTTCCCGTCCGCTTGAGAATCTCACACCTTCCTGCAGTTCAATGATCCATGTGAGATCATCCTTGTTTTCCCAGGACTTGGCCAGCCAGGGCTCGATCTCCATGGTATCGGAATAGTGGACCAGCGTCTCACCGATGCCATAACGAATACATGCCCAGCCTGCATAGTCGTTGTGAGGATTGACATCCGGTTCTGCATTTTCCGGATTGAATGTCGTGTCACCGATCGTCAGCGTCTTTTTTGCACTTGTACCGGCATCGCTGTTCGCATCGTCGGTTGGGGCACCACACCCTGCCAGCAGCATCACCATCATGCTTACCGACAGTAAAAGCGGTATCAGTTTTTTCATAGTCTTCTCCTTTTTCATTTATATGCGACAACGGCAAACACCGGTGCCGGATTATAAAACTCGTCTATCGTCCTGTATACCCGTTTGTATACTGCAGTATCCACAAGGATCTTTTCAAAACCAGCTTCCGCAAGAAGCTGAACATCCCACTGCGGACGCGGCTGCTGGTATGCAGCAAGCGCCATTGTGATCGCATCATTTTCCCGCATCATCTCCATGCTGATCTGGTTATGCGCATGTTCCGGAGGGAGCTCCTCGTCCATACATTCTTCGGCGCGATTACAGTAATCTGCATCGAAATTGATCATGACACCTCCAGGTGCCAGAAGATGATACCAGTGACGATAGGCACGTTCCATATGAGGCAGCGCCCAGGTAAGGTTGCGCGTCAGGATCACATCAAAGCTTTCTTTCTCGAAATCCGGATCTTCCGCATCCATCACGATGAATCTGGCATTCAGTCCCAGGATCTCAGATGTCCTCTCAGCTCCTTCGATCATCTCTTCCGTCAGGTCGATACCCACCGCATCATGTCCCTCGGCAGCCATCAGAAAGGAAAAGAATCCGGTTCCGGTACCGACGTCCAGAACTCTCAGAGTTTCCTTTCCGGGAAGATAGGGGCCGATCTCATTGAGCCAGAGCTGATGTTTGTCACTGGAAAACTCCCGGATCCTCTGACCCTGAAAATCCTTCGCCCGGTGGGACCAGTAGTGTGCGATTCTGTGTTTGATAGGTTCCATTGTTTCCTCCCTTCGTTACAAGATGCTTGCAATCAATCGTTTTGTATAATCATTCTGCGGATTCCGGATCACGTCATCCGGAATTCCCTGCTCCACGATCTTTCCGTGATACATCACCAGGACACGATCACAGAACTGCTGAACCAATGCAATATCATGGCAGATAAAAATATAAGCCATCTTATGCTCTTCCTTCAGTTCGTTGAGCAGTTCCAGAATCTCTTTCTGAATGGTCACATCCAGTGCGCTGGTAGCTTCGTCACAGATCAGGATCTCCGGGTTTACGGCAATCGCTCTGGCAATGGCCGCCCGTTGGCACTGACCGCCGCTGACCTGATGAGGATACCGCTTCGCAAAATCCTCTGAGAGTCCGCAGCGTACCAGTAGTTCTCTCGTACGTTTCTTTACCTCGGCAGGTATGGTTCCAACATTGACCATGCTTTCAGCGATCCCGTCTCCCAGCGTCCTTCTCGGATCGAAGGATTCCGCCGGCGTCTGAAAAACCATCTGTATTTTTCGGTAGGTTTCTCGAAGAGCCGCTCCCTTCTGACGGGTAATATCTTTATCATGAAGACATATGCTGCCTTCCGTCACTTCTGTCAGCCGAGTCAGCAAATTGGCAACCGTACTTTTTCCGCTGCCGCTCTCCCCAATGATCCCGAGACACTCCCCCGGCATCAGTTCAAAGGATACGTCGTTAACCGCGATGACATCTTCCTGCCCCTTGCGCCGGAATGTTTTCGTGAGGTGCTCTGCCCGTAAAATGGGTTCCATTACAGCACCTCCTTATTCAGACGGGGAACCGCATCCAAAAGTTTTTTTGTATATTCTTCTTTCGGATTCTCAAGAACCTGTGTCTTATCTCCGTATTCCACCGCTTTCCCGTCTTTCATGACAAGGACGCGGTCTGCCATTGCCCCGATAACACCAATGTTATGTGTGACGATGATGATGGCCGTCTCAAAGCATTTCCTCACAAGGAGCATCTCCTCCACGACCTGTTTCTGTACGGAAACATCAAGGGCGGATGTCGGTTCATCTGCCATCAGGATTCGCGGGTTCAACAACATTGCTGCGGCGATACCTACCCGTTGCTGCATTCCACCGGACAGTTCAAACGGGTAACTCTCCAGTATTCTTTTCGGATTTCCAAATCCGATCTTGTCCAGAAGTTCTATTGCCCGTTGTTCAAATATTTCTTTTGTGAGGCTTTCATGTTCCAGCATGCTTTCATACAGTTGTTTCCCCACCGTCCGGATCGGACAGAAGGAACTGCCGGCCTGCTGGAATATCATGCCGATCTCCGGGCCATTGATTTTTCTCTGTTCAGTTTCAGAGAGATTCGGCAGGTCTTTCCCTTGATACCAGATGTCACCTCTGGTGACCATCCCATTAGGTCCGAGGAGGCCCATTGCTGCTTTTATCAGCGTGGATTTTCCAGAGCCGGATTCCCCGACGATTCCTAGAATCTCGCCTTCCCGAAGTGCGAAACTGATATCAGCGACGGCAACTCTCCCTCCATAGGAAATATCGACATGCTCGTATCGTAGTATTTCGCTCATCTTCTACCTCCCTCTGCTTCTGGGATCTGCATAGTCCCGGATCGTGTCGCCCAGGAGATTGAAGATCATCACGGAAACAAAGATTGCCAGTCCAGGTGCGAACGTGACCCAGGGGACGGTTTTAAGGAGACTTCTGGCGTCACTCATCATACTGCCCCATTCTGCCATTGGCGGTTTCGCACCCAGCCCGAGAAAACTCAGCCCTGCAAGTTCCATCATCATTGTTCCGATATCCAGCATGGAGGTGACCAGGATCGGACCAATGATGTTTGGCAAAATATGTTTTACCAGAATCTTTCCGGTACTGCTCCCGGATAATTTGGCCGCCTTTATATAGGGAGTTTCTTTCTGTGCCAGTGTCTGACTTCGTGCAATCCGGGCATACTTCGGCCAGCTGATCGCTACGAGAGCGATGATGGCATTCTGTATCCCGCCGCCCAGAACACCGGCGACGGCCAGGGCAAAGACCAGTCCCGGAAACGCCAGGAACACGTCCGAGATCCTCATGAGGACCGTATCGATCCGTTTGCCGTTCCAGCCGCAGACCACACCGACTGCGGTTCCGATCACCGTAATAACCGCCACCAGAAGAAGTGTGGAGTAGATACTGCTCCGGCTTCCGATGATGACGCGTGAAAGCATATCCCGACCGTACGCATCGGTTCCGAAAATATGAGCTGCACTGGGAGCTGCCTTGGCATTGGAAAGATCCTGAAGATAGGGATCATATGGGCACAGATGTTCCGCAAATATGGAACACAGCATAAGCGCAACAGCAAGAGCGCCAAAAATGATCAGTCGGATCTTTACCGTATCTTTTTTCACTTTCTGTATCCGTACAGTCGGCTCGTTCATCCTTCCGTCACCCCCAGTCGAATACGGGGGTCCAGCGCATGATACAGAATATCTGTTGCCAGATTCACGAGAACATAGATAATCGCCATCCATACGACGTATGCCTGGATCAGCGGATAATCTCGCATGGTAATGGCATCCACGGCAAGTTTGCCGACCCCATCCCACATGAAGATGGATTCGATGATCGCCGTGCCGCCCAGCAGACTGCCGATGGAAAGCGCAAGCAGGGTGATGATCGTCAGCATGGAGGATTTTAATACACTCTTCCATAGGATCACGCTGTTTCGGACTCCTCTGGCTTTTCCTCCCAGCACATATTCCTTGTTCATCTCTTCCAGCACCGTTGCCCGAACCTGACGCATGTATTTAGCCGACATGGCGATCGCCAGCGTCAGTGTCGGCATCATGGCGCTTCGAAGATTCACACCTCGGGAGATGACCGGCAGCCATCCCATCCGGATGGCCAGCAGTTCCATGAGCAGAAGTCCAACGAAAAAGTTCGGAAGGGAGTTTCCTATGAAACTCAGAAATCTCAGGATATAGTCCGTCAATCTGTCGTGATGAAGCGCCGCCACGATCCCAAGAGGGATTGAAATGACGACTGTCATAAGAATGGACAAGAACGTCAGAAGAAGAGTTGCCGGCAGTTTTGAGATGAATGTCTTAAACACATCTCTTCCGGAAATATAGCTTACGCCCATGTCTCCCTGCACCAAACCGCCAAGCCAGTTTACATATTGGACGAGGAATGGCTGGTCCAGTCCGAGTTCTGCCCGTGCCTCATCGATCACTTCCTGAGATACCGCAGCTCCGGTATTCGTATATTTTTCTGTAATCGCATCGCTTCCCGCCAGACGCATCATTGCAAAAGCCAGAAAGGTGATCCCGATTATAATCGGGATCAGCTGCAGAAAACGATGCAGTACGTACTTTCTCAATGTTATTCTCCGTCCTAGTTGTTGTGCTTTCATTTTATCCCGTGATCTCTCGTGAAAGAACCCCCCTGGGGGGTTGAAATTATCGATTTTTTCTCTTCAAAATCCCCCATGGGGGGATATTTTTCTTTATTTTTTTGCACTTTTTGGAAAAATATCCCCCCACCCGGCTTGTGGATGATTCGGCTCCCTGCTAGGCTGAAACCATGAAAACGACGTGAGATCTTTCTTCCTTCTTTGCACCCTCATAAACAGAAAGACAACCGTTCCGGACACTTCCCTTCACCGGATCGGTTGTCTTTCTTTTTTAACGTTGGATTATCCCCCCGGGGGGCTTGTGGACCTGACGGAAACCCGATACCATAACAACAGAATCAACAGACAGGAGGGTTCCTCATGACCGATGAAGAGCAGCGGTCTGACCTGCCTCATATGGAACCTGGCGGCGACACTCACTCTCATATGGGTCCCGACGGCTCGATCTATGTCCATACTCACAGTTCTGGCGACGGACATTTTCATCCCCATACCCATTCACACACGCAGACCAGAGCCGTTTCCAATCGGCTGTCACGTGCGATCGGCCATCTGGATGCTGTAAAGCGCATGGTGGAAAACCAGAGAGACTGCACCGAGGTGCTGATCCAGTTGTCTGCCGTTCAGTCCGCGATCAACAACACAGCCAAGATCATTCTCAAAGACCATATCCAGAACTGCATGATGGACGCAGTTTATCAGAATGATCAGCAGGCTTTAAATGACTTGAACGATGTAATAGAAAAATTCATGCATTGACTCATTCATAGCAAAAGAGACGAATCGTCAAATCGTGCGATTCGTCTCTTTTGCATTTTATGTTTCAGTATTTCCGGTTTTTCTTCAGAAAACCCATCAGCACCTTCATCCCCTGAGGGGAAACGCAGAACCGATCCTTTCTGGATTGAATCTCATCCCACACTTCCTCCAGATCGAACCAGTCGGCATCTTCCACCTCGGTCTCCTGGAAGTGGAGGTCCCGTATATCCACCGGTTCCCGATAAACATAAACATGGGTGAACTCATTGTCATGGAAGACCCGGTCGTGGAATGTCTCCTCATACTCGATCCGGAAACTGCCGGCGTAGGCCAGCTGCTTGGAAGATGCCCGGATCCCCAGTTCCTCTTCCAGTTCCCGCAGTGCCGAGGGCAGCGGCTCCTCCCCAGCGGGGATGTGCCCGGCGGAAGAAGTATCATACAGTCCCGGATAGGAGTCTTTCTCCATGCTTCTTTTCTGAAGCAGCACCTGCTGCCTGCCGTCCTTTTCCCGAAGGATCCAAACGTGGGAGGTGCGGTGAAGGATGCCGTCGCGATGTGCCTCATCCCGGCTCACGGTCTTTCCTGTCGGTTCTCCCTGTTCATTACAGATATCAAAAAATTCCATTTCCATTCCTTCATCAAACCTTTTGCTGATTCCGCTACTCACCGGGCTCCCAGCAGCCATACCGCTGCAAACCAGGCGATCGCCAGCAGAGGAAATCCGACGGCAAATCCCGGTTTTCGGATCTTGTGCCGGAAACAAATCATTCCCATAACGCCTCCCGGAGCGCCGCCGATGACCGCCAGCAGAAACAGCGTTGCCTCCGGTATTCGGCGTTTCTCCCGCATGGCGGACAGTTTATCCCAGCCCATGATGACAAAGAGCAGTATGCTCATGATTCCTAAATAACACCAAAGCAGTTTCATTTTTCCCGGATCCTTCCCCGGTACCATCCGCTGGTCCCTTTATTCTTCACATAGTATCCGCGGCTGGTCTCCTCAATGATACTCACTTCGTCACCGGGACAGACTTCCAGCTCGTAATCCGAGCAGTCGTTGGTACACAGTTTTCCTTCTTTGTCGCGGAACAGATACTTTGTGAGGATGTCCATCTCATATCCGGTGCGCACATGCCGGCACCGGGAAAACTCCTCTCCCGATTCCAGAACTTCCACCTCACTGTCGCCCCAGCGGATGTAATAGGAGGATTCCGACGCCTTCTGGCCGTCCAATGCGATCTTCACCGGGAACGGATCATACCATTCCCAGGTAAACTCCTCACTTCCATAGCCGGGGATAATGAGGGCATTGAGCTGTCCGTCGTCTTTCAAAACACAACCGCCGTCGATGCTGATGATCCTGCGGTCCCGGTCAATGATGGGGTTGGCACAGCAGTGATCGTAAATGTAGAGCATCACCGGCCAGTGTCCGACGATGATCCACTTGTTGAAGCTCCATCCCTTTCCCCGGAAGTTGTCCATCTTCATCACATCGCCCTGTCTCTGCTCTTCCAGCGGGATATACGGCGAGATCCCGCTGTGGACGAAAATGTAGTGATCCGTTTCCAGCACGGTAGGAAGGTCCTCCAGAAACTTCAGTTCCTTTCGAAACGTTTCATGCAGTGCAGGAAGATACTGCCTCACATCGGTGTCCATGGTCACTTCAACTCCCATCGCCCGGAACATCTCGTAAAGGATCCCGGTTCTTTTGATGGCCATGTACCCCGTCCATCGCTTCCGCATATCATCGTTGTTGTGAAGCCACTCCACGATGTCCGTCCAGGCGTCGCAGTTGCCGGCAACGGCAAAGGTGTTTCCCTGCTCCACCATGTCCATGATCAGATGGAGCGTATCCAGCGACCGCTCTCCTTTTTCCAGAAAGTCTCCGGCGATGATGAGGGCATCCTCTTTTCCGAATTCGATCTTTTCCAGCAGATGCTGAAAATAATCCAGGTTGGCATGGATGTCCGATACGGCAATGATGCGCCGGTAACCGGACAGATCCGGCCGGATGATATTCACTTTGTCATACCAGTTGATCATCTGATCTCATATTTCCTTTTCCATCAGATACAGATCCGTGAGGATCCCTCTGTGTACGTCCAAAATCTCAAAACCGTGTTTGCGATAAAACTTCTGCGCGGCTAAATTGTCCTTCGACACATGCAGTTGAATGGCAGTCCTTCCTTTTGCCCGAAAATACATGACTGCCCTGCCCAGCAGCTGGATCCCCAGCCCCTTTCCACGGTATTCCGGGCGAAGATACAGCAGGGAGATCCATCCCTTCTCCTCTTCCTTTCCCCGATCCGGATCCAGTTCCAGAAGGCCTGCCAGTTCCTCATCCATATACAGCTTGACGATGGAATCCGGAGCCTTCTTCAGATGGTTGCGGGCGGCGGTCAGATAAGGAGAGGCCACAAACCCTTCCGGAGTCCCGTGAGCTGCTCTCCAGCTTCCCTCGTAACACCGGATATACAGCAGGCTGTCCTTTGGCAGTTTCAGCGGTTCATCCCGCAAATCATTGGTGTTTCTCCCGGATTTGTTTTTATACCAGTTCTGTTTTGCCAGGGTGCTGAGATCGCCCTCCAGATGGGAGTTGTCATGGGTATATACGACGGAAAACTCTCCGTCCTCCACCGTTACCAGAGAGACGCTGGTGTTATCCCCATGTCGAAAAGACCGCATCTCTGCGGAGGGGATCTTCTGGATCCATGCCAATATGGTGCGGATCGCCATTCCGTGAGAAGCCACGGCAACGGTGCCGTCCGGGTAGTCTCCGGCGATCTGAAGCAGGATCCGTTTCATTCGTGCCAGCACTTGTGAAAAAGTCTCTGCGCCTTCGAGGAAGAACCGGTCCGGATCGTTATTGAAACATTCCATCTCCCGGGGGGCGGATCGGACGGTATTGGCAAATGCCACCCCTTCCCATGGCCCTACATCGATCTCCCGCAGATCCGGACTGGTCTGCAGTTCCAGCTCCTCATGTCCCCGTTTCAGAGCAAGGGCCGTATCCATGGCACGCACCCGGTCGCTGGAATACAGAGCATCCAGAGGGACATCCTGAAACCGCTTTGCCAGTGCCTCCAGCTGCAAGGCACCCCGGGGTGTGATCTTACCGTCGGTAGATCCCTGCCAGATCCGATACAGATTGCCCTCCGCCTCCCCATGGCGAATGAGATAAATTTTAGTCATTCTGTAACCTCTGCTATGTTGAACCGTAATCATCTATGATGATATAATTTGATGAATATTATGCCCATTTTAGCGGCATTAATTATACCGTATTCTTATTAGTCACACAAGCGGAGGATCGTTTTGAACGTCATTCATCTTATCTCCGGCGGAGACACCGGAGGCGCCAAAACTCACGTACTTTCACTGCTGGCAGGTCTCAATCAGGAGATCACGGCAGATCTGGTCTGTTTCATGGAAGGTCCCTTTTCCCGGGAGGCTGTTGCCATGGGCATTCCCGTTACCGTACTGGAAGACAGTTTTGCCGTCAGCATGAATAAAGTCAAACACCGGATCGAGCAGGGCAGCTACGATCTGATCCATTGTCACGGCTCCCGTGCCAATCTTATGGCCGCCCTCCTGAAACGCCACTTCGATCTTCCGGTGGTCTGCACCATCCACAGCGATTACCGGCTGGACTATATGGGCCGTCCCGGCGCCGCTCTCACTTACGGCAAACTCAACGCATGGGCGATCCGTCAGATGGACTACCTGGTCTGCGTATCCGACCAGATGAAGAGCACACTCATCGAACGGGGATTCCGTCCCAACAACATGTTCTCCATCTATAACGGCATCGACTTTTCTGTCGCTGTTCCCAGGACCGACCGGCGATCCTACTTTGAGCGCATCGGCTGTCCCTTTGATGAAACGGATGTCATTGCCGGCATTGCCGCTCGTCTGGACCCGGTCAAGGACATCGCCACGCTCATCCGCGGGGTGGCAAAGGCCCGCACTGCCTGTCCGAATCTCAAGCTGATGATCGCCGGTGACGGCGCAGAGCTGGAATCTCTGCAGTCTCTGGCTGCCGAACTGGGGATTCGTGACGACGTGTTTTTTGCCGGATGGGTGAACAACATGTCGGAGTTTTACGGTGCGCTGGATATCAACACGCTGACCAGTCTATCCGAAACGTTCCCCTATGCCATTACAGAAGGGGCCCGGGCAAAGCTGGCAACCGTCAGCTCCAATGTCGGTGGTGTCCCCAAACTCATTGAGCACGGAAAGACCGGGTATCTCTTCATGCCCGGCGATTCGGACGCACTGAGCGAGTCGCTTGCGGCACTGGCCTCCAGCGAGGATGCGCGCATCTCCATGGGAAATGCGATCTATGAGAAGGCCTCCTCGGAGTTTTCCACGGCCCGCACCTGCCAGACGCAGCTGGAGATCTACAACACTGTGCTCCGACGCAAGGAGCGGAAGACCCGTCATGAAAAAGACGGTGTGGTGATCTGCGGCGCTTACGGACACGGAAATGCCGGTGACGAGGCGATTCTGGAAGCCATCATTGAGGAGATCCGCAGCGTGGATCCCTATAAGCCCATTACCGTGCTCTCCCGCAGCCCCAAAGAGACCCGGAAGACCCGCGGTGTGGATTCCTACTATCGGTTCAACATTCCGAAGATCCGCTCTTCCATGGCTGCTTCGGAACTGTATATAAACGGCGGCGGCAGCCTGATCCAGGACGTGACCAGCCGCAGCAGTCTCAATTACTATCTCTATACCATTGCGGAAGCTAAACGCAGAAACTGCCATGTGTATATGTACGGTTGCGGCATCGGCCCGGTCAATTACGACAGCGATATCCGTCTGGCGCGGAAAGTGATCAACGACAATGTGGATGTGATCACGGTACGGGAACCTCATTCCATGCAGGAACTGCAGCGCTTCGGAGTGGATCGCCCGGAGATCATCCTCACTTCCGACCCCGCCATTGGCATGCAACCGGCAGAGGACTGGGCGGTGGACCGCTTCATGACGGAAAAAGGACTGGACCCGAAAGGCAGCTACATGTGCATCTGTCTCAGGCGCTGGCCCGGTTTTGAATCCCGTGTGAAGGAGATCGCCAAAGCGGCAGAATATGCGTATCGGAAACACGGCATGACTCCGGTATTCCTGTCCATCAACCGCATCGATGATAACCGTGCCGCCGAGCGGGTGGCGGAACAGATGAACGGAGTGCCGTATCATATTATCAGCTCACCCATGGATTCTCATCTCACCATCGGGATCATCGCCCGGATGCGGATCATGGTATCCATGCGTCTGCACGGCCTGATCTTTGCAGCCGGACAGGGTCTTCCCCTGGTAGGTCTCAGCTATGACCCGAAGGTCTCTGCCTTTACGGAATACATCGGATCCGGTCCCTGCACCAAGCTGGAGGACGTCACCGCAGAACAGCTGTGTGACTCCATTGACCATGCCCTCAGTCAGGAAGGATCCCAGGAAGATCGTCTGGCTAGAGCGGACAGGCTGAAGAAACTGGAAAAAGAAAACGTTCTGGTAGCCCGAAGGCTGCTGAAGGAAGATATACGGAGGGAAAGCAAATGATTCGAGGAGCAGTACTGGCAGAAGGCCGCAGCCATCAGCTGCAGTCTTTGCTGGATGCGATCTTTTTCCGGGAGATCCCGGAATTTGAACTGGCAGCGGTGATCGCCCCACAGGAGGATTCTCCCGTGCTCGCCAAGGCAAGATCCGCAGGCATCGCTGGGACCGTGGTGGAACCGGATCTGTTTCCATCCACCGCAAGCTACTGCAAAGCAGTGTCCAACAAACTCAAGGACATGGATATTGATCTGGTGATCCTTGCCGATTATTCTCTTCCTCTCGGTGAGGTGACAAAGCGGTTCAAGAACCGGGTCATCGCCGTCTGTCCCTGCCTGATCCCGGCTTTTGAGAATTTCAAAGGGGATATGTATCAGGTGCTTCATGACCGAGGCATCAAGATTGCCGGAGCCACAGCATATTTTGTGGCGGAAGACGGAGGCATTGGGCCCATCATCCTGCAGAAGCCTGTGGAGCTGAGCCCCGGCATGAGCCGGCAGGCGATCTATAACCGGATTCAGGAAGATGCCGAAGCGGTCATCCTCCCGGAAGCGGTAAAGCTTTTCTGCGCCAACAAGCTGGAGTGCGACGGCAACTTCGTACACATCTCAGGCAAATAAAAAGTATCCCCGGCAGACTCGTTCCGCCGGGGTTTGTCCTATTTCGGAAGAAAGGAGCGTTCTGATGCGCCATCCCTTATCCCTGTCACGTCGGATCCTGATCACGCTGGTCCTTGTCTTTTCTCTTCTTTTGTCCTCCTGTGCATCAGCGGCAGATGTGAGAAAATTCACCGATGTGGCAGCAGATTCCTGGTACTATAACGCCGTTGCCTACGCCACCGAACATAACATGGTCTCCGGCACATCCACCACTACGTTCAGTCCCGATGCCGGAATGACCCGGGGACAGTTCGTTACCATCCTCCGTCGTGCCATGGGTGCTTCGGACAACAATTATAAAAAGTCCTCCTCCATCCTGTTTTCCGACGTAAAACCGGGATCCTATTATGAGCAGCCCATCTACTGGGCGGTAACCCGGGGAATTGTCAGCGGGACCGGTTACGGACAGTTTTCTCCGGACAAAGATCTGACCCGGCAGGACATGGCTGTGATCATTCAGAAAGCCCTGCAGGCCTCTGCCCTTGTGATCCCGGACACGGTGCCGGCAAAGACGTTCCGGGACGCGGGAGAGATCTCTGCTTATGCGACGGGTGCCATCGCCGAGCTCCAGACGAAGGGTCTTCTGGCCGGTGACAACGAAGGTCGTGTTCAGCCCAAGAAGACCATGACGCGGGCAGAAGGGACTACAGTCCTCGTCCGGCTGGTTCAGAACGTGAAGTCCGCTGTTCCCGCGACCACCTTCGTCCCTCCGTCCTATAACGGTGTGCCTTCGGTCATCGTCAACAACAATGTTCCGGAATTCACCGCCGAAGAAAAGAAGAATGCAACTTCTTCCTTTGAACGGTACAGCGACCTTGACTCTCTCGGCCGCTGTCAGGCTGCGGTGGCCTGCATCAGCAAGGATCTGATGCCCACGGAGGAGCGGGAGTCCATCACCACGGTCCATCCCAGCGGCTGGCATCTGATTCGCTATGACGATCTCATCGAGGATCATTATCTGTACAACCGCTGCCATATGATCGGATTCCAGCTTACCGGTGAAAATGCCAACGAGCGCAACCTGATCACAGGGACCCGGTATATGAACGTGGAGGGTATGCTCCCCTATGAAAATGAAGTCGCCTACTATATCCGCCGGACCGGAAATCATGTCCTCTACCGGGTCACTCCCGTTTTCGAAGGGGATAACCTGCTGTGCTCCGGTGTGAAAATGGAAGCTTATTCCGTGGAAGATCGCGGTGCGTCTGTCTCCTTTAATGTCTACTGCTTTAATGTGCAGCCCGGCGTGATCATCGATTATTCCGACGGCTACAGCTGGCGTGACCCGGACTACACCGCACCGGTCTCTGACGCCGCCAGAAGCGACACCGGCATTGTCCCCGTTTCCGGCAGTACGGAGGAAACCTCCCGGACCATCCCGGAAGGTACCACTTATGTGCTGAACACCAACACCAAGGCGGCTCACCTTCCCGGCTGTTCTTCCGTCAGCCGGATCTCTGACCGGAACATCGCATACTCCACCAAGGATCTTCCGTCTTTGATCGCCGAAGGGTATCATCCCTGCGGCGTCTGCCTGAAATCCGAAGTCTGAAAAAAACGTCCTTTCCTGATAAAGGGAAAGGACGTTTTATTATTTTCAAATCTTAACCGGCTACGATCTCCACAGAGATCACACCGTCAGCATGTTTGATCCGGTTAACAAGATCATTCAGATCTTCCTTCATCTCCGAGGTGGACAGGGAGATGGTGACGATGGCCGCGCCATCCGTGGGAAGAGACTGATTGATCGTGAGGATATTGGCACCGGAGTCGGTACAGATCGCGATCATGGATCCCAACACCCCAGGCCGGTCATACAGCAACGCAGACAGCGACAGGATGGGGCTGCGGCCCATATCCTGAAAAGTCCGGATGGAATCCTTATAACGGTAAAACGCACTGCGGCTGATCCCGACCCTGTCCACTGCCTCCCCCACAGTCTTTACCGTGCCGGTCTGCAGCAGTTGCTTGGCTTCCATAACTTTCAGGAATATCTCAGGGAGCGCACAGGCTTCTACCAGATAATACTTGCTCTCTTGTTTCTCGCTCATATTGTTGCCTTTGTCCTTCTTGGGCGGTCATTTGTTTCACTATCGTGGATACATATTATCACATGGGTTCCGCCCTTGCAAGAAGGATTTAGACGGCCTGATCATCGCTTCTGATGTTGAAGCCGCCGCCGAAATTCGGCGGCGGCTGTGTTTGATTCCGGTGAGATTACATGAGTTTGCGGAACAGTGCCGTAAGAGACTCCACATCGCAGTCCTTCGGATTGCCCGGACGGCATGCATCGTCATATGCGCTTTGTGCAAGGAACGGAAGATCCTCTTCTTTCAGTGCTTCCAGTTTCTCCGGGATGCCTACATCACGGGAGAGCTGTTTCACCGCATTGATCGCTGCGGCACGGTATTCCTCCACGCTCATGGAATCCACGCCTTCCACGCCCATGGCCCGGGCGATTTCACGGAATTTCTCTCCGGTACAGTCGGCGTTGTATTCCATGACGATGGGCAGCATCATGGCACAGGCGACACCGTGAGGCGTATCATAAACCGCTCCCAGGGTATGAGCCATGGAATGTGCGATCCCAAGACCGACATTGGAAAATCCCATACCGGCAATATACTGGCCCAGTGCCATGCCTTTCCGGCCTTCCTCATCATTCTTCAGAGCCGCGCGCAGGTTTGCAGAGATCAGACGAATGGCTTCCAGGTGCATCATATCCGTCATTTCCCATGCCCCGGCGGTGGTATATCCCTCGATGGCGTGGGTCAGAGCATCCATACCGGTAGAAGCGGTCAGCCCTTCAGGCATGGAATGCATCATATCCGGGTCAACGACCGCGATCTCAGGAATATCATTCACATCCACGCAGACGAACTTGCGTTTGCGCTCCACATCAGTGATGACATAGTTGATGGTGACCTCGGCGGCCGTGCCGGCGGTAGTGGGAACGGCAATGGTAAAGACGGCATGGTTCTTCGTCGGCGCCACGCCTTCCAGGGAACGGACGTCAGCAAACTCAGGATTCTTGATGATGACGCCGACCGCTTTTGCGGTATCCATCACAGATCCTCCGCCCACTGCGATAATGCAGTCTGCGTCAAATGCCTTGAACGCCTCCACACCAGCCTGGACGTTTTCTATGGTGGGATTGGGTTTCATATCCGTAAAGAACGTATATGTGATCCCCTTCTCATCCAGCACGTCGGTGATCTTCTTGATCTCTCCGGATTTCACCACGTGGCGGCCGGAAGCGATGAACGCCCGCTTGTATCCTCTTGCGGACAGCTCATTGCCGATTTCGGCGACCGCGCCGGATCCATGATAGGAAATTGTATTGAGTACGATGCGATTTGCCATAGCAACCGCTCCTTTCTGTTAAATTTTTGTCATTAGTTATGGTATCACAACTTTCCGTCATCTTCAATGGTAATCCACGAAAAAAAGAGCCGTTTCATCCAGCCAGATGAAACGGCTCCTTACTGTAGATTTGATTACTGAATCAGACCAAGTACCTGCTGATACAGTGTCTGTGCAGTCTTTGTGGCATCGGCAAAGAATTTCTTTCCGATATCCACATAGCTGTTGAGGTCATATCCGGAATTCAGCGCATGCTGGACCCGTGCGATGCTGCCGCCGGTAAATATACCTACCAGGCCACAGATCACTCCCAGGGCGATGAGGATCAGGCTGATCCGTCCAATAATTCTCCAGGTTGCTTTCATTTCTCCACAACCTCCTTATAGCACCATTTTCGGCCAAGCCGAGTCAGTCCGCCTACGATACCTCCGATGGTGTTGGACGCAAACCAGACTGCCAGCCAGATCACCAGCAGAGCAAGACCTGCCGCGATCAATGCCGCACCGGCGACCAGGATGATATCCGCGACGACATCCATCCCGTTCTGCAGAGCAAGCGATGCACCCAGAACGCATGCCGCGACCAGGGCTGCCGCAACGGCGAGGATCGCAAGGGTAACCGCAGCGCAGATGATCACTCCGATCAGTCCCAGAGGGATGGCTATGATGGCATACGGGATCAGTGCCCACCAGCGGGCCTTATAATACTTCTCTTCCGGCATCGGATAGTCTTCCGGTTCCAGATCTTCCAGTTCCTCGCGGATGATCTCTGCGTCCTTTCGGACCTCTTCCGCCAGCTCGCTGGGAACATCTTCTGCCGCTTTGGTCTCTTCCGATTCCAGAGTCTCCGTAATCTCTTCGATCTCTTCGACCTCTTCAATCACTTCCGGAATCTCCTCGGAACCCGCTTCCGGTGTTTCCTCCGGTTCTGCCGGGACTTCCTCAGACGGCTCATCCGAAGGAACATCCTCCGTCTGCTGTGCTGCCTCCGGGCTCTCTTCCTGGGCTTCTTCCGCCTCGTCGTTCTCTTCGGCCTCCGGCGCCGGCTCTTCTGCCGCCGGTTCCGGCTCCAGGGAATACTCTTCGCTGGTCTCTTCTCCGTCGTCGGATTCTTCTTCCTTCATATCCTGTTCGAAGACCGCCACCAGGCCGTCATCCTCCAGAGGATTTACGGCAGCAGGTGTTTCCGGATCTCCTGTCGCGATATCTATGGACGAAAAAGTCTCTTTATCGATTGCGTTGAAGACCTGTTCCCGGATGGTATCGGAAAGATCATCAGGGATCCACTGTCCGGACACCAGATCATCACACATGCCCAGCACTTCCTCCAGACCGCCTTTCGTATAGGCCCGGGACATTTCCACCGTCAGTTTAAGCGGAGAGTCCATGGAGGACATCAGTTCGTCTTCATTGGCACTGCGATCAAAAATCGACTCGAATTTCTCCAGAACTTTTTCCCGTTCCTCCTCATTCAGAAACGTCAGAAACTTGGAGAGTTCTGTCAGGAATTTCTGTCTGTTGATATGAGTCACCTCATTTCTTCATGTCAATTATTTCATTGCATAGGTAAAATAATTATATGTCAGATTGAATTGGCGGTCAAGCTGTTTTATGTCAACGCGAGGTGTCTCCCGGGCCGGTTCGCCGTCGGCCGCCGGCCGGCGTTTTCTCTCCCTGGAGGATCTCTGCCACGATTCCGAAAAGGATGATCCCGGCACCCAGGATTCCGGCTGTTGTCAGTTTCTCACGGAGGATGATGAAGGAGAATACCGCAGTCAGTACCGGACAGGCACATTGAAGCAGCGCCACTGCTTTCGGCGAGATATGCCGCAGTGCCATATTCTGAAGAAGATATCCGGCCGCGGTACAGGCCACCGCCAGATAGAGGATGATAAGCCAGATGGAAAAATCCGCCGCTGCCAGCCGGATCCCATGGTCGAAAAACAGTGCACATAAACATGCAACCACAGCGGACATGCCTGCCTGGACTGCCGTCAGCGCCAGGGCATCCATCTTTTCCATGGCCTGCTGTCCGAAGATCAGTGCCCCGGCCATGAGGAGTGCCGCCGTCAGAGACCAGATCTCTCCGATCCCGAACCCGGATAATCCGCCATGCCCGCAGAGCAGATACATGCCCGCGATCACGACGGCAAGGATGATCATCTGGTTTCTTCGGATCTTTTTCCCGTACAGCAGAAACAGGAGCAGCGGTGTCATTAATGTGGAGAGGGAACGCAGAAACGCCACGGAAGTTGCCGCAGAGTATTTCAGTGCGATATTCCCGGCGGTATAGCATCCTGCAATACACAGCGACGGCAGCATCCAGACCTTCATTTCGGTTGACTTCAGATTCGTGATAAGTGTTCCTCTGCAGAGGAGACAGAGAAAGAGGAAAGCGATGAAGTACCTCGCTGTCAGCAGGGAAAATACCGGCACTGTCTCATAGGCGACCTTGGATATGGGGTCTCCGAATCCATATACCACGCTCTGAAGGATCACCAGCAGGCATGCTGCAATGTATTGATTTTTTGTATTGGTACCAGTGTTCATTTTATCTCCCGGCCGGAATGCCCGTCGTATTATTTTTGCTGCCCCGCAGGGCATTGCCTGTCCATTGTGCCATATTCTTCCACTCTCTGCAACGCAGGATGCGTTCTCATGCTATCGTCCTTTCCGGAAACTGTGTTATAGTGATCCCATGAAGCAGGAAAGCATTTCCGACAGTTTCAATAAATGGAGGAATTCTCATGATCTTTTATTTCACCGGAACCGGCAATTCCCTGTATGTGGCCCGGAAGCTGGCCGCACCGGGCGAGACGGTCCGCAGTATCACCGAGGCTCTGGAACAGGACGATCTGCACGTCGATCTTGCCGACGGAGAACCTCTCGGCTTCGTATTCCCGGTCTATTTCTACACTGTTTCCGATCCGGTACTGAATCTTGTGCGGAAGATGACTGTCTCCAACGCCTCCTATGTCTATGCCGTCATCGTATGCGGTGCCAGCATCGGCCCCGCCGGCGGTTTTCTGAGAGATGAGCTTCGCAGAAACGGCCTGACTCTGTCACGTGTGGATCCGCTGGTAGTGCCGGACGGGGCGGTGCTCTTCTATGATATCGACACACCGGACCAGATGGCCCGGCAGCTTCTGGCAGCGGACGAAAAGATCGCCGTCATCCGCTCGGCCATAGATAATCGGCAGCCCTCTTCCATCTCCGGCAGTGCCGCTGCCGGAAAGGCCATGCTCGCATCCTATCATGTCTGTATGGGGACCGGGAAGTTCCGTGTCACAGACAATTGCACCGGATGCGGTTTGTGCAGTACCATATGCCCTGCTCACGCCATCGAAATGAAAGAAGGCAGGCCGGTCTGGACAAAGAAAAAATGCCTGAAGTGCTGCGGATGCATCAACCGCTGCCCGGTATCCGCTATTCAGTACGGACGACGGACCGAATCCAGGGGCCGCTATGTCAATCCGGTGCTGAAGGGATGATCGAAAGGTTTTTTCTGATTTTTCTTGACGGCACAAACGGCAGGTATTTATAATGAAGCTTACGATTTCGTTTTAATAATGTAATTTTGAGAGGTAATAACGATGGCAAAGGATAAGAAAGTCGAACAGATCACTGATATGGAAGTGGATTTTGCCCAGTGGTTCACCGACGTGTGTACCAAAGCTGAGCTGGTGGATTACTCCGGAGTTAAGGGACTGTTCATCATGCGGCCATATGGCTATGCCATCTGGGAAAATATCATGTCCTATCTGGACGGACGCTTTAAGGAACTGGGACACGAAAACGTCTCCATGCCGGTCCTGATCCCCGAAAGCCTTCTGCAGAAGGAAAAGGATCACGTGGAAGGTTTTGCACCGGAGTGTGCCTGGGTCACCCACGGCGGCAGCGAGGAACTGCCGGAGCGCCTTTGTGTGCGCCCCACTTCCGAGACCCTGTTCTGTGATCACTGGAGCCATGTCGTTCACTCCTATCGGGATCTTCCCATGAAATACAATCAGTGGTGCTCCGTGCTTCGCTGGGAAAAGACTACCCGCCCCTTCCTTCGCGGCAGAGAATTTCTCTGGCAGGAAGGCCACACCATCCACGCCACGGAAGAAGAGGCCCGGGAAGAGACCCTTCAGATGCTGGAAGTCTATGCCGACTGCTGTGAGAAGGTCCTGGCCATGCCCGTCATCCGCGGCGACAAGACCGAGAAGGAAAAATTTGCCGGTGCGGTCAACACCTACACCATCGAGTGTATGATGCACGACCACAAGGCCCTGCAGTCCGGCACCAGCCACTTCTTCGGGGACGGAT
>CAJOQP010000131.1 GCA_905236515.1 uncultured Oscillospiraceae bacterium | reverse complement strand
CGTTCTGGTGATCCTCGCCCTCATTCTGGTCGTGTCTGCCATCAAGACTCTGTCCCACCAGAAGAAGGCAAAAGCCTGATCTTAAAGTTGATCCTTATTACGGGGTTCCCGATTCGGGAACCCCGTTTTCTTTTTGTTCTGCCCACACCGCTACCTTTCACAATTTTTTCATTTTTATCGTTAATTATGCGGTATAATAAGGCTGTAGATCGTTTAAAGATACCTTACAGTTTCTCTGGTGTCATGTCGAACAACGAACCGCATCACACCGGATACTACAGTCCCAATCAGGAGGCACGAAGTTATGAGTAAAAAAGCACTGGTCGTTGAAGACGACAGCAATATCGCCGAGCTGCTCCGCCTTTATCTCGGAAAGGACGGGTTTGAAGTCTCCATCGCACAGGACGGCGGCAAGGCCGTCGGGATGTTCGAGTCCCTACAGCCGGATATCGTTCTGCTGGACATCATGCTTCCCATCATGGATGGATGGCAGGTCTGTTCCGAGATCCGCAAAACATCCAAGGTCCCCATCATCATGCTTACCGCTAAGGGAGAGACGATGGACAAGATCAACGGTCTTGAAATGGGCGCCGACGACTATATCACGAAACCTTTCGAAGTCAAGGAACTGATCGCACGGGTTCATGCCGTCATGCGCCGCTCCGGCGATGAGGAAGTCTCCAAGGAACACAAGCTGGAGTTCGACAAGCTGGTCATCAATCTGGATTCCTACGAGCTCATCGTGGACGGCAACAAGATCGACACACCTCCGAAAGAAATGGAACTGCTCTATCATCTGGCAAGCATGCCCAACCGTGTCTTTACCAGAAATCAGCTGCTGGATGAAGTCTGGGGCTTTGATTACTTCGGCGATTCCCGCACCGTGGACGTTCATATCAAGCGTCTCCGTGAAAAACTGGAAGGTGTTTCGGACAAATGGTCGCTGAAGACCGTCTGGGGTGTCGGCTACAAATTTGACGTTGAGGACTGAACACGTTGAAACGGAACACCATTTATTTTAAGAGCTTTCTGGCCACCGCAGCTTTGGTCATCGTATCCTTTCTCATGCTGGGGGTGGCCTTTTTTATTCTGGGGCGATCCTTCATCATCAGTGATTACCGCAACCAGATGGATGAAAATGCCGACGAGGTAGTCCATACCGCTTCTGCCATGTATCAGACCGATGGCCTGAACAACTGGGAACTTCGTTTCGTCATCAGCTCAATGGCAGCAAGCTCCGGCAACCACATCTTCATCACCAATTCTGAAGGAACCGTTATTCTCTGTTCGGATAAGGAACTGGTATGTGAACACATCGGCAAGGAGATCTCCTCCATGACCCTGGCGCTGATCGACCGCGCCGGAGACATGGATCAGATCACGACACTGGACGGATTTTATCCCGGCACACGTTTTGTGGTAGGCAAGCCCATTCTTTCGGATGACACTACCATCGGATATGTTTTCCTTTCCAGCAACACGACTTCCATCATGGGAGCTTATCGTACTTTCATTGGAGTCATGCTGGCGGTCATGGCAGCCGTGATCCTGTTTGCGTTGCTGCTGTCGCTGTTCTTCTCCAAAAAGCTTTCTGAGCCGCTGGAGGATATGGTCACCGCGACACGCCGTTTCTCTCACGGGGACTTCTCCACCCGGATCGATTATCAGGGAAATCAGTCTGATGAGATCACTGTGCTGGTGGACTCCTTTAACGAGATGGCGGAGTCTCTGGAGAAAACAGAGATCCGACGGCAGGAGTTCATCTCCAACATCTCCCACGAACTTCGCACTCCCATGACCACCATCACCGGGTTTGCGGAGGGGATCCTGGACGGAACGATCCCCCAGGAAGATCAGAACAAATATTTGACCTCCATCGTGGATGAGACCCGACGGCTGACACGGCTCGTTCGGAATATGCTGGATTCCTCTCAGGTACAGGCGAAAGTCACCGACAAGACCCGTCGGAAGGATTTCGATCTTACGGAGCTGATCCTTCAGAATCTTCTGAGTTTCGAGATGCGCATGGAAGAGCGGCATCTGGATATCAATCTGCAGCTTCCGGAAGACCACATCTTTGTACATGCCGATCCGGATGCCATTACTCAGGTTATCTACAATCTGGTGGACAATGCCATTAAGTTTTCTTACGAAAACACTGCGCTTGCCGTCCTTCTCTATAAAAAGGATGACAAGGCTTATGTCAGCATAAAAGACCAGGGCGAGACCATTCCGCCGGATGACCTGCCGTATATCTTTGACCGTTTCCACAAATCCGACCGCTCCCGCAGTCTGGACAAAGACGGAGTGGGTCTTGGTCTGTATCTGGTAAAAACGATCATTGAAGGCCATGATGAAGATATTGCAGTAACCAGCAGGGACGGTGTAACGGAATTTGTTTTCACACTGCCTCTGGCAGAAAAAACGCATTAATTGCAGACAAGGGTGATTCCATGATCAATGAAACGAACAATGAAAGAGGCTGGTACGCCGCTGCCGTGGAACCCCAGCCGGTACGAAAGAAAAAGAAGCGCTGGATCTTCCCGCTGGTCCTTCTGGGCGCTCTCCTGTGCATTGCCCTTCTCGCCGGTCTGGCCTTTCGGACCTCGTCCGATAACGGGATCAGTGATGGAGACGAATACACCGGAGAAAATTATCCCGGCAACTGGCATGATTATTTCGATCAGTTTTTTGACAGTGAATCCTTCGGCTCCGGCGCAGCCAGCATCGATATCGAGACTACGGATTATACCGGAGACTTCTCCATGTCACTGGACAATACGCCGGCAAATGCGATCCCTCTTCCGGATCTCTATCAGAAGTGCATTCCCTCCGTCGTGACGGTACAGGGAACCGCCAGCGGAAAACAGGGGATCTTTTTCGGGACCGGCATCGTCCTGTCCTCCGACGGACTGATCGTGACTAATACCCACATCATCGAGGACTGTGATAAGGCCACCGTCACCACACAGGACGGCACGGAATATTCCGCTGCGCTCATCGGTGCCGACAGCATCAGTGATATCTCGGTGCTGAAGATCGAGGCACAGGGTCTCACCCCCGCCTCTTTTGCCGACTCCAGCCAGCTGCAGGTCGGCTCCGACTGTGTCGCCATCGGAAATCCCGTCAGCAGCAAACTCACGGGGACTATGACCAACGGAATCATTTCCGCCATCGACCGTGATATCACCAGCAATGGTCATTCCATGACACTCATTCAGACAAATGCGGCTATCAACGAAGGAAACTCCGGAGGACCGCTTCTGGACATGTCCGGCCGGGTCATCGGCATTACCAACATGAAGGCCATGTCCTCGGAATCCACAGTGGAAGGTATCGGCTTTGCTATTCCCTCCGCGACCGTCTCGGAAGTCGTTTCCCAGCTCCTTGCCAACGGTCAGGTCACGGGGCGGCCGTCCATCGGTATCATCGTTTCTCCGGTAGGAGAGGAACTGTCCGATCAGTATGAGATCCCTCAGGGACTCTATATCTCCGCGGTAAACAAAGGTTCCGATGCAGAGAAAAAGGGACTGAAAGCCGGTGATATCCTTACCGCCGTGAACAACACTCCCATTACGACGAATGAAGAAGTGACCGCCATCAAGAACACCATGCAGGCGGGAGACTCCATTCATCTCACGATCTGGAGAGACGGGACCACAATGGAATTTGATGTCACTCTGGCGGAAGCATCCAGCCTGAACTGAACCTATTAAGACCTCATCCGGTTCCGGATGAGGTCTTTTCAATGTTAGGCAATTTGAACACTCTTTGCAGATATGCTATACTTTCCTCATGAAAAACATAACCTTAACTAAAACACTTGTGCTGGTTCTCTGTCTGGCCATGCTCCTGTCTCTGTGCGCGTGCGGCACCAGAGAAGAGGATCCCAGCACCAATGATTCCTCTGAGGCTCACAAACAGTTCTTTGCCATGGACACCATAATGACAGTCACCGCCTACGGAAAGGGAGGCGATGAGGGAATCGCGCAGGTCGTGGAAGAGATCACTGAAATGGACAATACGCTGGATCCAGCCGTACGGGAAAGTGAAGTATTTAAGATCAACAATGCCCGCGGCGGTACTACAGAAGTCTCGGACGGGATCCTTACCATGCTGAAACAGGCAAAGGAGATCTATGACGATACCGACGGCGCTCTGGATCTGAGCACCTACCCGCTGTCTCAGCTGTGGGGTTTTATCGATCTGGATGTAGAAAACCATGAAGAGGGCAATGTGCCTTCGGAAGAGGAAATTCAGGAAAAGCTGGCGCTTCTGGGTTTTGATTCTCTTACCATCGAAGATCATACAGTCTCTGTTCCCAGCGGCACCGAGATCAGTTTCGGTGCGGTGGCAAAAGGCTATGCCTCCGATACCGCAGTGGAGACGCTGCGCAGCAAAGGGATCAAAAGTGCCATCGTTTCTCTGGGCGGAAATGTCCAGACCCTTGGGGATACGAAACCGGACGGCTCTTCCTGGAACGTTGCCGTCCAGGATCCCAATGACCCCTCCGGATATCTGGGGCTCATTCAGGCCGGCGAGACGGCCATCATCACTTCCGGCAGCTACGAGCGCTATTTTGAAAAAGACGGCGTCCGCTATCATCACATCCTGGATCCCAAAACCGGAAAACCTGCCGACACGGGCCTTGTATCCGTCACCATCGTCTGCAGCAGCGGACTGACCGCCGATGCTCTGTCCACGGCAATGTTCGTTCTGGGGCCGGACAAAGCAACAGAATACTGGAGAGCGCACTCCGATGAGTTCCAGATGATCATGGTTACCACGGACAACCGGGTCCTCTACACATCCGGTTTGAACGACAAGTTTACCATGATGGCAGAAAACTACACCGCTTCCGAGATTTCCTGATTCCGTCGTTTAACCAATTGAGCCCGCAGGTTTTTTCACCTGCAGGCTCAATTTCTTTTTTATTTTCGAACGCTGTCATAGTCCTGCTTTTTCAGATTGAACCCATTCGGTATGGATTTCTCGCTGATAATCTGCAGAGACAGCCGGTTTGGAAGGCAGGTCACCGGTACGATATCCCCTTCCCGGATCGTTCCCTGATGGATACAGACCTTGTCGGGACAGTTTGCCTGCTCCATATGAACACCGTCTTTCTCGATGATAAAGGTGTTCTCCCCTCCCGTTTCATCATTGCGGATGGTATAGGTCCCGTATTCCTCTACCGGGATCTCATACAGGACATCGCTGTTCTGAACCACCTCTACATAATATCCGCTGCGTTCGGATGCCTCCTGAGCATCGCTGACATGCAGGCCGAGATGGTTCATCAGAAGCCATGCTCCCACCGCCAGAACCAGAAGGATCCCGATGATCGTGATGTCAACAGCACGGTGATCCTCAAAGGCCTTTGGATTGATATCCTGCTGTCCTCCCGATCTCTTCAGTGCCCGGAATACCAGTTTTGCCACCAGGCCGGTAAGCGGACCCATTACGAGGCCGGAGATCACCAGCACGGGGAAATATGCCCACACGGCTCCGATTCCCAGCATCAGAGACGCCGCAATGATCTGACCCAGGTTGTGGCATACCGCACCGGCTGCAGAGACTGCCAGCACTCCCACTTTGGGGACACGGCAGAGGATCAGCATGGCGATGAGGCTGAGCACACCGCCTGCCAGGGAATAAATCATGGCGGAGAAACCACCGCCGAACAGCAGGCTGGACAGAAAGACTTTCGCCAGCATCAGCAGCGTCGCTTCCAGCGGGCTTCCCATATAGACCGCATACAGGAGCACGGTATTGCCCAGTCCCAGTTTGATGCCCGGGATTGCCGGTGCCACCGGGATCATGTATTCCACATATCCCAGCACCAGAGCCAGCGCGGTGAGCATGGCAAAGCGTGCTACGGTTCTTGTTTTATTTCTCTGATCTTGATTCATACTTTTTCTGCATCTTTAACTGACAACATATGCTGAAAGGCAGTGTTAGTTGGTCCTTTCAGTCGACACTGGAATTGTACTGCAAAGTCCATACAAAGTCAAAAACGCAGCCGG
>CAJOQP010000130.1 GCA_905236515.1 uncultured Oscillospiraceae bacterium | reverse complement strand
CAGCTGGACGCCTTTAGACGATCCCGTTGTTCCGGAAGAAAACACGATCTTGCTGCATACATCCGGACCCCGGGACGGAAGGTCAAACAGATGTTCGCTTTCCGGCAGAGCCGGTATTTCGTCAAAACAGAGGGTTCGGATATTCAGATCTTCCGAAATCTTGCGTACCGTTTCTTCCTTCTCCGGGGCATAGAGTATCGCCCTGGCATCGATTGCATCCGCGAGTTTTCGAATGCTTTCGCCCTTCATATGTTTGGCAACCACGACACTGATTCCTACAAATGCCGTGACCGCAAGATCCGCCACCATCAGCGCATAGGAGTTTTTCCCGTAGATGATAATCTTTTCGTCGGATAGTCCCAGGCGGAGCAGATGCTCCGCAAGGCGGTAGGTATCTTCGGTGAACTCTCCAAAGGTAGTTCCTTTAAACTCCCCCTGTTCTTTCTGGAAAATATACGGGTTGTTTTTCCACTTCTGATAGTCTTCTTTCAGCAGTTTATTGACATCCACGTTTCTGTTCCTTTTCTACAAGTTTTTTGAGCTTAAGGTAATTGATCTTCGTATGATGCTTGATGTCCTTGGGAATGGGGTCCAGACACACCACTTTAGCATCCAGGCGGCACTGATCCTGCAGGAATCGTCGTATCTCGTCCGGTTCAGTGCTGCACTTTTCGTAAAACAGGACTGTTTCCCCGTTCTGGTATACGATCGCGCATTTCGGGATCTCCGGAAACTGAAGGATCACCTGTTGTTCGATCTCATTGGCACAGAGCTGCCGGCCTTCCACCGGGACATAGAATCCGTGTTTTCCACGGTACAGGAGTCGTCCGTCTTTCAGCATCCCCACATCGTGGGTATCATAGTATCCGTCCTGCAGAGAGATGTCCTCAAAGGATTTCGTAAGGAGCGCATCGCTCTGTACAAGAATGTGTCCGTCGTCATCGATCCGTACCGATACGCCGTCACACACTTTTCCCAGGGAACACACTCCGTCCTTTTTCAGATCCCGGATATATTCATCCAGCGTATTCATGGCGATGAGATTGCACTCGGTAGACCCGTAAATATAAATGATCCTGCAGTCGGGGTATTTTCCTTTTATGATCTCCGCCTCGTGAAGGTTCAGGATTGCTCCGCCAAAATACATCAGTTCCAGACTGGGATACATATTGGGCGTACGCAGACAGAAATCCGGAGAGGTCATGATCCTGGTGATCGGCAGATCTCGGAACATCTCCAGCTTGCGGATGATCTTCTCCGTGTTCTTTCTCCCCAGATTCACATTGGGAATTGCCGTAGTCATGCCCTGAATAAGGTTTGAGAAGATGTATATATAGGATGTTGTCAGAACGATGTCCTCATCCTTTTTTGCTTCATTGTTTCTGGTCGTCAGTTGAAGCTGTTCAAACAGATCGCCATGGGAGCGGAGAAACAGCTTCGGCGTCCCGGTGGATCCGGTGGTAACCGTAATCAGTCCCGCAGCATCTTCCCCGATCTCTTCCGGAACGTATTCCTCTTTCGGGATTTCGCGGTAGAGACTGTCAATGTTGATTACACTGCGGATCTGGCGGAATGCCGGGAACGCGTACCGCGCCAGTCTGGTGCGGTCAGAGACCAGGATGTGGTGAGGTCTGGTCTTTTGAAAGATCTGCTGCAGGCTTTCCTGTTTGGCATAGATATCCACATACATGACGGAAACTCCCATGCACAGTGTTGCCAGCATAAACAGGCACAGTGTATAGCCGGAGCTGGTAAAGGTGAGAATCCGGTCTCCGGGCTGTACTCCATGCTGACGCAGCAGAGAGACCATCGTCGCAACTTCTTTCCTCAGTTCCGCAAATGTGCGGCTTTCTCTCCGGTTGTTCCGGAGATAATACACCGCGGTCCGGTCACAGTTCGCTTCACACGATCTGTAGAACTCCTGTACGATCCTGCTCATTGCTTCTCCCCGATTTCATACACAACAAAATCCCGGTAAAAATAGGACTTTGTCGACAGTGTCTGCCGTTCCGACAGTTCTTTCAGATAACAGAATCCTGACTCCGGAAAATACCGGTGATTCTGCATGTTGTAGTAGGCAACGCGGGCACCGGGATCGGCAAGTTCCCGGATCTTCTGAATGTTGTCTTCAAACTGTTCCTCGCTCATGTATTCAAAGATATCGGACAGATTGAAAAAACCGAATGTGCCGTCAAGGTCCTGAAGCGTGCCCCGCTTTACTTCAATACGGTCCAGCCGGCTGCGGATCGTTTCGTGAAACTGTTCCTGCAGGTAATACGGCAGTGCCTTTTCAGCAAACTGATTGGTCAGAACATAGGTCATGTAGGGATTGTTCCAGTTTGGAATCCTTCCCATGCCGGAATCTACGATCTTCTTGATATTGTCAGCGCTGTCCTCTTTGTCTTCCACATAATTGTAGAATGAGCGGTCGCGTCCCAGCTTTCCCATCATACGAAAGCCGAAAAACACCTTGAAGATCGCTCTCATCCGCCGATTGTTGACCCAACGGTCATAATACTTTTTCTGAGCATTGATATCATGGAATGCGGCCAGTTTTGCCATTTTTCTTTTGGTAGTGAACAGCGGAACGACCCGGTTGCGGAAAATCTGAAAGTAACGCTCAAATTTTCCGATATGAACGATCCCCTTTTCGAAAAATTCGGGGTGCTCCCGGAAATACCGGAACGCTTCCGGCTCCATTACCGGCTCCAGCGACAGGAACAGGTCCCAGGACCGTTCCGTTCCGCCGATTCCCAGAAGTGCCAGAAGATCCTCGTGGCTGAGCCTTTCAAAACCCGCTTTTTTCAGATAAAAAAGATGGATCTGGGTCGGGTTGATATCAAATGCGGTGATGGATTCCGGATCCCCCAGCAGAAGAGCCAGTGTATTGTCCCCTGCGGACAGGATGGACGCACCCCGCTGACCCTGGATTTCCAGGGCCTTCAGCAGGTTTTCGGAATCCTCCCAGCAATTTGAATATCGTATAAAGTCAAACTTCGCTTCCATGTTGATGCCTCTCTATAACCTCAATGGTCCCGTTGATACCGTCTACCCGAACCTTGTCTCCGTCATGAACCTGATCGGTCAGCCCCCGGACTCCCACAACAAGGGGGATGCCCATCTCCCGTGCGATCACGGCGGAATGGGACAGCACACTGCCCCGTTCGATAATGATGGCTTCTGCCATGGGGAACAGGATGGTCCATCCGGGATCGGTCCTCTTGGCCATCAGGATTTGTCCCTGCCGGAACGGATCCTCCGGATCCTCGACATAACAGACGGTGCCTTCGGTGATCTTTCCTCCGCCTGCCACACCTCGGAGCACGCCTTCCTCCGGCGCTGTTTCCTGCTGGCTGTAGATCGGGAGCATGTTCTCCCTGCGGAGATCTCCATAGAAGTACATCCGCTCGAAGGTCTCTTTCTTCTTGTTTTCGCGGTATTCTTCTTTTCTCGCATCGATACGAGCTCGGACATCTTCGGTCAGGGAACCCTGAACCATTCCCGTGATCTCATCTTTTTCCAGATAGAAGATGTCCCGGTAATGATCGATGCGTCCTTCCTGTTCAAAATTCCTTCCAATTCCAAGGAATATATTTCGGACGATATCGTAGATATAGGTCCTTCTCAGACGGAGCCGTTCCCGGTTTCGGATAAAGAATTTGGTGATCCGAATGAGCATCCGGACTTTCGGCCGTTCCAGCGGTCTGTAGCACTGGTAGATCTGCTGTTCACGATCCTCTTCGACGGAAATGCCCTCTCCGAAGGTCTTTGCCGGATCCATCGCCAGATAATTTTTGATCGTCTGGAACAGGAATGACGGATCTTCCGTCATGGTGATCGTCTCCAGTTTCAGTTCATCCATACTGCGGGATCCGAACCGTCGGATATACTCCTTCAGTTTTTCCGCCAGCGCACTTCCGTCCTCTAAGGAAAACTCGTCATTCAGAATGCGCTGTTTCATGGTGTCGTCCCCGCGGATCTCTTCCACGATCTCCAGCAGATCCGTAGTCTGCTTAGCGCTCTCCACATTCCCCTGCCGGCTGAGCACGCTGCTCAGTGCGCCCTCACAGTCCGGAACGCCATGCTGCTGCAGACTGTCCGTCAGTTTTCCGTAGAACACCATCGCTCCCATGTCGTTTCCGATGGGCGTGGTAAATTCGTCAAGTATCTTCTCTTCCAGTTCTCCGTAGATTCCCAGAAGTTCCTTGCTGCTCTTTCCTTCAAACTTTTGATTCTGATAAGGTCCTGTGACTTCTTCGAACCAGCGGAGGAAGGCATCGCTGTCTTTCTTCATCCGGAGCATTTTCTTCAGGAACTGCCGATGGATCTTTGCCTCCCGCTCGTTCGCCTGTTCCTCGGTCTCGATCAGCGGGACCTTGACCCCCATCATTTTTTCCATGTATCCCTTGTTCTTGTCGTAGCCGGGATACAGAGACGTCATCCGATACCAGCTGTTCAGCTTGTAATAGACCTTGTTCTCAAAAAAGACCAGCATATTGTTCAGGTCATCATCCACTTCGCGAAGGACCTCTTCGCTGACCAGAAAGTTCCTGGCGGTCTGATGATAGATCTTTCCGTATACTTCCCTTGCAAAGGTAAAGGTCAGCGGTGTCGTTACACCGGAATAGCTCTCGATGATGTTGGAATTGTCCAGGATCGTGCGGAGCTTCCGAAGATCCAGATGGCTGTACGCGGCGATGGCGCGGCATTGCAAAAACCAGATCTCGTCGTCCTTGATGGCAAACTCCATATCCTGGCCGACCTTCGGATCATAGCTGTCCTCGATTGTTCTCGCCTGTCTGGCAAGTTCCTGAATCACGGTCTCCGGAAGTCCGCTTTCCCCGTCCCGGAGGACCTGTTCCTGCAGATCGACCACATAGTCCATGCTGTCTTTTTCTCCGGACACCAGCTGCTCGCCCAGTCCTTTCACGATGCTGATCAGCATCTCATCGGGGTTGTTGGTATTGGGATTTATCGTGAACAGCACCCCGGCATAATCCGCATCCACCATCTCCTGAATGATCACGGCGGTGGCGATCTCCCGGTTGATCAGCCCATGCTGCTGACGGTATGCCATGATACGGGGAGAAAAGCAGGACCGGTAACAGTCGCAGATCGCCTTTTCCACTTCTTCCTCCGTGCTGACGTTGAGCGTGGACTCCATCATGCCCGCAAAGGACTGGTCGGCAGCGTCTTCATCCACCGCACTGGAACGCACAGCGACCTTTTCCGTTCCGGCGAGTTCCTGTTTCATTACATCCCGAAGCAGCTCTCTCTGCGTTTCCGAAAAACGGCACTGTCCCAGCAGGTCCAGAATCTCTTCCCTGGACCCCTCATGATAATGTTCCAGCAGATCCTCATATTTCGCACGCCGTTCTCCGAGAAATTCGTAAAAGAAATCCGTTGTCAGACAGATCCACCGAGGCACGGAGATCTCCGGAACGGTATTCAGGTGCCCCAGATTATAGGCCTTTCCTCCTACCTTCCGACGGGAGATCTCTTCTCCTGTCCCTGTCCAGATCATGGAATTGTCGGTGTGCATATTGTTTCTTGACATGCCTTGTCTGTTCCTTCCCGTTAACTACCTATTTCGTTTGTCTTTCCGTTTTTTTCCGCCGGTGGATCTTATACGCATGAAAGGCAGCCGCAAGCACGAGACATGCGATTACTGTGATCCATGTCCGGCAGTCCTGCCACCCGATATACATACTGAGGTAGTACAGGGTCAGCAGCGGCAGAAAAAGCAGCTTCAGCGGCTCCACCCGGTTCATCCCCGCCAGATAACCCAGCAGAAGAAGACTGGCCAGGCCGGGAAGCCGGAAAAACGCAAGATGCAAAAGCAGAAAGATCACTGCGAGACCAATGATCAGATTCCTGAGCTGCTGCCGGGAAAGCGGCTTTTCCTTCTGATCCGTATCATAATCATGATAGTCATCTGCCGCCCGAACCAGATACAGTGTGCACAGGGCGATGGGAAACATCTCCCAGCACAGGCTCCAGGTGATCAGCGCATACAGGCCCGCGAAGATCAGTGCCACGATACCGTATACCCAGTAGTTCAATACGTATTTTGTCATTTTCTTTTTCTCTTATAGAGCTCCGCCTTTGCCAGGAGAACAGTGGGACTGACTTTGGCGTAGCGGCACAGCTCCTTCAGTTCCTCTTTCGGTTTTTCCACCATCTGCTCCTGCTCCAGCAGTTCAAGAGCTTCCTCCCGTGTCATCATTCCCGTCCGGATCAGCACGCTGATCTCCGGCAGACGGTGAGGCCGCCCCTCCGCACACTGATAGATATACTTTGTGGCGTTGTGAATGGCGCAGTCATAATGGTTGTAATCTTCCGGAGGCGTCCATCCCGTTTCCTCTTTCAGGAACCGGACGATTTCCTTTTCATCGTATCGGTAGTAGAGAAAATAAGGAACGAACTCTCGAAACTCGATGCCGTCAACACCTTCAAAGGCGATGCTTCGGATATCATTGAAGATCCCTTCGTCCACCATGTCCCGGACGTTATCCAACAGAGTGGAATAGCCCTCTGCGATGTCGATCTCGTGGATACTTTTCAGACCCATATCTACAAATCTGGTAAAGACATCCTTGCCGTATCGCCGCAGCATCTGCTCCGGGGATCTTCCGTGCACACACATTCCCGCGTCTACTTTTACGGCATAGTTGATCATTGCGGCATAGCCGGTATAGGAGCACGCGATGCAGGGAACGAGGAAGTGCTTCATGGAGTAATGATACTGCCTCTGCTGCATGGCCCGGTCAAAGGTGATGTATTCATGATCGACCCCGTAATTCTGAACGGTCTTATCGATATTCCTTTTTGCCTCTTCGGACAAAAAGCCGTTATCCAGCGTGAATGTACACACGTGCAGGCCGTGTTTCCGAACCAGTTCATGCAGGACAAACTCACTGTCTTTTCCACCGGAGATTCCCAGTGCGGCATCGTACCGGTGCTTTCCCCGCACCGCATCGACCCGTTCTTGAAACAGCTGATGAAGCATATTCTCATCCGCCAGTTTTTCCTTTATCTCATCAAAGTTATGGCAGAAGTTGCACACACCCGAGGAGTCAAAGGAGATCCCGCGGACGGTCTCATCATTCAGGCATCTGTTGCATCTCATTTCGTAAGCTCCTTTACAAATACTGCGTACCGTTTTTCCTGATCCTCCACGGTGCTGTCATAGCGTTTGAATGTGCTTCGCTGCTCGCACTGGAAATGGTATACCGTCTGGTCATAGCCCAGTTCCCGGACAAATTTTGTTCCGAAATACAGAAGCGCGACATACAGCTTCTGCTTCTGAAACTCCTTCCGCACTCCCACAGTCTTGGAGATGTACTGGGTCTCATCATAGGGGTTGGCGTAGCTCATCACGTATCCCGCAGCTTTTCCGTCTTTATACGCCACGAACACATGGATCTCCGGAATCTTCTTCGTCCATTCCAGATAGATCTCCTGGAACACCTCAAAGGGGATTTCCGAATACAGGAGACTTCCCTGAAAGGCATCGATGGAGACATCAAAAAGATCTTTTACGATCTGATAGGATTCTTCTCCCCGATACAGTTTGAATTCAAAACCTTCCTCCTGTTTTTTGCGGAAGATCTCTTCTCCGGATTCAAACAGCACATTGTTTGTATTGATATGCGCGCTTCGATAGGTATACAGCTCGCGGTATCCCATCTGCCGGATAAAGTCGACATAGTACGGAGGATTCTCACAGTCGGGGTAGTACTTCTGGTCATACTGGCTGATTGCCCAGCGGTAGCTCATCCAAGTCGTATAGTTTACCGGTCCGATCAGATGTTTCTGTCCCAGTTCCCGGGCCCGCTCTTCTACCTGATGCATCAGTGCTGTCACTTCATCAAGATCCTCGGAAAACTCAGCAAAACCGAACATGCACGGATAGTCGTCCAGTTTGTTGTTGATGATCAGGTAACAGGAGGAACCTCCATTCTCAAAAAATTCCTTGTAATCTGCAAGCTTCAGGATCGCCAGTTCCTTGTTCATGATAATCCTCCTTCGCACTCCTTCTGCTGAAACAGATCCAGAAGGCGATTCGTGTTGATGAGAAGCTGTTCAATAAAATCTATTTCGATAGATTCGGAGACAATCCTCAGAAGGCTCAGCCGATTCACGACAAACTCTCGGATACAGAAAAGCAGTCTCTCATGATACTCCGCTTCGCTCAGATCATACGGAGACGACTCCCGAAGCCGGCAGTAATACCGATGGAGGATCTCCCGAATCTCTTCATCCGTTGCTGTCCCACACTCATATATGAGCAGTTCCGCAACATCGTGCTCCGGAATCTGGTAACAGGCCAGTTCAAAATCGTAAAACAGCACCTCTTCTCCCCGGACGAAAAAGTTTCGAGCCGAAAAATCGTTATGGGTAAAGGTTTTAAACGCACTGTAGCGCGCCTCTTCTTCATGAATCCTTTCAATAAAAGAATGAAGCTCCCGGACTCTCTCCGTGCCATATGCACGATGGTTCTCTTCCTCCCGAAGGTCAAACATCATGCGAAGGCACGGCCTCGCTTTGTCATAGTCTCTGCTGGTATATCGGTTCAGCTGAAGTTCTGCGGCCTCAGCTTCCTGTCCCATATAGCGGACATGGAACGGAAGAATATGCTCCAGCACTTCCCAAAGATCCGCTGCGTCCGGTTTCCGTACTTCCCAGGCGTAGTATCGAAACAGCAGATTTCTCGTATGGCTTCGACGGTCGGTGAAGCATCCGCAATAATCGATCATATCTTTTTTCAGAGAAGGATCGATACCCCGGTATAGAATATCCTCTCTGAGATAGCTTTTGTCATAACCCAGCACTTTCTTATGCAGAGCCATTTCTTTCATCAGGCGGAAGTCCTTGCCGCTGACAAGATTGATGCCGTTTTTTATGACGTTGTTGGACTTGATCTTCATCAGAAGTTCTGAGGAACTTCCGTCGTCATACGTCACATCAATGTGGTAGATCCCGCACCGCTTTAAAGCGACCAGATTATTGATGCTGGAGATCCCCTCCAGCTCTCTTTTTTCCATGCGAAGGATCTTTTTCCCCATGATCCGTTCAATTTGTTTCTCTTCCCTCATGTGTGTCTCCTATGCGAGGTTTTTTCTTTATAATTTTAATAGACGCAATAATATCCCATTTTTTCCTTTTTACCAAATTATTTCAGTGGATACAAGCATTTCCCGGTCTGCACATCAAAAAAACCACAGACAACCATTATTGCTGTCTGTGGTTTGAGCTTGTTTTTATCACCGAATATTCATCGGAGTAATGGCGAGATACTCTTCCAGCGGAGCATCATTCATAGCCAGCTCAATAATATTGCGGCCGATAGGATTGAGCCCGTTGGTGTTGAACGGTGCGATCTGCTCTTTGATGAAGTCCGTCAGGATCTTCGCGCCGGCATCATAACCGTCAAAGCCAACTTTAGACTGAAGCTCCGGACGAAGGAAAGTCCTTCGGATGTGCTGTCCGTCGATCTTCATATCGGCCAGGGAATAGCCGAACAGCGGGCAGCGCGCTTCCACCAAATCCTTCATTCGGACATTGCCCGTTCTTCTTGCAAGATATTCTCTAACCAGCCACTCACCGGCAAAGCCGATATGATAGGCACCGATATACTGGTTGGGGATCAGCACGTTCAGCGTCGCCTGTGTGTTCATCATCTGATGCAGAAGCAGATTGGCCTGTGTGATCTTCTGCCCGGTGGCAAACGGCCAGTAGGATCCCACGCCCTCGGCCTTCAGCCCGCTTCCCGCGTTGGAATCGGCAATGGAGGGATTCTTAAATCCGCGGGGGCATACCAGTCTCCAGAGCCATGCCAGAGAAATGGGAACAAACTGGACCATTCCCATAATTCCGTAGTTGGGATTTTCCACCGTGGAAGGCGGCATACGGACACCGAAGGAGCGGATATTGACTTCCACCGGCTCATTACCGGGGATGATATTGTCGATCATCTCACGGGGAATGATCACACGGGGATTTGAACAGGGCTTTCCGGTAGACTCCTTTACATGCTCCCAGATAAGGCACGTTGCTCCGGGGACGCCGTCCATGTTGAAGAACTCCAGGGGTTCCGGCGGGTGAATGCTGATCCGCTCATACATGGGGCTGTTTCCGTAGTAATTGTCTCCGTCCATGCGCAAAAACCATCCGTCTTCTGCGTCTGCGATGACCAGATGCCCGGATCCGTTCTGCATGTCTTTATGTGCAAGGACCATATCATCCGCAATGGGATGGATCTTACAGGTCTCACTGAGGGTCAGGTAATGTTTTTCCCCGCTGACAGTATGTGTTCCCACCAGGATCTGTCCGTTCTCTTCCTTATGGATCTCTTCCAGCATCTCGCTTTTTCCGCCGCCGGACGCACCTTCATGCATGAAAACGACTTCGTTCTCATAGGGGGTCTCCAGCATTGCTGCAGAGGCGTGGTTGGTGATCCATCCTTCGTGCTCGCCGATATCCAGAAGCACGGAGAACACACCCTTCTTCGCAGAAGGGCCGGGATACAGGTTGTAGGCGAACACCTCGTGCAGATCTTCGCTGCGCTGATGCACTACGACCTGTTTGCCTTCGAAGTGAGTGATACGGAAGGGCGGTGCCACATAGATAATGGCACGGGGTTTATAATTTTCGCTGATATCATGAATGCCCACAAATCCCTGCATATTGGCAAGAGACAGTGCAAAGAATGCCGCATTGGACGGACATACCATCAACGAATCATATCCGTAATATTTTCCACCTGCACGGAACGGAAGCAGAATGACACTCTGATCCTTAAACCAGTCCATGGTCTCTTTTCTCAGCTTGGAAAAATCATATCCGAAACGGTCTTTAAAATACGGCTTGTCCGTCGGCAGATCATCGCCGATGCACATGCAGTCGGGATCCCGGCGCCGCATATAGTCTTCCATGAAGTTGACAACGGGACCGTTTTTGCATCTTACGACCTCCGCTTCTTTAAAAACACCTTTTCCGGGGATGGTATATGTAACATCGAACCGGGAGCTGTGTGTGGGTCCGAAGCACAGTTCCTGCAGCTGTTCTTTGGTTTCCGGATAGCATCGCCACTGGCAGTTTGTCACCGCATCGGTCAGATCCTCCGGCAGAACAAATCGATTGAAATAAGAGTCTATTAACACCGTTTTCACCTTTTCTTTGTGAGATACTGTCGATTCTACCATCGTTTTTGTTCAAGTTCAACGAGTAGTTTGACCGAATTCTGTGACATTCGTCCACATCGTCTTTGTATCTATTATCCCAGTTTTCTTTTTATCGCCCTGGTTCCGCATGCTTTTCACGAAAATGGATCATCTTCCTGTGGACGGCTCCGACCTGACGGTATATGTCCCGGCGGTCTCTCATGCAGATGCGGGAAGACCCTTCCGCAAGACTCCTTCCCGCATCTGCATGAAAAGAAAAACTGCTTCTGCATCTTTAACCGATACAGAAGCAGCTGCGATTCATGTTGTTCAGATCTTCAGGACCTGGCAGGAGCCGGCACCAAACCGCGCTTCCATGCCTTTTTTATACTCTTCGAAATACTCGTTGGGCATCAGCGCCTGAACACATCCGGCAAACCCGCCGCCGTGGACACGCCATGCGCCCTTTCCTTCCAGCAGTTTCGCGCTCAGTTCCAGCCCTTCTTCCAGTTTGGTGTCTCCGGTGGCGCTGGTCACGATATTGTTCAGATACTGCTCCGAGGATCTGCCGGACTCATTCATGAGCTTCATATACGTCTCCGCATCCTTCCGGATAAGGGCGTCCCGCATTTTCGGAACACGCTCGTTCTCATCGAAGAAGTGCTTTGCCCGGCGGACCGGACGGTAGGACACATCCCATTCACGGGAGCGGAACTCTGCAGGATCGACCTCGGACAGCAGGCCCTTGTCAAACAGACTTGCGATATATGTCATGTCGGAGGGGATCATCGCATAAGACGTTTCCAGACCGGCATGACTGCCGCCCGTGTTGGTCAGGCACAGCGTCAGGCCCATCTCAGCAAATCGAGTCTTGATGGGGAGAATCTCGTCCGTTGCAAAATCCACATATACACAGGATCCCAGTGAGCTTGCCAGCTGATCCATCAGTCCGCATGGCTTTCCGAAGTGCTGGTTTTCCGCCTGCTGTGCCAGCCGCGCGATCACGATGGGTTCCAGTTGACCATTATTGTAGTAAGTGTTGAAAATCTTTCCCATCAGCACCGCAAATGCCGCGGAGGAAGACAATCCCGATCCCGCCGGCAGATTGCTGGTCACAACGGCATCAAAACCGCCGATATCCAGACACAGGTCCTGCATTGCGGCAGCAACTCCGCGGACCAGTGCTCTTGTGGTGCCGAATTCCTCCGGCTTGACTTCCAGATATCTCAGCCGGATCTCGTCTTCTCCAAATCCTTCGGAACGGATCCGAATGACATTGTCATTGTTCTTTGTGCAGTGGGCGGTAAGGCCGGTGTCCACTGCCGCGGCGATTACTCTGCCCTTCTGATGGTCAGTATGGTTTCCAGCCAGCTCTGTGCGGCCGGGAGCAAAGAAAACATCACTCATTTCTTGCCGTTTTTTCCTTTCCTTATACGCTAGAATCTCTCAGTTTCCAACCTGCCTTTATTCTCTCTGAACAAATCATATTACTGCCATAAAACAATGTCAATGAACGGGATTTTACAAATCTTTCTTTCTTTTTAAAGTCTTTTTTTGCAATCTGTCAGCGGTCTAGATAGGTGTCTTCACATTATCTCATTTTTGTCAATGTTTCCCCTCCGTTTTCGTTGCTTTGTATTCCGGCAGAGGATATAATTGATACCATCAAACCTCAAGGAGGTATCCTGATGGATAAGACAAGTAACATTAATTTATCAATGCTGTTTGATTTTTACGAGCTCACCATGGGAAATGGCTATTTCCAGAACAACATGGGGAATGAGATCTCATATTTTGACGTGTTCTACCGTTCCGTCCCCGACAAAGGAGGTTTTGCCATTGCCGCAGGTCTGGAGCAGGTAATCGATTACATAAAGGATCTTCACTTTGAAGAAGAAGACATTGAATATCTCCGAGGCAGAAAACTCTTCTCCGAAGGATTTCTGGAGTATCTGGCCAATTTCAAATTCACCGGAGATATCTGGGCGGTCCCCGAAGGAACTCCCATCTTCCCCATGGAGCCGTTTATGACGGTAAAGGCTCCCACGATCCAGGCACAGCTGATCGAGACCTATGTCCTGCTGGCACTGAACCACCAGAGTCTCATCGCAACAAAAGCCAGCCGTATCGTCCGTGCTGCCAAGGGACGTGCCGTAATGGAATTTGGATCCCGTCGTGCACAGGGCATTACCGCCGCCGTGACCGGCGCCCGTGCCGCATACATCGGCGGATGCATCGGCACCGCCTGTGCCGTCTCGGATGAGATCTACGGCGTTCCCGCACTGGGGACCATGGCGCATTCCTGGGTCCAGATGTTTGACTCCGAATACGAGGCTTTCGTTGCCTACTGCAAATGCTATCCCAACAATGCCACGCTGCTGGTGGACACCTATAATTCTCTGAAATCCGGTGTCCCCAACGCAATTCGTGCATTCAATGAAGTTCTGAAACCGCTGGGCATCACCAAATGCGGAATCCGCTTCGATTCCGGTGATATGACCTATCTTACCGTCAAGGCCCGTAAGATGCTGGATGAGGCCGGATGGCCGGAATGCAAGATCACCGTCTCCAACTCTCTGGACGAGCGTCTGATCACGGAGCTCCTGAATCAGGGTGCAGCTATCGACAGCTTCGGTGTCGGTGAACGTCTCATCACATCAAGCTCCTCCCCGGTGTTCGGCGGCGTATACAAGCTGTGCGCTGTGGAAGACGACAACGGCAATATTATTCCCAAGATCAAAATCAGCGAAAACACCGCCAAGATCACGAACCCAGGCTTTAAACATACCTACCGTTTCTACGACAAAGAGACCGGCATGGCGGAAGCGGATTATATCTGCCTTCACGATGAGACCGTGGATGATTCTCAGCCCATCACGATCTGCGACCCGGAGGCACGCTGGAAGAAGAAGACCTATGACAGCTATGTTGCCAAAGAACTTCTGGTGCCTATTTTCCAGAACGGTGAACTTGTTTACGAAGTGCCGACGCTCAAGGAGATCCAGACTTACTGCAAAGAGCAGGTGGACAAGCTCTGGCCGGAAGTCAAGCGCTTTGACAACCCGCACAACTACTATGTCGACCTGTCGGAAAATCTGATGGCTCTGAAAGACAAGATGCTCAACGAAAGTTCGGGAAAGGGATCGGATAAATGACAGCCAGGGAGCGGAGAGAACAACTTCTGCAGATCCTTCTGGCTTCCTCTGCCCCGGTAAGTGCCACAAAGTTCGCGTCCCAGTTTGATGTCAGCAGACAGATCATCGTTGGCGACATCGCACTTCTGAGGGCGGCAGGAGAACAGATCATTGCTACGCCGCGCGGCTATACGATGGCACAGAGCCGTCGTACAGCAGGATACCTCGGTTCCGTTGCCTGCGTACACGAGGATCCGGAAGACATGCGTCGGGAACTGAACATTATGGTCGACAACGGCTGTACGGTAGTGGATGTCATTGTGGAACATCCGGTTTACGGACAGATCATCGGATCTCTGGACATTTCTTCCCGCTATGACGTTTCCGTATTCATGGAGAAGATCAGTTCCGAGCAGGCGCAGCCGCTGTCCGCTCTTACCGGTGGGATCCATCTTCATACGCTGTCCTGTGACGGCAAGGAAACCTATGATCGGACCCGCGAAGAATTGAAGCAGGCAGGCCTGCTTTTCGACGAGAATAGTTAATCTTTTAATTACGGTTGACAAACCATATCATGCATTCTATATTGAGATACACAGATGTCTTGACACCTGTGTATCTTATTATTTTTGGAGAAAAATCCTATGAGCAAAGTTAAAGCATTCATGAAGCGCAAGGACATTGAGGTCTCCCTGAAGCGCTACGGAATCGATGCGTTGGGCGCCATGGCGCAGGGCCTGTTCTGCACCCTGCTGGTCGGCACCATCCTCAACACCCTCGGTTCCCAGTGTCATATCGGATTCCTGAATGCTCCCATCGTCACCATGGGCAGCGGTGATGCTGCCACAACCTATACCATCGGCGGACTTGCATCTGCTATGGTCGGACCCGGCATGGCCGTTGCCATCGGGTATGCGCTGCACGCGCCGGCAATGGTCCTGTTTTCGCTGATTCCCGTAGGATTTGCCACTAACGCACTGGGTGGCGCAGGCGGACCTCTTTCGGTATATTTCGTCGCACTGATCGCTTCCGAATTTGGCAAGGCCGTATCCAAAGAGACCAAGATCGACATCCTGGTAACCCCCATCGTTACCATCCTTGTCGGCATCGGACTTGCCTATCTGATCGCTGCTCCCATCGGACGCGCGGCAACAGCCATCGGTTACTTCATCATGTGGGCCACCGAACTGCGGCCCTTCCTCATGGGCGTTATCGTCAGCGTGGTTGTCGGCATCGTTCTGACCCTTCCCATCTCCTCTGCCGCCATCTGCGCAGCGTTCTCACTGACCGGTCTTGCCGGCGGCGCTGCGGTTGCGGGCTGCTGTGCCAATATGATCGGCTTTGCCGTCATGTCCTTTAAGGAGAACCGCTGGGGCGGTCTGGTCTCTCAGGGCCTGGGAACATCCATGCTGCAGATGGGCAACATCGTACGCAATCCGAAGATCTGGATCCCGCCCATCCTCGCTTCTGCCATCACCGGCCCGATCGCCACATGCCTGTTCAAAATGGAAATGAACGGAACGCCTGTTTCTTCCGGCATGGGCACCTGTGGTCTCGTGGGCCCCATCGGCGTATGGACCGGCTGGGTGACTCCCAGCGAAGCCGCCATTGCAAACGGCGCCTCGGCAATCACTCCCAACGCCATAGACTGGATCGGCATGATCCTGATCTGTTTCGTTCTTCCGGCAATCCTCTCCTGGGTTTTCGGCCAGATCGCAAGAAAGATCGGCTGGATCCGCGAAGGAGACCTCACTCTGGAATGAACCACCTATCTTCTGTCTGCCGCAGAGTTCGCTCTGCGGCAGTTTTTTGTCCCGACAAGTTGTACAATCCGGTTCCTTCCGCTGTTGGTCAAAAACAACGGATTGTACATTGACTTTAGCGCGCTAATGTGCTACTCTGCTACTCAAGTAACACAACATCTGAGAGGTGATCTCATGGGTTTACCAGAAACCGAACAGCTCCATATGCTGTTTCAGTCTATCTTGGCACTGAAGAATGAAGAAGAATGCCGTCGCTATTTGGAAGACCTCTGCACCATTAAGGAGGCGCAGGATCTTGCACAGAGACTGGATATCGCACGTCGGCTGGACCGGGGCGATTCCTACAACGAGACGGCGCAGCAGACCGGCGCCAGTTCTGCTACCATCAGCCGTGTGAACCGCTGTCTGGAATATGGCGCTCAGGGTTATGCTCTGATCCTGGACCGTCTGCCGAAACTTGAACCGAAGGAAGAAACAAAGTGAGTATCAATACTACCATCAGCGAAGACATGATCCGTTCCCGGCTGAGCCGGCTGTATCGGTCTTACGGCTATCTGCCCTACAAAGTAAATAAGTTTGAAGAATATGACCTGTATGCACAGTACAAGAATTTTCTTGCCTGCAAGCAGATCCTCACATTCAGTGACACCGATGGACGTCTTATGGCGTTGAAGCCGGATGTTACGCTGTCGGTGATCAAAAGCGCATCGGATCGCTGCCCTGTGCACAAGGTCTTTTATAACGAGAACGTGTACCGTGTTCCGGAAGACGGCGACGGATTCAGTGAGATTCCGCAGACCGGGCTGGAATGCATCGGCGAGATTGGGCTGTACGAATCTGCCGAAGTGATCATGCTGGCTGCCAAAAGCCTGGAGAGCATCGGACCGTCCTATGTTTTGAATCTGTCCCACATCGGAGTCGTTTCCGGGATCCTGAACCAGGCCGGAATCCGCCAGGAAGATCAGTCTGAATTCTTTGCGGTACTCGGTGCCAAGAACGGTCCCGCGCTGACAGATCTGTGCCGCCGCTTCGATATGGGACCACAGGCCGTTTCAAATCTCACTGCTCTTACGGAGCTGTACGGTCCCACCGAGGACGTTCTTTCCCGGCTCAGTGAACTTTCTCTCCCGGAGGAAAGCCGCCGCGCCGTGGAGGAACTCAAGGAGCTCGATGTCCTTCTCAAGGCGTTCGGTCCCGCCCGCATCCATCTGGATTTTTCCGTTGTGGATGATATTGAATACTACAACGGCATCGTGTTTGCCGGTTTTATCGAAGGACTCTCCTCCAGTGTTCTCTCCGGAGGCAAGTATGATCGTCTGGTATCCCGGATGAACCGTTCCGGCGGAGCGGTGGGATTTGCCGTTTATTTCAACACACTGGAGTCGCTTTGGTCTACCGAAAAGGAATATGATTTCGATATCGTTCTGGTGTGTCCGTCGGAAAGCGATCTTCCCTTTGCGATCCGGGAAGCTTCCCGCTGCATCGAAGCCGGGGAAACCGTCCGCGTACAGCGCTCGGAGCCGAAGGGCTTCACGTTTCGGACGAAATACTATGTAAGAAACGGGGCGGTGGAATCATGACGGAAAAAAAGATGATTAATGTCGCACTTCCCAAGGGCCGCCTGGGCGAGATCGTTTACGGAATGATGGAGCAGGCCGGATATGAATGTCCCGAAGTGCTGAATCCGAAACGTAAACTGACGTTTGAAAACGAAGAGCGGGGCGTCCGGTATTTCTGGGTAAAACCTTCGGATGTTCCCATTTACGTGGAGCGGGGCGCCGCCGATGTCGGTGTCGCCGGCAAGGATATCCTTCTGGAATACTCTCCCCGTGTCTATGAGCTGCTGGATCTCGGCATCGGAAAATGCCGTATGTGTGTAGCCGGTCCCAAAACGTTCCGGGACGATGAGTCCCGCACGCTGAAAGTGGCAACCAAGTTTCCACACATCGCGCGGAGGTATTATGAGTCCAAGGGCCGCGACATCAGCATTATCAAGCTCAACGGTTCTATTGAGATCGCTCCCATCCTCGGCCTTTCCGATGTGATCGTTGATATCGTTGAGACCGGAAAAACATTGAAAGAAAACGGACTGGATGCGCTGGAAACCATCGTTCCCATCAGCGCACGGTTTATTGCAAACAAAGCAAGTTTTCAGTTCAAACATGACGAGATTTCGGCAATGAGCCAGTCTCTATCCGCAATCTGTCAGACCAAGGAGTAACACATGATCAAGATCTATAAATACGGCGATGTTCCCAATGAGACCCTGTTTATCCGCTCTCCCCTGTTCCAGGATGTGGGAGCTGTGGTCACTGAGATCCTGAAGAAGGTTCAGGAGGAAGGGGACGCCGCGCTGAAATACTATACCAAGAAATTTGACGGCGCCGACCTGTCCGATCTGATCGTTTCCCGCGAGGAGATCGAAGAGGCCTTTGCCTCCACCAGCGAGGAATACCGCAAGGTCCTCCAGCAGGCCTACGACAACATCGCCGAATATCACTCTCATCAGATCCGTCCCGGTTTTGTTATGACAAGGGAAAACGGAGTCGTCCTCGGCCAGAAGATCACTCCCATTGAAAAGGTTGGTCTGTATGTTCCCAACGGAACAGCGGCCTATCCTTCCTCCCTGATCATGAACTGTGTTCCTGCCAAACTGGCTGGATGCTCCGAGCTGGTCATCGTCACACCTCCAGACCGCGACGGAAAAGTCAATGCCGCGATCCTGGCCGCCGCCAAGATCTGCAAGGTCGATAAGATCGTGAAAGTCGGCGGTGCGCAGGCCGTCGCAGCACTCGCTTTCGGTACGGAGAGCGTTCCCAAAGTCGACAAGATCGTCGGACCGGGCAATGCCTATGTGGCAGAAGCAAAGAAACAGGTGTTCGGCAAGGTCGCCATCGACACGATTGCCGGACCCAGCGAAGTTCTGATCGTCGCGGACAGGAATAACGATCCCAGAATCCTCGCCGCGGATATGCTGGCACAGGCGGAGCATGATGTGATGGCCACTTCGGTCCTCGTCACCGATTCGGCAGAGTTGGCAGAAAAGGTAGCGCAGGAGCTGGAGGTTCAGCTGTCTGTGCTTCCCCGGGAAAACATCGCCCGGCCGTCAATCGAAAACAACGGAAAAATCGTAATAGTTTCTTCTCTGGAGGAGGCTGTAGAATGTGCCAACGAGATTGCGCCGGAACACCTGGAAATCAGTGTGGACGATCCGTTCTCCTATCTTGGAAAGATCAAGAATGCCGGTTCCATTTTCCTGGGCAAAGACGCCCCGGAGGCGCTGGGCGACTATATGGCCGGTCCGAACCACACCCTTCCCACGACGGGCACGGCACGATTCGGAAGTCCTCTCTCTGTGGATGATTTCGTAAAAAAATCCCAGTATACCTATTTTTCCCACAGGGCACTGGAGGAGATCAAAGACAGCATCATGCTGTTTGCGGAAGAAGAGGGGTTGCACGGGCATGCCAACAGTATCGATATCCGTTTTCGCGAGGACTGATTTATGAGCCGTTTTTTTGTTTCCAGATACGATGATCTGGAGCCCTATACTCCCGGGGAACAGCCCCGGGACCAGGTCTTTGTCAAACTCAATACGAACGAATCTCCATTTCCTCCTTCCCCCGAGGCGGTAAAAGCCGCTTCGGAGGCGGCAGCGTCTCTTCGTCTTTATTCCGATCCGGATTCCACGGATCTGACAAATGCCGTTGCCGGATACTTCGGGGTCACACCGGAGGAGGTACTCATGACCAACGGATCGGATGAGATCCTGAACTTTGCCTTCATGGCCTTTGGCGATGCCTCCTGCGGATTTGCCTTCCCGGATATCACCTATGGTTTCTATGAGGTGATTGCGGATCTTAACGGGATCCCCTGTCGAAAGATCCCTCTGAAGGAAGATTTTACGATCCGGCCGGAAGATTATTTCGGTCTTGGCTGTAATATTGTGATCCCCAACCCCAATGCTCCAACCGGAATACCTCTCACGATCCCGCAGATCCGATCCATCGTGGAATCCAATGCGGATCACATCGTGATCATCGATGAAGCCTATGTGGATTTCGGCGGAGAAAGCTGCGTTTCCCTGATCCGGGACTATGACAACCTGCTTGTGACCCAGACATTCTCAAAATCAAGATCTCTGGCCGGCGGGCGGCTCGGGTTCGGAATCGGCAACCCGGAGCTGATCCGGGACCTCAACACGCTGAAATACTCCTGCAATCCGTACAATGTCAATCGAATGACTTCCGCTGCCGGAATTGCCGCCATTGAGGACGAGGCCTATTTCCGCAAGAACACGGCAGAGATCCAGCGCGTGCGGGAGTACACCCGTGTTCAGCTGGAACAGCGGGGATTTACCGTTCTTCCCTCGGTCTCCAACTTCCTGTTCGTCCGATCAAATTTCGGAACTGCGGAAGATCTGTACGGAGCGCTGAGAGCGCAGGGCGTTCTGGTCCGGTTCTGGAAGACCCCGCGGATTCAGGACTGGTGCCGCATCACCATCGGCACACAGGAACAGATGGACACACTGCTCAAGGCAGTGGATACGATACGAAAGGAGCGCGGACTATGAGAACTGCTTCCGTAGCACGCAATACCGCCGAGACTCAGATCAAACTTACTCTGAATCTGGACGGAAGCGGAAAAAGTGATATCGATTCCGGTGTGGGCTTTCTCGATCATATGCTCACGCTGTTTGCCGCTCACAGCGGCTATGATCTCTCTCTGACGTGTCATGGAGACACGCAGGTGGACGATCACCATACCACCGAAGACATCGGGATCGCCCTTGGCGAAGCATTCCGGCAGGCACTTGGCGAACGGAAAGGCATCATCCGGTACGGAAGCATGTGGCTCCCCATGGACGAAGCCCTGGTCCTCTGTGCCGTGGATATCTCCGGCAGAAGCCACCTGGAATACCGTCTGTGCATTCCCTCACAGAAAGTCGGCACTTTTGACACCGAACTGGTGGAAGAGTTCTATACCGCGTTCGTGAGAAAAGCAGAGCTGACGCTGCATCTGCATCAGTTCGCAGGTAAAAACTCACATCACATCATCGAAGCCTCTTTCAAGGGGTTCGGCCGTGCTCTGGCGCAGGCCACTGCCATTGATGAAAAAAGACCGGATGTTGTTCCGTCTACCAAAGGAGTGCTGTAAATGCTTGCTATCGTAGATTATGGTGTCGGGAATCTGTTTTCCCTTCACAGTTCTTTGAATATGATCGATGTTCCTTCCGTCGTCACCTCGGAGGAGAAAGTCCTTCGGGACGCCGATAAGATCATTCTTCCCGGCGTGGGAGCTTTTGAAGATGCCGCCAGAAAACTCAAAGAAAGCGGTCTGGGCGAGGTCGTCGCAGAGGAAGCCCGGAACGGAAAACCCACGATGGGTATCTGCCTCGGCATGCAGATGCTGTTTGACCGCAGTTTCGAATACGGCACCCATGAGGGACTTGGACTGATCCCGGGAGATGTGGTGGATATGACCCCCCATATTCCGGAGGATCTGAAGGTACCTCACATCGGATGGAACGCATTGAACATGAAGCAGCCGGATCATCCCCTGTTCCGTTATATCAAAGACGGGGATTTCGTCTATTTTGTGCACACCTATTACGCCACACGCTGCGAAGATTATACCCTGGCCACGACGGAATACGGTGCGGATCTGACCGCCTGTGTTGCCCGCGACCAGATCATCGGCTGTCAGTTCCATCCGGAAAAAAGCGGACGGATCGGACTGAATATTCTTCGAGCTTTCTGTGAAATGAGGTGACCGGTCATGCTTTTATTTCCGGCCATCGATATGTTTGACCACAAGGCCGTCCGTCTGTTCAAGGGTGATTACCAGCAGATGACGGTCTACAGCAAAGATCCTCTCTCCGTAGCAAAACGCTTTGAGGATTCCGGTGCAAAATGGGTCCATCTTGTGGACCTGCAGGGAGCCAAAGACGGGACCACACCTCACGCAGACCTTGTCGCCGGCATCACAAAAGAGACCGGTCTTCAGGTAGAGATCGGCGGAGGGATCCGTTCCGAGGAATCGATCCTTCGTTACCTGGACTGCGGCGTCTCCCGTGTAATCCTCGGCACAGCCGCGCTGGGAGATCCTGATTTTCTGCAGAGGGTCGTTGCAAAGTACGGCTCCTCCATTGCAGTGGGCGTAGATTCCCGCGACGGAATGGTCGCAACACACGGGTGGACCCAGACCAGCACCGTCCCGGCCGAGGAGTTCTGCCGCAGCCTGGATGAAATCGGGGTTTCCACCATTATAGCAACGGACATCTCCAAGGACGGAGCCATGCAGGGTCCGAACCTTGATCTTTACCGTCAGCTGAAGAAATCGTTTTCCGGCAATATCACGGCTTCCGGCGGTGTCTCCAGTCTGAAGGACCTGACCGCATTGAATGATCTGGATCTGTACGGCGCGATTCTTGGAAAAGCCTATTACACCGGAGCTGTAGATCTGGAAGAAGCAGTAAAGAAGGTACAACTGTCAATAACCCATGACTGAAGTCGCGGGCTTGCACGCACTAGGTGCGAGTTAGTGGAAGAGGTCATAGATACAGGAAACTGTATCTGGATTGACTACCCTAAGATCTGCAAAGGGGCTCGCTGT
>CAJOQP010000129.1 GCA_905236515.1 uncultured Oscillospiraceae bacterium | reverse complement strand
TACCTGGGGATGTGAAATGCACGAGATCCGCTACAGCGAAGAACTCACGGGCACGGCTTTGGAGTATATCAATTCTCTGGGTAACAGTTATGATCAGGCCATCGTATTTGAGACAAACTTCCATTCTCCTGTGGAGGCAGAGGAAACGACCGCATGGGAACTGGATACGGAGTATGAAAACTATCAGTGGTATCTGGGCCGCAACGGAAACGGGGAGTGGAATCTGGTCACTCAAGGTTACTGATACCAACGCATAAATCCATAGCAATTTGCAATAACCGCAGGTTTCGTCCTGCGGTTATTTTTGTGAATCCGGAATTGGGAAAAATGGAAAAAAAGGGTGCATCTGAGGTCTGTTTATGGTACAATATCAAACTGGCATGATGTTGGGTGCAAAGACCCTGTTTTCGTGCCGAACCAGGCATAATCTGTCCTGATGGGCAGAGGAGATATTGTAATACTGGAGGTAGGATCTTGAAAAAGATGAGTAAAAGGTCTGCGGTAATCGTGATCATTGCATTTCTGCTGATCACCGCACTGTGCATCTATACCGCAGCATTCGGTTGGGGCCCTGAGCATAAGGGTGCAGCTTCCAACATCAAAAAGGGACTGGATCTGGAAGGCGGCGTGTCCATCACTTATGAGACGGACGAGAAGAACCCCTCCGCCAGCGATCTGAGCGATACCCGCTATAAACTGCAGCAGCGTGTCGATCAGTATTCCACCGAGTCCAATGTTTACCTGGAAGGCGACAACCGGATCACTGTTGAGATTCCCGGCGTCACCAATGCCGATGAGATCCTGGAAGGTCTGGCCGCTCCCGGCAGCCTGTACTTCATCGCACAGGTAGGTTCCGACGGCGCACAGAACTATTCCATGAGTTCTGAGACCGGCGAATACGAACTGAACAAGACCATTGAAGAACTGCAGGCAGACGGCTCCATCGTCTGCGAAGGCTCTGATGTTACCGACGCTTCCGGCGTTATGGAGCAGGGAAGCACCGGACTGCAGCAGGCTGTGGTCAAGCTATCCTTCTCCAAGGAAGGTGCGGAGAAATTTGCTGCTGCCACGCAGACCGCGTACAGCAACAATCAGACGATCGGTATTTACTATGACGGACGTTTCATTTCCGTTCCCGGTGTCAATGCGGTCATTGATGACGGCAATGCCATCATCGAAGGTATGAGTTCTTTGGAAGAAGCCACTCAGATCGCATCCTACATCCGTATCGGCGGACTGAAACTGAAGCTCAATGAGATCCGCTCCAACATCGTAGGCGCACAGCTGGGACAGGAGGCCTTGAGAACCTCACTCATCGGCGGTGCCATCGGTCTTGCAGCTGTAATGATCCTCATGATGGTCGTGTATCTAGTCCCCGGTGTTATTGCGGCATTCGCACTGGTTTTCTATGCGGCGCTGATGTTGCTGCTGCTGGGACTGTTCAAGATCACTCTGACTCTTCCCGGCGTAGCCGGTATCATCCTGTCCATCGGTATGGCTGTGGACGCCAACGTCATCATTTATTCCCGTATTTCCGAGGAACTTACCAACGGTGTTCCTCTGAGCAAGGCGCTGAACTTCGGCTTTGACAAGGCCATGTCCGCCATCGTGGACGGCAACGTGACCACAATTATCGCGGCATTCGTCATCATGATCCTGGGCACCGGTACCATCAAGGGATTTGCCATCAACCTGGCTATCGGTGTTGTTCTGTCCATGTTCACCGCTCTGGTAGTCTCCAAACTGCTGGTACGTGCCGTGTTTTCGCTGGGGCTTACGGACCGCAAAAAGTGGGGCCGCACCAAGAAAGACCGCAATTACCGCTTTGTGCGGAATATGCCGAAATTCCTCGTTTTGGCAGTCCTTGTCATTGCAATTGGTATTGGCAGTATGGTCATGCACTCTTCCAAGGGTGAGCGCGCACTGAACTACAGCCTGGACTTCATCGGTGGTACTGCGACCACGGTGGAATTCCCCGAGGATTATTCACTGGAACAGCTGGATGCGAAGGTCAAGCCCGTGGTGGAAAAGATTACCGGGGACTCCAATGTTCTTATGCAGAAGGTCGTCAGCTCCAATCAGGTCATCATCAAGACCCGTACGCTGAGCCAGGATGAGCGTGTTTCCATGGCGGATGCACTGGAAGAAAACTTCGATGTCAAAGACGGCAACATCACCACAGAGAGTATCTCCGCCGCCATTGGCAAGGAGATCCGCAACAATGCCATCATGGCCGTTGCCATCGCAGTCGCACTGATGCTGCTCTACATCTTTATCCGATTCCGGGATATCCGATTTGCACTGTCTGCGATCCTGGCACTGCTGCACGACGTGCTTATCACCCTGATGGTCTATGCCATCCTGCGAATCAGCGTCGGCAGTGCGTTTATCGCCGTTATGCTGACGATCCTCGGTTACTCCATTAACTCCACCATCGTCATCTTTGACCGTGTCCGTGAGCTGCGGAAGGTACGGGGAGAAGGCAATCTGGAGAACCTGGTGGATACTTCCGTCAACATGACACTGACCAGAAGTATCTTCACGAACCTGACCACTTTTATCTCCATCCTTGGTCTGTATGTGGTCGGTGTTTCCACCATCAAGGAATTCACTCTTCCCATGATGTGCGGCATCGTGGCCGGCGGCCTGTCCTCTGTATTCCTCACCGGCGGCTTATGGTATCACATGAAGAACAAGGCAAAAGCCAAAAAAGAAAAATGAATCCAATAGGAAGGTATTTCGGTACCTTCCTATTTTTACGTTCTGGACACATTTAATGATGGGAAAAGGATTATAATTTAACCGTAACAGAAGGCAGCTTGCCCATGATTCATAATTTCACAGGAGGTGGAAACGATGGGTGCAAGGAGAGAAGCGGCCCTGGCACTGGCTCTTATCAGTGTTGTTTCGGCGCTTACCATGGAAGGCATGAAAAAAGTGGGAGACAAGATCGTAGAACGACAGAAGAAGGAACAGGAAAACTTTCCAAAAGTTAATCAGAAAAAATAGCGAGACCGGCAGAAGCAAGGGATGACATGCTTCTGCCGGATATATTTATATTGGCTTTTTGGACGGCAGGTTCTGCAGAAGAATCCCACCTACGATCAGTACGAGAGCAAGAATCAACTGAAGCTTCAGCGGTTCGTGCAGAAATAGAATGGATAGGATCATGGAGAGCAGAGGGACAAGATAGGCCAGGTTTGCGATGGCAGCTGTGGAATCCGTCCCGTTTATGGCCAATGCCCATAGTAGGTAGGCAACGGCATTCAAAAACACACCGATCCAAATAAGACCTGCCCAGGAAAGACCATGAACGGGAACCCATGGTTTTCCAAATAGACTGCACAGAGCAGCACACAGAGAGGTCGTCAGCCAGATCACCATCATAGTAAGGCCCTGATCCATGCCCTCTTTTTTGTTGAGGACCGAGAACAGTCCGTAACAGGCGGCGGCGAGGATACAGGCAAGAATCCCCAGCGCTGCATTTCCGGAGCCGTGCTCGCCTCCCAATGACAGAATCACGATTCCAAGAAAGGACAATAGCATGGATACGATCTTTTTTGCAGTCATCGGTTCGTGGAGAAGGATGCCGGAAAAGATAACGGTCATCAGAGGCCACAGATAATTGAGAATACAGGCTTCGGAACTGGTGAGCTGATCGATACCGTAATAATACAGTGCGGAATAGAGGAACAATCCCAGAAATCCCAGTCCGGCCATTTTAAGAATCGTTTGGGGGGACATCTTCTTTATTAAGGAGAGCTTGTTTCGTATTCCGTTATAGAAAAGTAGAAACAAAAATGCCAGACCTGACGTGATGCACAGCATCTGCATGGTCGGAATATTTTCCGTGGTGAGTTTTACCGCTGGGGCAAGGGTGGACCACATCATAACCGTAATGAGCGCCATGCTCGTTTCTCTCTTCATATGACCACCTCTATTTTGCCTGATGGCGTTATTATATCATGATGGATGGGAGAAAAAAGATGAGAGGTAAAAAAGAAACGAATAGAGAGTATTCTTATTGGAATTGACGGAGAATAGAGTGAAAAACTCTCTATTTTTAGTCAATCATATTTTCGTTTTTGCGTTACAATACTAAAGATATTTAAAATGATCAGGTGATAATCTTGGAACGAATCCGTCAGTCCAGAGAGATCGATATGCTTCATGGGTCTCTGGGAGACAAGATCATACGCTTTGCTTTGCCTGTCGCAGCCACCGGGATTCTGCAGCAACTGTTTAACGCTGCTGACATCGCGGTGATCGGCCGGTTTGTGGGAAAGGAAGCCATGGCTGCTGTGGGAAGCAACAATTCCCTCATCGGCCTTATGGTCACCATGTTCAGCGGTATTGCCATGGGTGCCAATGTGGTCATCGCACGCAGTACGGGACAGGGAACCCGGGAAGGGATCCAAAAAGCGGTTCACACGTCGATTCTCATTGCTTTTGTAGGTGGACTGATCATGACGTTAATTGGAGAACTGCTGGCCCGGCCGATCCTTCATTGGATGGGTGTACCTCAGGAGATCTTCGGGGAAGCGCTGCGCTACATCCGCATCTATTTTTCCGGCCTTCCGGTGATCTTTCTGTATAACTTTGAGTCTGCCATTTTCCGCAGTCAGGGCGATACGAGGACACCTCTCATCTGTCTTACCATCTCCGGCGTGCTAAACGTGGTCATGAACGTCTTTTTTGTGGTGATCCTTCATATGACGGTGGACGGTGTGGCTCTTGCGACGGTACTGGCAAACATCATCAGCTCCGGCCTTCTGTTGGTGATGCTGTTGCGTTCTCACAGTGCGATACGGGTGCAGTGGAGCGGCTTTTCCTTCCAACCCCGTGTCATCAGTTCCATCCTGCGTATCGGCGCTCCTGCAGGACTGCAGGGCATGGTATTCTCATTATCCAACCTTTGTATTCAGTCGGCGATTAACAGCCTGGGAGCGGACGTTATAGCCGCTTCCGCAGCTGCGTTCAATGTGGAGATCTTCGCCTACTTTGTTATAAACTCTTTCGGTCAGGCCTGCACCACTTTTGTGGGACAGAACCGGGGAGCGGGAAACCTGGAGCGGTGCCGGCAGGCAACACGGATCAGCATGGTGCAGGATCTGGTATTCACGGCAGTGATCTCTGGTGTGATCCTGCTTTCCGGACATGCACTGCTGCGTATCTTCAATACGGATCCGGAAGTAGTACGTATTGGATACATTCGCATTCTGATCCTAATTTCCGCCGAACTGGTGAACGTCGTCATTGAGATCCTGTCCGGTGCCATGCGGGGACACGGCCAGTCACTGATCCCGGCTATCGTCTCACTGGTTGGGATCTGCGGAGTACGGATCCTCTGGGTCTATACTGTTTTTCCGTTTTCCAGAACATTTACCACTATTATGGCGGCCTATCCTTTGAGTTGGGCCATCACTGCTCTGGTTCTTGCCGTTTCCTATTTTATGGTGATGCGGAAGATGACCCCGGAAAACATATAAAAATATACCACCGAAATCTGATCGTTTTATCAATCAGTTTCGGTGGTTTTTCTTCTTCGCTTTTTCCCGGATCTCCGGGAAGTGTTCAATAACACGGGAATAGTTTTCCTTTATGTGTGGGAAGATGCAATTCGTGCAGTCTTTGATACCTTCTTTGGTATAGTGGTAGTCTCCGCCGCAGTTCTCGCCAAGACAGTAGAGAGGGCAGTAGCAGAACAGACAGTTAAACTCCTCTTCCGTGAGGCCTGCGTGACAGGGAAAGTATTCGCACTCTTTATGTTGGAAGAATGAATAATGCCGGGATTTGTTTTCTTCCAAGAGATCACCTCCTAACGATCTTGCACATCTATTATAGTCCAAGATAATTCGGATGGATATCTTTTTTTGATAATTGTCATACGGACGGGAATAAGATAAAATAATTACACCAGTATAAAAAAGGAGGCGGAACAATGGCGGATGAGAGTACCAGACCAGCGATTCCCCAGTTTGAATCCAAACTGCGGCATAGTATCCTGAAAATGCCGGAGGAGATCCGTACAGCTTCCGGGATCAATGTTTTCGGACGACGGATTAAGAGTCTTGTTTTTACTACGGACATCGCCATTATCCGAAACTGCGATGCGGATGCGGTGTTCGCCGTGTATCCATTTACACCACAGCAGGCTATCAGTGACGCCATCATCAAAGCAGCCTACGTGCCGGTCTTCTGCGGAGTAGGAGGAGGGACGACCAAGGGGATTCGAACCGTTTCTCTGGCAAAAGACGTGGAGATGCAGGGGGCTATGGGTGTCATACTGAACGCACCCATATCCAATGCAAATCTTCTGGCAGTATCTGCAGCAGTGGACATTCCCACAATAATCACAGTGGTCAGTGAGGAGACGGATATTTCACGTCGTATCCTGTCCGGAGCAGATATCCTGAACGTGGCAGGAGCGGCGAAGACCCCGGATATCGTTCGAAAGATCCGGGATAAGTTTCCGGATGTTCCCATTATCGCCACCGGCGGAAATGAGCCGGAACTGATATTAAAGACCATCGAAGCCGGTGCCAATGCTATTACCTACACACCGCCCACACCGGCGGTTCTGTTTAAAAGTATGATGGAACGGTACCGTGAGTAAAAAAAACTGGCTCTGAGAGCGGGATGTAATCAACCCGGTCAAGGAGCCAGTTTTGCTTCTTGAAGACGTTTTCGAAGGAGAGAGTTTCTCTGATCCACCGTCAGGTTGTGAATGCAGTAGGCAAGGGCTTTTTTCTGCCCTACCAGGATCATGATCTTTTTTGCCCGTGTGATTCCGGTGTAGATGAGATTTCGCTGCAGCATGACGAAATGGGACATCATGATGGGCATGATGACGATGGGATATTCCGAGCCTTGTGACTTGTGCACAGTGGTGGCATAAGCGAGGACCAGTTCATTGAGTTCGGATACTTCATAACTCACTGTCCGCCCGTCAAAGTCGGCATAGAGCAATCGTTCATCCAGATCTACTTTTGTTACGGTGCCGATATCCCCGTTATAAACATCCTTGTCGTAATTGTTCCGGATCTGCATCACTTTATCCCGCTGACCGAAGGCGATCCCGCCACGGTGCAACACCTGCTCCTGGGGGTTTAACAGCTGCTGGAGCCTGGTGTTCAGAGCAGCAGCTCCAATGATGCCCCGCTGCATGGGAGTGAGGATCTGGATGTCAAAAGGGGAGATGCCATAGGCGCGGGGGAGACGGTTCTCAATAAGATTGACGATCTCTTCCGCTGCCGCTTCCGGTTCCTCCTGTTCGAGGAAGAAAAAGTCCGTATCCCTGCCGTTGGAGATGTTGGGATATTTTCCTTCGTTGATGCGGTGCGCATTCATGACGATACGGCTTTTCTGAGCCTGACGGAAGATCCGAGTAAGGCGTACCACCGGGATCACTTCCGATTCGATCATATCCCGCAATACATTGCCGGGACCCACGGAAGGGAGCTGGTCGGTATCACCGATGATCACGAGCTTCATATCCTCCGGAACGGCGTTCAGCAGGGCATTCATGAGGATGATATCGATCATGGAAGCCTCGTCCACGATGAGGACGTCGCCGTCCAGCGGGTGATCGGCATTTCGCTGATATCCCTGAGGGGGCTTGAATTCCAGAAGACGGTGAATGGTTCGGGCATCCTTTCCCGTTGCTTCACTGAGCCGTTTGGCAGCTCGTCCTGTGGGGGCGGCCAGAAGGACTTTCTGACGGGACTGCTGCAGTGCCTGCAGAATCCCGCGGGTAATGGTGGTTTTACCGGTTCCCGGTCCGCCGGTGATGATGACGATATTTTCACTCAGGGCGGTAGTAATGGCCATCTTCTGAATATCGTCATAGGCGATGCCGGTCTGGCGCTCAATTAAATCAAAATCCACATGGGAAAGGGACATCTGAGTCGGCGCGTGAAGGAGCTGCAGCAGTTTGTCTGCAACGCCTTTTTCCGCATGATAAAAGGCGGGAAGATACACGGCATCGTTCTCTTCGATCAGATCTTCCTGCCGGATGGCATGTTCCACCGCTTGCTCCACCGGGGAAAGATCCACTTCCAGCAGCTCTGCGGCTGTCGCTGTCAGCTGCTCCCGGGTGGCATAGACGTGGCCGTCCTCCGACAGCTGATTGAGCGTGTAGAACAAACCGCTTCGGCAGCGAAGAGGATCGTCCTTTTGCCAACCCATCTTTTCCGCCAGCGCGTCGGCAGTCTTGAAGCCGATGCCCCAGATATCATCCGCCAGACGGAAGGGATTCTCCCTAACGACCCGGATGCTGTCGTTGCCATAAGTTTTGAAGATCTTTGTGGCAAATGCCGTGCTGACACCGTAGTTCTGCAGAAAGATCATGATATTCTTTACTTCCTTCTGCTGTTCCCAGCTTTCCCGGATACGGCGCAACCGCTCCTTACCGATGCCGGGGATCTCCAGCAGCCGTTCCGGCTGACGGTCGATGATGTCGATGGTGTCCGTACCAAACTGCTGAACGATACGGGCGGCATACTTTGGACCGATGCCGCGGATCATGCCGCTTCCCAGATATTTTTCGATTCCGTAAGCGGTTGCAGGGAGGACTTCCTCCCATTTTACTGCCTTGAACTGACGGCCGTATTTCCGGTCTTCATGCCAGTATCCTTCACAGAGGAGGACGGCTCCGACAAAAAGATCGCCGAAGACCCCCACTACCGTGACAAGATCACGGTAGTCTTTCATATTCACTTTTAATACCGAATATCCGTTTTCCGGGTTCTGGTAGGTGATACGTTCCACCACAAAGCGAATCGATTCCATAACACAATCCTAAATACTTTTTTCTTAGAGTATAGCATATTGAGACGCAAAAAGCATCGAAGGCACAGTCGAACGTTTCCGCCCGATTGTGCCTTTATGGTGTGAGTTTTCAGTATGCGGCTGTGGTACTGTCATCGGAGCGGTGCATCCCGCCTCCATTACTGCCGGGACCTATTCCGCCGCCAGGAGGAGTCATGCCGTTACCTCCGAAATTCTGATCCGGAGACTGACCCATGCCGCCGCCATGTGGCATGCCTCCCATCATTCCGCCCCCAAAGCCGGAAGAACCAACCGTGGTAGTAATGGAACTGACCGTTACTTCTTGACTTTCAGATCCGACAGTGAGTGTGTAGGTTCCTTCCTTCAGCTCCGGTGAACTGAGAATCACGTTTTGGAACTGTTTTTCCGGAGTGAAGGTGAGTATGGTATTTCCGGTGCTGTCTGTCAACGTAACGGCGGTGCCGGCGTCGGCAACGGAATCCAGAGTGATCATCATGCTGTACTGTGTAGAACTGGTTCCGAAAGATTCCGCCATGCCGGAACTTCCGGCGATGAGAACGGTTCCTCCGGTGATGATGGCATCAACACCGTAGTCCAGTGCACCGTTTCCGCTGTTGGTGGGACCGTTTACAAGAACGGTTCCTCCGTCAATATAAATGGTTCCGTTGGAATCCAGACCGTCTCCACCGGCATTTACGTTCACTTCACCGCCGGTGATGCGCAGATAGGCGTCTTCCTCCACGTCCATCATGCCTCC
>CAJOQP010000128.1 GCA_905236515.1 uncultured Oscillospiraceae bacterium | reverse complement strand
CTTAATATCAGTTACTCCTTCCAGATCACATCCGGAATGGAGGGCACCCTGCAGATGGGGATCTGCAGGGTGCCGTTTTTTTATACTATATGCATTTGTTTGTTCGTCTATTATAAGTGAGGTTATACGTCTTGCCGTTCTGTCTTTATTATCCATTTTTTGAAATCTTCTTTCCGGAAAAACTGATTTCAATTACGTTCTCAGGACACACTGCCCTGCATCTTCCGCATCGTATGCATTCCACGGACCGGATCTCCTTCGTCACATCCAAATCCATGGGGCAGGCATCATCACACTGGTGACACTCCACACACCGCTCCTTCCGGATCTCCATCTGATAAAAACTGAACTTCTGAAAGAAGGAGTAGAAGGCTCCCAGCGGGCAGAGATACCGGCAGAAACACCGAGGAACAAAGACCGCCGATACGAGAATAATGAACAGCAGTGTGATCTTCCAGTGAAACAGCGCTCCCCGCAGCGCCCGCAGTGCCGGATCCGCGATCATCAGCGGGATCCCCGCCTCCAGCGTTCCCGCCGGGCACAGGTATTTGCAGAACACCGGCTCTCCATATCGGGACAGGACCGGGATCATAATCAGCAGTGCCAGCACAACATATTTCAGATACCGGGCCGGCCGGTCGATCCTTCTGGGAACACGCCGTTTCTTTACCGGGATCTTTGCCAGCAGATCCTGCACCAGTCCGAAGGGACAGAGGAATCCGCAGACGGCACGCCCCAGCAGGATGCCGAAGAGCATCAGCAGTCCAAGCACATAGAAGGGAAACCTTCCGTGGGAACCCAGCATGGTCTGCATCGCCCCGATGGGACAGGATCCCACCGCGCCGGGACAGGAGTAGCAGTTGAGTACCGGTACACAGACCTTCTTCAGATCCCCGGCATAGATCTTCCCTCCGGCGAATCCCGCGGCGTAACCGTTGAGGAACACCGCTGTGATCACCTGGATGGCAAGCCGAAGTCTTCCCTGCTTCACGGGATCTACCCGATCCCGATACATTCCAGACATACTCTCACCGCCTTCTGCAGGACGAGGACGGGTTCTTCCGCCACTATTCCAAGAATAATAAAACACGCTGCGAGAATCAGGATCCCCCAGCGTATGATGATTTTGGTTCTGTTTTTCATGCGGTCAGCTCCTGCAGTCCCAGGGAAGACAGCACTTCGTTGATCTTCTGTGTGTACATGGCCTTCGGATGCTGCGCAGCGCCGATCACTGGTTCCCCGATGAGATTTCCCTCCCGGTCGATAAACACCGTGGTGGGAGTGTACTGCACCGTTGACAGAAACTCCATGAGGTCTCCGTCGCCGGAGATGATGGTGGTTCCTTCAAAACCGGCCTCCGACAGGATGGACCGGGTCTCCTCTGCAGCGTAGGCGCCGTCCAGACACCAGGTGACAAAGCGCACCCGGTCCGGCAGTTCCCGTTCCAGTTCCGCCAGTTCCGGCATCTCCCGGATGCAGGGCGGGCAGGTGGTCTGCCAGATGTTCAGCACCGTGAGATCCGCCGCAGCCAGAGTCTCCGGAGAAAACTCCGAACCGTCCAGAGTCTCTGCGGTGAACTCCTTCAGAGCAGTGTTGCCCTCCGGGGAAGCCGTCACTGTTTCCGACAGGTCCGCAGGGTTCTCTGATGACGTGCTGCCGCAGCCGGCAAGGCACGTCAGCAGTACCGACAGGATCATTATTATCATTACAGGGTATCTTGCGTTCACAGGAATGCCCCTTTCCTTTTCATTCGCCCAGATCGCTGCGAACCACTTTTCCCATATTCCAGAGATTGGCGGCCTTCTGTGCCGCTACCTTCCGCTCTTCCCGGGTCTTAAAGTCAAAGGAAGCCGTCTGGGATCCGCAGTCCATGCACATCACATACCAGCTCCATCCGCCTTCTTCCTCCAGGAGTCCGGCGCCTCCGCAGTAAGGGCAGTCTTCCAGTTCGATCTCTTCATAAATTTCCACGTGATTTCCTCCATTGGCCCGGTCTTTCCCCGGGCGATTTCTGTTGCTCTGCTAAATATATCATTGTACACATGGGAACTCAAGCGTATTCTTCCGGCGTTCCCGGTTCCTTCTTCCAAAGTCCCCGGTATTCCGGGGCGATCACATAGAAATCCTCCATCTTCTCGTAGACCCGCGGCCGAAGAGGAAAGCTTCCCCCGCTGGAACACCACTGGGAAACGGTGTAGAAGGTCAGCTCCACGCCGAACTCCACAAGACGCTGCAGATCTCCCGGGGTCTGGATGATCCCATCCTGCTGGCACTCCTTTGCAAAACGGAGGAACCATTTGTAATACCGTCCCACGAAATCCAGCACGGCTTCCTCCAGACCGAACCTGCCCTGCAGATCCATCTGCATCAGCACACTGGTAAGATCCGGCCCGAACATCTCGGGAAGATCCAGATACTTCGACAGGAGGATCCACAGTTTCTCCACCGGATTGTCCGCGTCCAGCAGCTGCTCCATG
>CAJOQP010000127.1 GCA_905236515.1 uncultured Oscillospiraceae bacterium | reverse complement strand
TCCGAGATACCGGCTGGCTGCATCCACCACTTCCGGTCCAACTTCAAAGTGATCCCAACCGATCCCGGGACCGATCGCAGCTCCGATCCACTCCGGATCTGCGCCCAGCCGACACATTGCATCCACTGCGTTTTTCAGGATGTCCGCCACGGAACTGCGCCATCCACAGTGAACAGCGCCGATCACACCGTGGCGTTCGTCGCTGAGCAGCACAGGAATGCAGTCCGCGATATAAATCATCATCGGAAGTCCCTTTACATTCGTGACCAGTCCATCCGCATCATAGGGCACCGGATCAAACACCTTGCGCCGGTCTCCGTCATCCACGACCCGGACCGTTGCTTCATGGATCTGCCGCGTAGTGGCAAAATCATCCGGGCCGACGCCCAGGATCTTTCCCACCCGCGCATAGTTTTCCCGAACGCAGTCGGGATCATCGCCTCGGTTTTCTCCAACGTTCAGAGAACTGTAGATCCCTGTGCTGACGCCTCCGTACCGGGTGGTAAACCCATGCCTGACACCGATTCTGTCCGACACCAGATAGACCATGGAATCTATGGTTTTTTCTGTAAACATACCTTTACTCCGCAGTTATTTCTCATTTCGTCCGCAGCATTCTTTGTATTTCAGGCGACGGGAACCGTCTTCCTTCATCTTGCCGCAGGGACACGGATCGTTTCTTCCGGGTTTTTTTACTTTCTTCACCGGCTGTTTCTTTACGGTTCCGTCTCCGCCGCCGGTCGCAGTCGTCGCTCTGGCGACGCTCTTTCTCTGGATCTGCTGCTCTTTGCGCACCTGTACGGTATACATACGGCGCACCGTCTCCGAACGGATTCCTTCGATCATCTCCTCGAACATGTCATATCCGTCCCGTTTATAGGCATCGATGGGCTTCTCGTTGGCATAAGCACGAAGCCGGACATCCCGCTTCAGGGCATCCATGGCATCGATGTGATCCATCCAGTATTCGTCCACAACCCGGAGCATAACGACACGCTCGATCTCCCGCATAATGGGATTGCCGTTGGGATCCAGGCCGAAATCGTCTTCCTTCTTGTTATAGACTTCTTCCGCAATCATGGCGATGCTGTCCGTGAGTTCCTCCACCGTCACTTCTCCGGAGTATTCCTCCATCCGGACAACGCCGTGGGGCAGGAACAGTTTTTCCAGCGGTGCGACGCCTTCGTCGATCTGCTGCTGGTTATCCGCCACACCGCCTTCAATGCTGGTGTTGAGGGAAGCCGAAATATAATCCCGGACCATTCCCATGATCTGCGCACGGAGATTTTCCCCTTCCAGCACCTTGCGGCGTTCATCATAGATCAGGTTTCTCTGCTGGTTCATGACATCGTCAAATTCCAGCACGCTCTTACGGGTCTCAAAGTTCCGGCTTTCCACGGTCTTCTGAGCCTGTTCGATGGCATTGGAGAGCATCTTGTTATCCAGCGGAGTATCTTCGTCGACGCCCAGCGTTTCCATCATGTTCATCACCCGTTCGGATCCAAACAGGCGCATGATATCATCCGTCATAGCGATATAGAACCGGCTCTCGCCCGGATCTCCCTGACGGCCGGAACGTCCGCGAAGCTGGTTGTCGATACGGCGGGATTCATGCCGTTCGGTACCCAGGATAAACAGGCCGCCTGCCTTTCGGACTGCATCCGCTTCCTTGTCAATGACTTCCTGATGGGCAGCCCGTCTGTCTGCATACATGGTGCGCGCACGGAGGATCTCCTCATCGTCAGTATCCGCGTAACCGGTAGCTTCTGCAATGATCTCTTCGGAAAAGTCCGCTCTTCTCAGATCGGTACGGGCAAGATAGTCTGCATTGCCGCCCAGCATGATATCCGTACCACGGCCGGCCATATTGGTGGCGATAGTCACGGCGCCGAGTTTGCCGGCCTGCGCGATAATCTCTGCTTCCTTTTCATGCTGTTTCGCGTTCAGAACATTGTGTTTGATGCCCCGTTTTTTCAGCATGGAGGACAGAAGCTCACTCTTTTCAATGGAGATGGTACCCACCAGGACCGGCTGTCCTTTTTCATGGCATTCTATGATCTGCTCGATGATCGCCCGGTATTTTCCGGAATCATTTTTATAGACCACATCCGGATTGTCGATACGCTGCACCGGTTTGTTAGTAGGGATCTCCACGATATCCAGCTTGTAGATCGCGCGGAACTCCTCTTCTTCCGTCAGCGCTGTACCGGTCATGCCGGACAGCTTGTCGAACAGACGGAAATAGTTCTGGAATGTGATCGTAGCCAGTGTCTTGTTTTCCTGCTGGACGTTGACGTTCTCTTTTGCTTCGATGGCCTGATGCAGACCTTCCGAATAACGACGTCCCAGCATGATACGACCAGTGAACTCATCAACGATGAGCACTTCACCGTCTTTCACCACATAGTCGATGTCCCGCTTCATGATACCGTGGGCGCGAAGCGCCTGGTTGATATGGTGGGACAACGTGGCATTTTCAATGTCTGCCAGATTCTCCAGTCCGAAGAACTGCTCTGCCTTGGTAACGCCGCGGCTTGTCAGCGTAGCGGTGCGCAGCTTCTCGTCCACCACATAATCGGCGTCCAGATTTTCATCTTCCTCTTCCTTGGAATCGGTGGAAGCATATACGATCTTTTTCAGTCCACGGACAAACTGATCTGCTCTCTTATACAGATCTGTAGATTCGCTGCCCTGTCCGGAAATGATAAGAGGGGTTCTCGCTTCGTCGATGAGGATGGAGTCCACCTCGTCCACGATGGCAAAGTGGTGCCCGCGCTGAACCATATGCTCTTTGTATATG
>CAJOQP010000126.1 GCA_905236515.1 uncultured Oscillospiraceae bacterium | reverse complement strand
GGAAGAAGTTCCTGCGGAAGAAGAGGAAGAAGAGACCTCGGAAGAATACATTCTGTCCGATAATGATGCTCCGGAAGAAGAACCGGAGGAGAATATGGAAGATATTTCAGAGGACGATCCGGATGCCGTGATCTCCGAAGAAGAACCGGAAGACGATTCTGCCCCGGAGGACGAGGAACTCGATTCCGAGCCGGAAGAAGAGTATCTGGAAGAACCTACCCAAATGGAGATGGATCTTGATCCGGAACCCGAAGCCGAGGCTGAAGAAGCTGCTGTGATGGCGGAACCGGAAGAGATCCCTGCAGTGGAGCCGGAAGAAGAAACGGAGATGGAAGCAGCAGAGCCAGAACCGGAAGAGGAAGAAGAACTCAGCTTTTCGCTGGAAGATATTCTGAACGAATTTCGATAATGGATGAAACTGTAATTACAATTCAAGTTATGGAGAGCGGCGAGCGCATCGACGCTCTCCTTGCGCGTTCTTTGGAAGAAACTTCCCGAAGCGCGGCCCAGAGACTGCTTCTTGCCGAACGGGTATGGAAGAGCGGAAAAGCGCTCAAGAAAAACTATGTCTGCCAGGCAGGAGACGTGCTGGAGATCCGACTTCCTCCGGCACGGGAGATTGCGGTCGTTCCTCAGGATATTCCTCTGGAGATCGTCTATGAGGATGATGACCTCATCGTAGTCAACAAACCGCGGGGAATGGTGGTGCATCCTGCTGCCGGCCATGAGGACGGAACTCTTGTGAATGCGCTTCTCCATCATTGCGGAGACAGCCTGTCCGGTATCGGCGGAGAGAAGCGTCCCGGTATCGTGCATCGTATTGATAAGGACACCTCCGGACTGATCATTTCGGCGAAAAATGATTTCACCCACATTGGACTGTCCAGTCAGTTGTCCGATCACAGCCTGTTTCGCATCTATGAAGGCATCGTGCGCGGTCATATGAAGGAATCCTCCGGCACGGTGAATGCACCCATCGGACGGAGCACAAAAGACCGGAAAAAGATGGCTGTGAATTATAAAAACGGAAAAGAGGCTGTCACTCACTGGTCTGTCCTGGAGGAATTTGCCGGATATTCCCATCTGCGTTGCCAGCTGGAAACCGGACGAACGCATCAGATCCGTGTCCACATGGCATATCTGGGGCATCCCCTCCTGGGCGATGCGACCTACGGAGCGCAGTCCCCGGACAAAGGGCTTTCCGGCCAGTGCCTTCATGCCAAAGAGCTGGAATTTACACACCCCCGCACCGGGGAACTGATACATCTGACAACAGAGCTGCCGGAGTACTTTACCCATATCCTCCGCGCACTCGGCACTCCCCTGTAGGAGGCATATAATACGGAGGTCAAGCAATTGAAAATAAATGCTTTTCTGTTGACCGCATTTCTTTCCGCGGTCCTTTTACTCATATCACATCTGACCGATACCGCTTCAACTCTGCACTTCTTTTTCACGCTGATCCTGGTACCGGCGCTTTGTGTCTTCATCGGTGGATATTCCGGCTGGAAGATCCGTTCCCGCTGGTTCCTTCCCCTCATTCCGGTCGCAATGGTGTTTCTTTTTGCGCTGTTTTTCGGGGAGATCGCCGATTCTCAAACGGTAATGTATGCTGGCTTTGTTCTTCTGATTGGACTCACATCCATGCTTCTTGCAGCGATGGTCCGCAGCTTTGCACCAAAACGTTAATAACAAGGTAGGTACCACTATGTTTCGCAATATGTTACGCAGCAGACAGCAGCTTCCGGAGGAAGAATGCATCGAGCTTCTGAAAAACGAAGTTCGCGGCGTCCTCTCTGTTTTAGGAGATGAGGACTACCCTTACGGAATGCCCATTAACCATTACTACTGTGAAGAAGACGGAAAAATCTATTTTCACAGCGGTCAGAAGGGACATCGGACGGATTCGATGCGGCGTCACGACAAAGCTTCTTTCTGCGTTTATGACTCCGGAGTTCAAAAAGAAGGCCACTGGTCTCTGAACATCCGCAGCGTTATCGTCTTTGGGCGGATCGAGTTTATTGAAGATCAGGAGACCATTTACTCCATCTGCAGAAAACTTTGCCACAAGTTTACGGACGATGAGGCCTATATTGAAGACGAGATCCGTACTGCCGGCCCCAGAACACTGATGTTTGCCCTTGTCCCGGAACATATTTCCGGAAAACTGGTCAACGAAGCATGAACTCCTTCGATAATAATATTATTACCATCACGGACTTTACTGCTCCGGAGCTGGATATCTTTGCCCGCAGGACAGAGAATCAGCTTTTAAACAGGGAGCATCCTGAGGAGGGTCTGTTTATTGCAGAAAGTCCGAAAGTGATCTTGCGTGCTCTGGATAATGGATATGAACCGGTCTCCATTCTGGTGGAACAGCGCCACCTCACTACAGAAGCAGCTCCGATCCTTTCGCGGTGTCCGAATATTCCCGTATACACTGCCGACTATGCGGTACTGGTTCAGCTAACCGGATATGCGCTGACCCGGGGTCTTCTGTGTGTCATGAGGAGAAAACCGCTGCCAGCCCCGGAAGCGATCCTCGAAGCATCCTCCCGGATCGTAGTTCTGGAGAGCATCATGAATCCCACCAATGTCGGTGCGATCTTCCGTTCCGCTGCCGCCCTTAACATGGACGGGATCCTGCTGTCACCGGACTGCAGCAACCCTCTTTACCGCCGATCCATCCGGGTCAGCATGGGAGGCGTTTTTCAGATTCCGTGGACATTCTTTTCCGGCAGCAAAAGCGATGTTCCGGCTTTTCTCCGGAAGCATGGCTTTTCCTCCGCCGCCATGGCGTTGCGTTCCGATTCCGTCGACATCGATGATGCGAATCTCAACCGGGAACCTCGGCTTGCTGTCTTTCTCGGCTCGGAAGGTGACGGCCTGTTGCCGGAAACCATCCGGTCCTGTGACTATACGGTATGCATTCCCATGAAGCACGGGGTCGATTCCCTGAATGTTGCCGCTGCCAGCGCCATTGCATTCTGGCAGCTTGGCCGATCTAAATAACAAAAAGAAGGAGCTTTTCGGCTCCTTCCTTTTCATTGATATTCCTTTTTGACCCATTCCACCACGTATTCCCGGAAACGCTGTGTTACCGGGCTGGACATGCTCCCGTCCGGGATCGCAAGGCCGATCGTTCTTTTGGCGGAGGGGACCAGTTCCTTCGTCACGATATGATCGTTTCTCCCCTTCAACAGCAGTTCCGGAATGATACTGATCCCAAGCCCCTGTTCCACCATGGCGATCATTGCATAGTCATCTTTTGTGGAGTACTTGATATTCGGATGGATCCCTGCCGCTTTCATAGCTTTCCTCGCGTCGTGGTTGGAGCTTTCCAGCAAAGAGATAAACGGTTCGTTTTCACACTGCTGCAGCGGAAACCGGGGATACCCGGCAAATCGGTGATCCACCGGCAGTACCGCAAGAAGCCGGTCTTCCGCCAGAGCCTGATAGTGACAATCCACTGCACAGGGCAGATTAATAAAGCCGATATCGATACTGCCGTTCTGAAGCCACTGTTCAATATCAAAATAATCCCCGTTCAACAACTGGATATCCACCAGTGGGTAGTCTTTCTGAAACTGTTTGATGATGAACGGCAGCCAGTGCACTGCAACGGACGTAAAGGTGCCGATCCGGATCGTTCCCGCTTCCACACCATGGATGGATGAAACAATCTGATTGAGCTGTTCCTGTCCAGACAGGATCCCTCTTACCGTGGGCAGGATCCGCTCCCCTTCCGCTGTAAGGCGCAGCCCGGATTTGGACCGCACCATCAGGGCAAACCCCATTTCCTCCTCCAGACTCTGGATTCCATGACTCACCGCAGACTGGGTACATCCCATTTTCCTTGCCGCCTTGCTCAGGCTTTTTTCATCGACTGCGTAGACAAACATTTGATACTTAGTCAGGCTGTTAGAACTCATTATTTCCCTCTCATATGAATATTATTCATGTTATTAATTTGATTATCGATTTCTTTCATATTAGTTCACTTTTTTTGTTTTTTCAAGAGGCACCTCTTTTCTTATATAATTGTATCCCTGTTCCATTTTTTCTATAATTTTCGAGTGCACAATTTTTGTTCACGGAAGAAAATGTAGTAGGAGAAAAACAATGTCATCACCTTTGATCTGTATGCTGATCGCCATTGCTGTTTATCTGATCGGAATGCTTGCCATCGGCGCATACTATTCCAAAGACCAGAAAACATCCGGCGATTTCTATCTCGGCGGACGGAAACTCGGTCCCGTGGTAACTGCCATGAGTACAGAAGCTTCGGACATGTCCGGATGGCTTCTTATGGGTCTTCCCGGATTGGCCTATTTTACCGGCATCTGCGACCCCGGCTGGACCGCCATCGGTCTTGCCGTCGGCACGTACTTCAACTGGCTTCTGGTTGCCAAAAGGCTCCGCATCTATTCCACGAAAGTGGATGCCATCACGATCCCGGACTTTTTCTCAAAACGATTTCATGACAACTCCGGTCTGATCGAAGGTATTGCCGCGCTGATCGTCATCATCTTCTTCGTTCCCTATACCGCTTCCGGTTTTGCCGCATGCGGAAAGTTGTTTACGAACCTGTTTGATGCCAATTATATGACCACCATGATCATCAGCGCCATCGTCATCGTTGCGTACTGTGCAATGGGTGGCTTTATGGCGGCCAGCATCACCAGTCTGATCCAGAGCTTCGTCATGACGTTTGCTCTGGTTGCGATCCTGATCTACGGCATCAATGTTGCCGGCGGATGGGATGCGGTTATCGAAAACGCCAGAGGCGTGAGCGGATATCTCAGCCTGAAGAGCTCCGGCAATATCCTAACCGGAGAGGTGTCGTCATATGGACTTATCCCGATCCTGTCTACCATGGCCTGGGGTCTCGGATACTTTGGTATGCCGCACGTCCTTCTTCACTTCATGGCTGTTGAGGACGAGAACATGCTGAAAACTTCCCGCCGCATCGGTACGGTCTGGGTCGTTATTTCCATGTTCATTGCTGTCTTCATCGGAATTATGGGTTATGCTATGGCCAACAAGGGCGCTATTGCCGGATTCGATTCCAGCTCCGCTGCGGAGGCCGTCATCGTCCGCATTTCCAATCTTCTCGCCTCCCACGGAATCCTTCCTGCGCTGGTCGCCGGTGTCATTCTGGCCGGAATCCTTTCCTCCACGATGTCCACCGCGGATGCTCAGCTCCTGGCTGCCGCTTCCGGTTTCAGCCAGAACATCCTGCAGGGTGTCTTCCATGTTAAACTCACAGACAAACAGAACATGACCATCGCCCGTATCACCGTCATCGTCATTGCGATCCTCGGTGTGTTCCTGGCGCGGGATCCCAACAGTTCTGTATTCCAGATTGTCTCCTTTGCTTGGGCTGGCTTCGGTGCCACCTTCGGCCCGGTTATGCTGTTTGCTCTGTTCTGGAAACGTACCACCCGCTGGGGAGTGCTGTCCGGCATGGTATCCGGTGGAGTGATGATCTTCGTATGGAAATTCCTCGTTCGTCCTCTGGGCGGTGCATGGAACATCTACGAACTGCTCCCCGCTTTCCTTGTTGCCAGCTGCTTCATCTTTGTCGTAAGCCTGATCACCAAGGCTCCCGATGAATCGGTCCTGCGTGAATACGATGCTGTCAATGCCAAATTGAAAGCATAAGGACAGACTGATTCCACCAATGAGAAATCAAAAAGGACTTGCAGTGCAAGTCCTTTTTCTTTTTGTGTCATTCTTCCGGTTCCGGGTTTTCTCTGCGGATCAGCAGTTTCTCGACCCGTCGCTCCTCCGTCTCGAGGATCGTCAGTACCAGATTCTCATAGGTGATCTGATCTTCCGGTTCCGGGAACCCGTTATTCAGTTCGATGGCCCATCCGCCGACGGTATCACTGTCAAAGTCAAACTCATCCTCGGGTATCTCCATCAGCTCCAGAAATTCGGAGATCGCCATGTCTCCGTCGATCTCATAGCTTCCGTTGGGCTGAATAGTATAATTCGGTTCTACGATATCCGTCTCATCCCAGATTTCTCCTACAATCTGCTCCAGGACATCTTCCATACTGACAACGCCCAGCGTCCCGCCGTATTCGTCTGTTACGATGGCAAGATGCTGCTGCGCCAGCCGGAGCTCATTGAGAACGGCAGGAAGCTTCATTGTCTTATAAACATAACAGGGCTGCATAAGCAGTTTTCGGATGTCGACCTGCTCCTCGTCCGTCAAAGCCTTCAGAAAATGATTCAGATACAGCACGCCGATAATATTATCAATGCTGTCTTCGTAAACCGGCAGTCTTGAGTAGGTGGATGATTCCACGACTTCTAGGATCTCATCCCAGTCATCTTCAATATCCAGTGCTACCATATCCACGCGCGCGGTCATGACTTCATTGGCCTGAACCTCGGAAAAGTCGATCGCCGCTTTCACCAGCTCCGACTGATCTTCATCCAGGACATCTTCGTCCTCTGCGGTATCGATGATCGTCTGCAGCTCTTCCACGCTGCGGTCTTCCTCCGGCTCGCCCTTCATCCCGGCGGTTATGAGATTGACCAGTCCCACTACCAGCCATGTTACCGGATAAAGGCATATACGCAGCACCTGGATCGCCCTCGCATTGGCAATAGCATACCGGGTTGCGTTCTGCTTTGCCATGATCTTCGGAATGGTTTCACCGAAGATCACCACGATGACCGTAATCAGGACTGTGGACAGCCAGGTAAACGAAGATCCCAACAGATTCAACACCAGAATGGAGCTGAGGGATGATGCTGCTATATTGACCAGATTGTTCCCAATCAGGATTGTGGACAGAGAATCGTCAAACCGTTCTGCCAGCTTCAGCGCCCGGGCCGCTCTTTTATTTCCATCCTCGGCAAAATTTTCCAGACGGATCTGGTTGCAAGAGGAATAGGCCATTTCCGATGCCGAGAAGAAGCTGGACAGAAGCACACAGATGAGGATTGCAATAATATTCCAGATCATGCTTCATCCTCCTCTCCGTCCTCCGGATCGGAAGGCGCCAGCTTTCGGACCTGAAGCATCAGGATCCGATTGTGTTCCATCGCACTGACTGTGATCTGCATCCCAGCATACTCAAACTGATCTCCCTCCTGCGGGATCCGGGAAAACTGCTCATACGCCAGCTCTCCCATCAGTTTGTTTGTCAGTTCTTCATCGTCTTCATCGTCAACTTCCAGATCCAGTTCGTCAAGGACGTCTCCCAGTGTCTCCTGGGAATCCACCTCATAAAGATCCTCTCCGATTCGTTGGATGGGTTCCATCGCAACATCGTCTTCGTCCCAGATCTCACCTACCAGTTCTTCGAGAATGTCTTCTACCGTGATGATTCCTCTGGTTCCCCCGAAGTTGTCGGTGATAACAGCCATATTCAGTTTCTTGCGGGACATAATGGAAAGAAGCTCATCGATCTTAATGGACGAGTGCACAAAATACGGCTCATCCAGCAGCGGACCCAGATCCAGATGATCTTTATTGTGGAGATACTCCTTAATAAAGGTGCGGATCTGAAGGATCCCGATGATGTTGTCCACACTTCCCGAATATACTGGGATCCGGCTGTGGGTCTCCTTTTTGATCAGTTCCAGGATTTCATCCGGCGTCTTTTCAATGTCTACCGCAACCAGATCCACGCGGCTGGTGAGAACGCTCTCGGCGGTAACATCGCCAAACTGCAGTGCGGATGAAATCAGATCACTCTGCTCTTCATCCAGAGAACCTTCTTCCGCCATGTCTTCGATAATGTCATACAGTTCCTCTTCGGTGACCGATGCTTCCGGCTCCCTTTTGGCAAGGCGGGAAACACCCTTTCCTATCATCGTAAGGAACGCCGACAGCGGCTGAAGGATGATCATAAACAGACGGAGTGATCCTGCCGTGGCCAGACAGATATGCTCACTGTACTTTTTCGCAATGCTCTTCGGCAGCATCTCTCCAAAGAAGAACATCAACAGTGTTATCAGCAAAGTTGAGATTGTCACTGCCGACATTCCCCAGATCCGGGTCACGGCTACCGTCACCACAGATGCTGCGGTCAGATGAATAATGTTGGTGCAAATTAAGATCGTTGTTACTGCACGGTCAAAATTATCCGTGATCCACAGCGCCTTTTTGGCTCTGTTGTCTCCCCGGTCCTGATCCGTTTTCAGTTTCGTCTGTGACACCGATGCAAATGCAGTTTCTACCAGTGCAAAATACATGGCACACAGAATCAGAACTGCAGCAACAATAAACGACAATCGACTGCCGTCATCCATAAAGGATTTTCACACTCCTATGTCATTGTGCGGGTGCCGCACAAAATCGTATACTTAAAAATAATATGTATCATAAAGACTATTCAAAGTCAAATGATCAGTGCCGGTAGCTTGCCATAGCCTCCATGACTTCATAGCGGTCCATCTGCAGGCTTTTCTTCATCTGCAGGGCTTCTTCGATGGGAAGTTCTACCATATTGCCGCTCTGGGTGGCAACGATGACGTTGTTTCTTCCTTCTGTCAGTGCTTTTACCGCATGATAACCCATACGGGTAGCACATTCACGGTCTCTGGCAGACGGCGTGCCTCCGCGCTGAATGTGCCCCAGTACGGTAACACGGGGATCCAGTCCGATCTCTTCTTTGATCTGCTCTCCGATCGTATAGGCCTTACCCGCTCCCTCCGCAACAACAACCATGAAGTGGGTGTGCCCGACGATACGTGCTTTGCGGATCTTTTCGATAACGTCTTTCTGCAGATCCCATTCGATCTCCGGAACCAGGACTGCCGTCGCACCGACTGCAATACCTACATACAGCGCCAGATAACCGGCATTGCGTCCCATAACCTCGACGATGGAACAGCGTTCATGGGCCTGCATGGTATCTCTCAGTTTGTCGATGCATTCGACGGCAGTATTGCATGCCGTATCAAATCCGATGGTGTAGTGGGTGCATCCGATATCATTGTCGATAGTTGCTGGAATCCCAATTACGGGAACTCCCAGACGGCTCAGCTCCAGCGCTCCCCGGAACGTTCCGTCTCCTCCGATGGCAATAACGCCGTCCAGGCCCAGAAGCTTGCAGTTTGCCGCCGCTTTCTGTCTGCCCTTCTCTGTCATAAATTCTTCGCTTCTTGCGGTATACAGTGCCGTTCCGCCGCTGGAAAGAATGTGAGACACACTGAGGCTGTCCATTCTGACAAAGTCATTGTTGATCAACCCGTTCCATCCTCTTTTGATGCCGATGCACTCGATATCGAATGCGATTGCGGCCCGTACTACTGCTCGAACGGCAGCGTTCATTCCAGGTGCATCCCCACCGCTGGTGAGAACGCCAATACGTTTGATTTCAGACATTTTTTGCTCCTTGCTTCTCGATTTTACAATTTGACTTTTCTATCGGATTACGACATTTTCCTCTCCCAGCATCTCTTTCAGTTCTGCGACCAATGCCGGGTGGATAACACATCGTGTCCCCAGTTTCTTTTTTTCTTGCGCACAATATATGACCATGGGTTCATTTCCGGGGAACATGTTCAGGATCAGCTGGATCCGATGCATTGCCGGATCCCCCTGTGTCGGAACTTTTACCCAAAGTGTCTGCGGTTTTGCAGGTTCCTGCGGAGCCGGTTTCGGCTCTGCGGCGGTTGTCTTCCTCTCTGCAGCCAGTGTTTCATTGGTCAGGGGGAGGATCTCATCCACCATCAGGATCGGCTCCTTCTCATCTCGCGCGGAGATCCGTCCTTTTGCCAGTATGGAGTTGTTTGCTGTCATATACTGGCTGGATACATTGATGGTTTTCTCAAAGACCATCATTTCCATCGTACCGGTGTCATCTTCCAGCTCCACATAAGCCATCAGTGTATTGTTTTTTGTAGTTCTCGTTTTCGCGCTGTTGATTACGCCTGCCAGAGTGACCCTCTGGTTATCATGGTACCGTTCCGGTCCTCCCTCTTGCGAGAAGTCCGTCAGTATACTTCCAATGGGACTTGCACCGATCTGCCGGATGGCCTCGTGATACTCGTCCATGGGATGCCCGGTAAGATACAGACCGGTTACTTCTTTCTCCATGGACATTTTCTCTCTCTTGGAAAACTCCGCCACATCCGGGATGGGGATCTCATCTCCGGAGGAATCTTCCTGTTGAGTGAAGTCGGAAAACAGATCCATCTGTCCGGCAATGTTCTTGGAAATATCCGAATTAATACTGTCGAGAACAGTCTCGTAAACGGTAATCAGCGCTCTGCGCTTATAGCCCATGGAATCGAATGAGCCCGCCCGGATCAGGTTCTCCAGTGCACGGCGGTTCAGTTCCTTGCCATGCATCCTCCGGCAGAAATCATAGAAGCTGGTAAAACGACCTCCCAGCGCCCGTTCCTGCTCCAGTGCGTGGATGAATCCTCTTCCGATCCCCTTGATGGCCACAAGGCCGAATCGAATATTGTCTCCGGAGACTGTGAAGTTTGCTTCGGATTCGTTGACATCCGGCGGAAGCAGTGAAATACCCATGGCCTTACATTCGGCGATGTATTCGGCGATCTTGGTGCTGTTTTCCAGAACGCTCGTCAGGAGCGCCGCCATGTACTCGCAGGGATAGTGGCATTTCATATAGGCCGTGCGGTATGTCACGATAGCATATGACACTGCATGTGCCTTGTTGAAAGCATAACTGGCAAAATCGATGATCTCATCGTAGATGGAGTTTGCCACATCCTCCGGTACGCCATTGGCCACGGCGCCGGTGATGTTACGTTCCGGATCTCCGTGAACGAACGCAATCCGTTCCGCATCGATGACGGCATGCTTTTTCTTGGACATAGCACGGCGGATGATATCCGCCTGTCCCAGCGAGAATCCTGCCAGCCGTCGGAAGATCTCAATGACCTGTTCCTGATAGACGATGCATCCGTAGGTCACTTCCAGGATCGGCTTCAGAAGTGGATGTTTGTACCGGATCTTCTCCGGTGCTGCAGAGTACTCGATAAAACGGGGAATCGATTCCATCGGTCCCGGGCGGTACAGTGCGATCACAGCAGTGATATCTTCAATGCTCTTGGGCTTGAGCCGGGTGCATACACTGGTGATCCCGGCAGACTCCAGCTGGAAAACGCCCTCGGTCCGTCCGGCGGACAGCATGGCAAAGACTTTCTCATCCTCTTCCGGAATCTGGTCTACCTGGAAATCCGGCACCGTTTTCCGCACAAGCCTGGCGGCATCTTCCAGCACAGTCAGATTTCGCAGACCGAGAAAGTCCATTTTCAGAAGTCCCAGCTGCTCCAGCGTGACCATACCGAACTGACACACCACAGCCTCATCGTTCATTGCCAGCGGAACATATTCATACACCGGTTTTTCCGTGATCACCACTCCGGCGGCATGGGTCGATGCATGCCTTGGCATCCCTTCCAGCGCCTGTGCGGTATCGATAAGCTGATGCACCGTACTATTTTCCTGATACATATCCCGCAGCGGTTTGGAAACCGCCAGCGCTTCTTTCAGTTTTATATTCAGCGTCGCTGGGATCTGTTTGGCGACCTGATCGGTCTCCGCATAACTGACATTCATAACACGCCCGACATCACGAATGGCGCCCCGGGCGGCCATGGTTCCAAAGGTCACGATCTGAGCCACATGATCGTGGCCATATTTTTCGTTGACGTAATTGATGACTTCTCCCCTTCGGTTTACGCAGAAGTCCACGTCGATATCCGGCATGGATACACGCTCCGGATTCAGAAATCTCTCAAAAAACAGAGAGTACTTCATGGGGTCCACATCGGTAATGTGGAGACAATAGCTGACGACGCTGCCGGCGGCACTGCCTCGCCCGGGACCCACAGGGATCTTTTGGCTCTTTGCATACCCGATGAAATCGGAAACGATCAGGAAGTAATCCACGAACCCCATGGACCGGATCACGTCCAGCTCATACTCCAGTTGTTTGTGATACTCGGGATTGTTGGGATAACGCTGCGCAAATCCCCGCTCACAAAGCTTTACCAGATACTCATAACTGTCCGTCTCCCCTGCCGGGAGGGCAAATTTGGGAAGATGGTAGTTGCCGAATTCAAAATCGAAGTGACAGCGCGCAGCGATCTTTGCCGTGTTTTCCGCAGCTTCCGGCTGATCCGGAAACAGTGCGCGCATCTCCTCTTCGCTCTTCAGATAAAACTCATCATTGGCAAACCGCATACGATCGGGATCGTCCAGCGTTTTGCCCGTCTGTATACACAGAAGAACATCGTGGTTGCGGGCATCTTCCTTCCGCACATAGTGTGCGTCGTTGGTCATCGCCAGTGGGATCCCGGTCTCCTGCGCGATGCGGATCAATCCCGCGGTTGCCTTCTGTTCTTCACTGATCCCGTGATTCTGGATCTCCAAGTAGAAACGGTCCGGACCAAACAGCTCCTGCAGTTCCGTTGCTTTGGCTTTTGCATCCTCGTATCGGTCATTGATAAGCATCTGGGGAATCTCGCCGGCAATACAGCCGGACAGACAGATCAGACCTTTCGCATGTTTTCGAAGGAGGCTCCAGTCGATTCGCGGCTTTACGTAAAAGCCCTTTGTAAACGCTTCGGAGACCAAATAGCACAGGTTATGGTAGCCCTCTTCGTTTTCGCAAAGCAGGATAAGGTGAGAATAGTCGTTATCGATCCCATGTTCCTTATCTTCCATTCCGCGGGGCGCCACATAGACCTCACATCCGATAATCGGTTTGATCCCCTCTGCACTGCAGGCCTGATAAAAGGCAACTGCTCCGTACATTACGCCATGATCCGTCACGGCCAGAGAATCCATTCCCATTTCCTTGGCCCGTTTCACCAGGTCCGGAATGCGGCAGGCGCCGTCTAGCAGGCTGTATTCGGTATGAACATGTAAATGGGCAAAGGCCATAGTTTTCTAGTTTCCTTCCTCCGGTTTCATGTCGGAACCGGTTCCCTGCAGTTTTTTCTGCAGTGCCATCAGTTTGTTCAGCCGGTAATTCAATGTTGACTTGGACACCGGCGGGATGGACAGTTTTGCCAGATCGGAGATGCTCGATGCCGGGTTGGCAATGCGCAGCAGCGCTGCCTCATGAAGGGCATTGGGGAGATTCTCCAGTCCAAAGACCCGGTCGATCTCCTTGATGGCGTTGAGCTGTTCCTGTGCGGCCAGTACGATCTTGTCCGCATTGGCGGAGTCGCAGTTGACCTTCCGGTTGATGGCATTTCTCATGTCCTTATCCACTTTTGCATTCATGATCTTCAGTGCCGTCACCGGCGCGCCGATCCATGTGCAGAAATCCGCAATGGTTTCGGACTGCTTGAAATACAGCATGGAACTGCCGGACCGCTTGGCTTCCTTCGGAGAAAATCCCATGTCCAGCAGGATGGCGTAAGCCTCTCTGCTGACGCTGGCATGGGTCGTTGTCATCTCCAGATGATAGCTCTTCTCCGGATCGGACACACTCCCTCCGGCAAGAAAAGCACCTCGGATGAACGCGAGCTTCTGTCCGTCTTCTTCCAGCACCCCGTGGTTGATGTGCAGAACCGGTGTGGAATCCGCATCGATATCGAAGGCCGAATAGATGGTGCGGATCTTATCTTTATCCGTAATGATAAAGCTTTTCTTTCCTTTCGATTCCCGATCCGGACTTTTGTCAAAACCCACATTAAAGGCCTTCCGAAACAGGCGGGGAAGCGTCTGCGCGAAGGCATCCGCTGCCGTGATGATCCGTATTTCATCCGCAGAAAAAGTATTGCAATATAACAGCACGCCGTAGGCCTGTGCCACGGCGTAGCTTTTTGAGTCGATTTTTATCTGGCACAGTTCTGCTTTTGCGTCTGATGCAAACGACATCCTGTAATCCTCACTTCTCAATGTCCCGCTGGAAGGCCACTGCATTGATGCCCTTCTCCAGCAGATGATTTCTGAGCTCGTAGCCCACCGCCACGCTGCGATGCCGTCCACCGGTACATCCGACTGCGATCGTCAGGGAAAATTTCCCCTCCTCAATATAGAGCGGAAGGAGAAAATCCACCAGATCCGTCAGCTTGTCCATAAATTCCCTGGACACATCCGAAGCGAACACGTACTCGCGCACCTCCGGATCCAGTCCGGTCTTCTGCCGCAGATCCTCTTCATAGTAGGGGTTCGGAAGGAATCGGACATCCAAAACAAGATCCGCATCCAGTGGGATCCCGTGTTTGTATCCGAATGCCGTAACATTGACGGTGATCGTTTTTTTGCTCTGATCTCCTCCAAACAGTGAATACAGGCGCTGCTGAAGCATGCCATGTGTAAGCCCTGTGGAATTGATCACGTAATCCGCCCGTGCCCGGATGGGAGTCATCATCTCGTGCTCCAGCCGGATTGCTTCCTCCATCGTAGTTCCGTTCCCGGCAAGAGGATGGGGCCGTCGGGTCTCTTTATATCGTTTTATGAGTGTCGCCGTATCCGCATCCATAAACAGCATGCGGTAGGTGCAGCCCATGTTTTTCAGACTGTCCAGTGTACTGAAAAGGTCTTCGAATCCATCCCTCTCCCGAACATCCATTACCAGCGCGACTTTTTCATATCGTTCCTGTGTTGCCATACACAGTTCCGCAAAACGCGGAATCAGGGCAACCGGAAGGTTGTCCACGCAGTAGTAATTCAGATCTTCCATAACATCGGCTGCCCGGCTCTTTCCGGCGCCGGACATTCCGGATATGATCAGAAACTCCATTAGTTCTCCTCGTCTTTTTTCTGCTTGGCCCGTTCCTGTTTGAATTTCTCGAATTCTTCCTTCAGCTCTTCCGGGATTTCAACCGGAGTCTGGTCCACCAGAATCATTTTCTTGGGGTAGATCTTCATTTCCGGTTCCAGAGTGATTCCAGAGTTCTTCTTTACTTCCTTGCGGATGTGATCCATGAGAGCCACGATATCATCATAGGTGGCGCCACCTTTGTTCACGACAAAACCGGAATGCTTCTCAGAAACCTGTGCTCCTCCTACGGAATATCCTTTCAGTCCTGCTTCCTCGATCAGCGCCGCGGCGTATCCGCCTACCGGTCGTTTGAACGCACTTCCGCAGGACGGCAGATCCAGAGGCTGGCTGTTCCGGCGTTTCTCGTTGAGCGTGCGCATCTGTTCCGCGATGGCATCCTTGTCTCCCTCCGGCAGATCAAATACCGCTGCCAAGATCACATAGCCTCCATCTTCAAACAGGCTGTGGCGGTATCCGAAATCACAGTCCTTGGCCTCGATCTCATACATGGACTGATCTTCCAGTTTGATGGCGATCACCGTGCGGATATAGTCTTTCATCTCTCCGCCGTATGCTCCCGCATTCATCAGGATTCCTCCTCCCAGAGTTCCCGGAATACCGGACGCAAATTCCAGACCGGCACGCCCGTTGGACTGCGCGAACTGGCTGACTCTGGCAAGTGAATTTCCTGCCTCGGCATACAGAGATCCGTCTGACTGCATCCACATTTTGGTGAGCTTTTCTGTTTTGATCATGAACAGATCCAGTCCCTCATCCGGAATCACGACGTTCGTTCCGTTTCCAAGGATGAACGGTGCAATGGCGTTGCGTTTCAGGAAGGAACAGACCTTGCTGAGAGAGAATACATCTCCCGGGCTGGCGATCGCACGGATCGGCCCGCCGACCCGCATGGATCCGTGTTTGGAAAACGGTTCGTTTTCCAGGATCAGCATTCCGGGATACTCTTCTCGGATTTCTTCAATTACTTTGGTCAAACTCTCTTGATGTGTCATATTCCTCTCCTATGCTTTGGTTATTACTGTTTTTGCTTTTTTCGAATTAATACAGGCCGGCATCCACTGCGTAATCCACATTGTCTGCCAGCGTCTCCGCTGCGTTGAATCCCAGCTTCTTCTGCCGGTTATTCATGGCGGCGAGCTCCAGGATCACAGCCAGATTTCGGCCGGGACGGACCGGGATGGTCACTGCCGGGAGCGTTACTCCGAGGATCTCCTCGGTCTCATTGGTCAGGCCCAGACGGTCATATGCCTTGGTATCGTCCCACTGTTCCAGTTTCACCACCAGTTCGATGGGACAGCGGGGCATGACGGAGCCCACGCCGTAAAGTTTACGGATGTTGACTACGCCGATACCGCGCAGTTCCATGTAATCCCGGATCAGCTCCGGCGATTCTCCGGTAAGAGAATCCTTGTTGATCCTCTTGATCTCCACTGCATCATCCGCGATGAATTTGTGGCCTCGCTTGATAAGCTCCAGTGCCGTCTCCGATTTGCCGACGCCGGAATCACCGGTAATGAGCACGCCTTCACCATGGACCTCCACCAGTACCGCATGTGTCGTAAGACGTGGTGCAAGATGGCGGCTTAACGCCACGATGGTGTCTGCCATAAAAACAGAGGTGTCGTCATCCGTTGCGAACACGTTCCGATCATACTTTTCGGCCATTTCCATACACTCGGGGAAGGCATCAACTCCGTGACCGATGACCAGTGCCGCGATATCAAATTTCATAAACTCCTCAAACCGGTTGCGACGTTCCTCCGGAGAGAGTGTATTCAGATAGGTGCTTTCCACCCGTCCGATGATCTGGATCCGTTTGGGATCAAAATAATCATAAAACCCGGTTAGCTGCAGAGCAGGCCGGTTGATGTCCGCCGTGCTGATCCGCCGTTCCTCATAGTCGGAAGAGGTTCGGAGAATCTTCAGATTCAGCTCCTGGACAACTGTTGAGAGCTTAACCGTATATTTGGATGCCATAGTGGTACTCCCTTTTATATATTTATAATGTATAATTTCACAAGTATCATATTAACGATTCTTTTCCCTTTTGGCAATGCATTCCCACAAAAAATAAGACTTGCATTTGATTTGCCCGTCTGCTATTATGGATAAGCTATTTCTTTAGAAAACACAAGCAAGGAGGTGCTTCGAATGGCAAAATGTCAGTTTTGCGACAAGGGCGTTACCTTCGGTATTAAGGTGAGCCACTCTCATAGACGCTCCAATCGTACTTGGAAGCCCAATGTGAAGCGCGTCAAGGCCATTGTGGATGGAAAACCGCAGCATGTTTATGCATGCACTCGCTGCCTGCGCAGCGGCAAGGTCACCCGCGCTGTGTAATTTTAATATTACCCGAAATGAACCCGCTTCAAGGCGGGTTTTTTTCGTTCATTGTGCACCTCATTTTCGTTAATCTTTTCGTTTATTTCGTTTCTTTTTATCTTGCAGAATCTTCCATGAAACGGTAGAATGATAGTGTATTTTCTTTCATTTTGGAGGTTGCGTTTTGAAGCTTCTTGAAGACCGGATCATACAGGACGGCACGATCAAACCCGGCGGCATCCTGAAAGTGGACAATTTTCTGAACCATCAGATCGACACTGGTCTGCTGTATGAGATGGCATGCGAATGGAAGCGGCTTTATGTCAACTGTGACGTCAATAAAATACTTACGATAGAAGCATCGGGCATCGGACTGGCCTCTATGACGGGCTATGTTTTCGGGTGCCCCGTTTTATTTGC
>CAJOQP010000125.1 GCA_905236515.1 uncultured Oscillospiraceae bacterium | reverse complement strand
GTTTTTTTCGAAATTGGAATAAGAGGGTTACGGAAGAAGACAGAAAATGATATAATAGGTTAATTAATAGACAAACTATTCCGGGCCGGCATGTTCGTTCCCCCGAAACACCGGTCAGGAGCATTGCATAAACAAGGAAACAGATATATGAACAGGAAAACAAGCATCATCCGACAGGTGGCGATCATTTTTGTCCTGGGGATCTTCCTCATCGGGATCCTCACGTTCTTGTCCGTACAGTATATTTCGGCTCGCAGTGTGGATGAGCAGACTACTGCCGTCGCCGACAGTGTCACCAATGAGGTGAAACAGGCGGTGACGGAATATCCGGCCCATCCGTTCCTTCTCCGTTACTGGTACGAACATGCCCGGGAGATGGAACTGGAATACGATGCCACCTATGAGGACGGCGTCAAAACGGAGCTGCAGTGCCGGATCTGGTATAAGAACCATCCGGACATGCCGCTGGATTACGTGACGGAGGAACAGATCGAAGCGCTTCCGGCGGAAGATCAGCGCATCTTTGCCGAGATCATGTATTCCCGGGTCATTACCAGGCTCAACCAGATCAAGGCATCTTCCGATACGGAGTTTCTCTTCGTCGTCCTTACCGATGACAGCTATAAGACCCAGTTCTTCCTCCTCAGCGCAGCGGATCCCGGAGCGGAGAGAGGCACGGAATATGAACAGGTCTACACACTGGGTGTCCAGGTGGAAGTGGATGAACTGCGGCAGGAATCCATGCGTCTTGCCCGGGAAAACCAGAGAAACCTGACGGAAGCGGACAATTATGTGGATTACTATACCTATCTGGAAGACGTGGGAGACAAGATCGCCATCATCGGACTGACCTACAGTCAGGGCGGGCTGGAAGACGCCAAGATGCGGGAAACGATGCAGAACTCCATGTGGTCGGTGCTGTTTGAGATCCTGCTGGCAGCGGTGTGCCTGACCATGCTGTTCTTCCTGGTAATCCGCCCCTTGAGAAAGGTCCAGGACAACATCCGGGAATACAAAAACAGCAAGGACAGCCGGAAGGTCATAGAGGACCTGAAGCAGATCCGCAGCAACAACGAGATCGGAGAACTGGCAGAGGATGTCTCCACCATGGCGGAGGAACTGGATGTCTATATGGACCGGATCCAGGAATTTGCCGCGGAGAATGAACGCATCGGCGCGGAGCTGAATCTGGCTTCCCGCATCCAGCTGGCCATGCTGCCCATGATCTTCCCGCCTTTCCCGGAGCATGACGAACTGGACATCTATGCCACCATGATCCCCGCCAAGGAAGTGGGAGGGGACTTCTATGATTTCTTCATGGTGGATGAGAACCATCTGGCTCTCGTCATGGCGGATGTGTCCGGCAAGGGAGTTCCGGCGGCGCTGTTCATGACCATCACCAAGGTGCTGCTGCAGAACGAACTTCTCAGCGGCAAGGATCCCGCAACGGTGCTGGAGACTCTCAACGAGCGGATCTGCCGCAACAATACCGAGGAGATGTTCGTGACGGTATGGCTGGGCATCCTGGATCTGAAGACCGGTGTGCTGACCTGCAGCAATGCGGGGCATGAGTATCCCGTCCTCCGTCAGCCCAGCGGTCATTTCGAAATCCTGAAGGACAAACACGGCTTCGTCGTAGGCGGTATGCCGGGGATGAAATACACCAACTACACCATTGAGATGCAGCCGGGGTCAAAACTCTTCGTCTACACCGACGGAGTGCCGGAAGCGGAACGGAGCGACCGGAAACAGTTCGGTCTGGAGCGGACCGTTACCATGCTGCGCCGCTTCGAAGACCTGCCGCCCCAGTCCATCGTCACCGGCATGAGCAGCGCTGTTTACGATTTCGTGGGAGAGGTTCCCCAGTTTGACGACCTCACGATGCTGGTGCTTCATTATAAGGGAAGACCGTCAGACGGACAGAGCTGATACAAAATATAACTATTTTAAGGAAAAGAGCGGACATTTTGACAGAATCGTCGGAATGTCTGCTCTTATTATACAAAAAAAGAGGCTTTTTTTTGGTTGATGCTCGATGGGAAAAACTGGTGAAACTTCTTTATTTTTAACCGTTTTGTGATAAAATTTTATTGCACGGAATAGTTCTCTCTTAAGGATCGGGAATGAACCGTGCATCTCCATGTATCGGAGAGAGACATTTCAGGATACCGGCGTCTTCGGTCCGGGCAGAAGGACCGAAAGAGCTCACACCGGAGTCCGAACAAAAGGAGAAAAGAATAATGTTAGAGACAATTGCAGCCGTAAACTCTGCGGTCAACGGATTTGTCTGGGGTATTCCGGCCATGATCTGCATCATGGGCGTTGGCATCTATCTGAGTATTCGCACCGGCTTCGTCCAGCTGCGGCACTTCGGATATGCCATCAAGATGACCCTGGGAAAAATGTTCCACCGCGAGGAAGCGGCGGAAGGTTCCATCAGCCCCTTCCAGGCAGTCTGTACCGCGTTGGCAGCAACGGTAGGTACCGGCAATATCGCCGGTGTGGCCGGCGCCATCGCACTGGGCGGTCCCGGTGCCGTGTTCTGGATGTGGATCTCGGCACTGCTGGGTATGTGCACCAAGTTCTCCGAAGTGGTCCTGGCGGTCCATTTCCGTGAGAAAAACGATCAGGGCGATTATGTGGGCGGCCCCATGTACTATATTAAAAACGGCCTCGGCCCCAAGTGGAAATGGCTGGCGGTGGTCTTTGCCGTGCTGGGCTCCCTCGTAGTCTTCGGAACCGGCAATGCCACTCAGGTCAACACCATCGTTACGGCGATGGATCAGGCAGTCCTCAATTATAATCTCATCGGGGAGGGAACCGTACCCACCTTCAATCTCATCGCCGGCATCGTCATCGCCATCTGCGTGGCGGCAGTCATGCTGGGCGGTATCAAGCGCATCGGCGCCGTGACGGAGAAGCTCGTCCCCTTCATGGCGATCCTGTACATCGTTCTGGGCCTCGGTGTTCTGGTGATCAACTATCAGAACATCCCCTATGCCTTTGAATCCATCTTCGGCGGCGCCTTCAGCCCCAGAGGATTCACCGGAGGCGTGGTGGGCTCCATGTTTATGGCCATGCGGCGCGGTGTGTCCCGCGGCATCTTCTCCAACGAAGCCGGTCTGGGCACCGGAGCTATTGCCCACGCTACGGCAGATACGCCTCATCCTGTTCAGCAGGGTCTGTTCGGCATCTTTGAAGTGTTTGCCGACACCATCGTCATCTGCACCCTGACAGCTCTTGTCATCCTGTGCAGCGGCATCGAGGTTCCCTATGGCGGAGCAGCCGGAGCTGACCTCACGATCCAGGGCTTTACGTCCAGCTACGGTCGGTGGGTGTCCATCTTCACGGCTGTGGCCATGATCTGCTTTGCGTTTTCCACGGTCCTTGGCTGGGGCCTGTACGGAACCCGCTGCATCGAGTTCCTGTTCGGATCCAAAGTCATCAAACCGTTCCTGTTTGTGTATTCCCTGGTAGCCATCCTCGGTGCCACCGTGGATCTGGGCCTTCTGTGGGATATTTCCGATACCCTCAACGGACTGATGGTCATCCCGAACCTTATCGGTGTGTTCCTTCTGTCCGGTACGGTGTTCAAACTGGCAAAGAACTACTTTGCCGAAGTCAAGGCAGGACGTACTCCTGTCTATCCTCAGTGAGCAACAGTGTGTGCGCTTCGTACACCTGCTCTCTTTTGAAAGGGGTCCCGGCTTTCTTTATGGAGCCGGGATCTTTTCTATTTACAGAAAGTTTACGGGGAACCGTTGCCGAACAGAAGACAGGATAATATAATATATGTATAAATCAAAGAAAGGAAACGATCTTAGGATCGGAAGGGAATAATGAAAAAGAGACTGATGCTTCTCGGGCTGGTCCTGGCACTTGTCTTTGTGCTGGCAGGATGCTCCAAACCCACCATGAACGTGGAACCCCAGGATGACGGCTCGCTGTCCATCACCTGTGACCGGATGTACGGATCGGGCGTCTCCGCGGATATCACCGTGGCGGAAGGACAGACGCTGGTCTTTACTCCTGCACTGGAGAAGGGCACCATCTATGTGCGGATCCTGGCTCCCATGACGGATATGGAAACGATTCCGGATCCGGAGAACGGAGAAGCTTATTTTGAAGGATCCTTTACCGGCGACACTGCCGGCAGAGTGGATGTGGAACCGGGCGAGTACCAGCTGTATATCTCCACCGATAAGGAGAAGACTACCGGTACCATGACTATCGTTCCCACCGCAGTAGAAGGACTGGATATCCCTCAGGTTCTGGGGGAGGACAACGCATCCTAAATACACGGACGATTTAAAAACATATATCAGCTGCCAGGAGCAGCTGATATTTTTTGCAGAATAATGTAAAGCTAGCTTGACATTCCTCAGACGGTGTGTTATGTTGTGATTGTAAAGGAAACTTTACATTACAAAGAAAGAGGTGAGAGCTTGAAAAACCGAATCGAAGAGATCCGCAGGGAACGGGGGATCCGCCAGGAGGATTTCGCCAAGGCCATGGGAGTATCCCGGCAGACCATCAGCTCTCTGGAGCGGGGACGATACAATCCCTCCATCTTCCTTGCGTACCATATCGCAAAGTATTTCGACATGACTATAGAGGAGGTCTTCCTGTTTGAGGAGGATCCCGAAGGAGGTATCTGATATGAAGAGAAACGACTGGCGCTTTATCGTCAGTATCCTGGAGATCCTGATCGGTGCCGCCCTGCTGGTGCTGGGGCTGACGGGAGTCTTGGATGAATTCTGGGAGGGCATGGGAACGGGCCTGATCGTGGTGGGCATGCTGATGTTTATCCGGCAGATCCGCTACCGTACCAATGCGGAATTCAAGGAAGAGCTGGATGTAAAGGAAAAAGACGAACGGAACCGTTTCATCGCCATGAAGTCCTGGTCCTGGGCAGGATATACGTATGTGCTGGTGGCCGCTGTAGGGACCATTGTTGCAAAGATCCTGGGACACGATGACATCATGATGATGCTGTCCAGATCGGTATGCTTTATTCTGGTATTCTACTGGCTCTTCTACCTGATCCTGCAGAAGAGATATTGATCTTAACGAAAAATGGATATGGCCTCTGACTCGCTTTTGAGTCAGAGGCCTTTTCACGTCCCAAAACAACATGGCCACCGGAAGTTCCGGTGGCCATGCCAGGGTGAGAGAAATGGGTATTTCTCTTAAGTATTACAGTCTGTTGTCGACTTTCTTGCGGTCGAAGATCCGGTTGACCATGACATAGGCCCAGCCCATGAGTTTCTGGTCAAGGTTCCAGAAGTATACGACGAACAGAAGGCCAACAGTACCGCTAAGAATCATGGATGCGGTTTTGCAAGCTTTCATGAGAGTTCTCCTTTCGAACAGTTGAATGATGAAGATTACATTGCGGTGTCGTCTGCGAAGTCAACCAGGGACTCGTCCACCGGCTCCTCGTTCATAACCGTACGCATAAAGTCGGAGACCTTATCACGCATGGTGCGGCGGGAAACGGTACGCGGATCCATCAGATCGTGTTCTTCCCAGATCATCTTCATATCTTTCTGACGGGACTGCTCATCCAGGATGCCCTGCAGAGTTGCCATGTTCTTGCAGGCAACGTTCTGATACATGATGATGATGTCCACATCCCACCATTCGCACTGTCTCCACAGCTCGTCAACGACGTTCTGGTAACCGCCGTTGGTGTGACGACGCATGACCATACGCTCGTACAGACGGGCCAGGTCGCGGAGTGCCTCTTCCTTGTCGGAAGTTTCCAGGTGCTTGGTGAAGTTCAGGGATTCCATCTCGACCAGGACGTCGATGCCCCAGCAGTTGGCAGCCCAGTTGGAGAAGTTGGCGTAGTAGTGAGCCGGGCAGGACCAT
>CAJOQP010000124.1 GCA_905236515.1 uncultured Oscillospiraceae bacterium | reverse complement strand
GTTTTCAAAATACTCATTGTAGGTATTGATCAGCTGCAGTGTTACTGCAGAGATTGCCAGAGACGGAGTGGAATAGCCCTTCAGCGGCGTGTCCACAATATCGCAGTAACGATAGTCATACTGGCTTCCGGGAGATGCGCTCTTGATGACGGAATTGAAGATTCCGACACCGATGTCTGCGATCTTGCCGGCCTTCACAGGGGAGATTCCGGTGAGGGTCAGGTCTTTGAATGTGTTGATCATACTCAGTGCAACAACGGTGCAGTTGGGGTTCAGATCAAAGATGGTTTTTACCAGCTGCTTGTAGTTGTTTGCAAATCCGACTTCGCTCTGCAATTCTGCACGAATGAAGGAGATGATTGCCTGAGGAAGATATCCGATGGATTCTGCAACACCAAGACCGGTGAGCAGGACCTGCTCGGCGCTTCCGCCGTTATTCATAACTTCGGTCGTGGCATTGGTAACGGTCTCGATCTCTTTCGGGTTGGCGCCGCCTGCCTGTGCGATCTCTTCGAACAGGAGATTGAATGCCAGCGTCAGAGGAACACCAAGATCGCTCATGCCAAGTCCGATAATAACCAGTTTGGAATTCTTGATATCCTGCTGGCCTTCTGCACGGAATGCTGCCAGCTCTTCCGGGGTCATTTCGGAATGGCCGGTCTGTCCCAGAATGAACTGATCGCTCATGATATCGCCCATCATGGAAGCATCATATTCAGGATCCAGCATACGGATCTCTTCGATGGTACGGAATCCGGCGCGGCAGTGGTTATAGTACCAGCTGTCTTTATTACTGAAATTGATACCAAGTTTCTGAGCCACAATTCCAGAATAGCTGTTGGGAACCATGACATGCATTCCCAAGGGACGTTTTACGTATTCCAGTTTCCCATCGGCAGTGGGGGTCAGCTGTCCGTTTCCCCAGTCAGTGTCCTGGATCAGTCCATAACCGGTGGATACGCTGTCTCCCATGGTGGTGATTCCATGCATATTCGATTCCTCTGCGGAGACGAACGACATGGGGATCATCAGTGCCACGGCCAGCGCTACACACAGTACCAGACTCAAAAGCTTTTTCATTTTTCTCATAGCTTTCTCCTTCTAGTTTACTCTTGCCTCTCTTGTGATATACAAGATAGTTCATATCAAATTAACTATACACATCTGGAGGCCAAGATTCAATTCCCATCTGTAACTTTTCGCCCTTTTTCACAATAATTTTGTAATATATTTGAAACTATTTATGGTTGACATTCCCATCTTTTGGTAAGTCCGTCAAAAGATTTTACATAATAATAGAATGAGGAAATTATGGAACTCCAAAACTCACATTTAACGTAAAATAGTTTCGTCTTTTTGCCTTGCAATGGAAAAAAGGGCTGAAAAGAAGCACGAAAAAGGTCGAATCCTTTTCCGTGCAATTCTTATATTTTCTTAAACCAGCTGGGCGATCTCTTCCTCCGTATAAACGGAGATCCCCTGTTCTATGAGAGCCTGAGCCGTAACGCCGTTTCCCCGTATCAGTGTCCCGGTGAAGGTGCCGTCATAGATCCGGCCCCGGCCGCACGAGGGACTTCTGGATTTCAACAGCGCTTTGCAGATTTTCCGGTCCTCCGAGATGGTAAGTGTCTGTTCGGCACCGGCATAAAATTCCGCCGTCACATCCCGTCCATCACGGGTGATGACCCGATCTCCCCTCCGTTCCGCCGGAGTTCTGGGTGTCGGAAGTCCTCCCAGCTGTTCCGGGCAAACCGGGATCAGTTCATAACACAACTGCAGCTGCCGGAGCTGCTCCCCCTGCAAGGCATTGCTGCCACCGCTGTACTTGCAGTTCTCCCCAATGAGACATGCGCTGATTAGAAGTTTTTCCATTATCCTTCGATGGCAGCCAGTGCTTCCTCATAGTATTTCTTCGTGCCCTCATCAAAGCATACCATGCGCACTTTTTCGATTTCGGGATGATCTTTCAGGTAATCCGAGATGGTACGGATTGCGATGACGGATGCCTGTTCCAGCGGAAAGTGGTATACACCGGTGGAAATCGACGGAAAATCCACGGTCCTGCATCCGTTTTCCGACGCCAGTTCCAGACAGGACTGATAACAGCTCTTCAGCAGCTCCGGTTCGCCCTTGCTGCCGCCATGCCAGACGGGTCCGGGAGTATGGATGACGTGTTTTGCCATGAGATCATATCCCTTGGTAATCTTGGCCTTACCTGTTTCACAGCCGTGAAGCGTGCGGCATTCCTTCAGAAGATCCGGACCGGCTGCGCGGTGGATTGCGCCGTCCACTCCGCCGCCGCCCAGAAGAGATGTGTTGGCGGCATTGACGATGGCGTCTACTTTGGATCGGGTAATATCCCCTTTGATGATTTCAATACGATCGGACATATGATGTGCCTCCTATACTGTTTCGTCTTTTTGATTCATTTCTATTGGAAACCCGCCCGGTTTTCCGGGCGGGAATGGTTCATTTGCAGGTGACGATGACCTTTTCGTCATCGGCAGAGACCGACACCTTGGTGATGGATTCGCCGCGGCGCTCCACGATCTCGGAAGCAACGGCATCCTCCACATCCTTCTGGATGGTGCGGCGAAGATTGCGGGCTCCATACACTTCGGAGTAGCTCTTCTTCACCAGATAATCCACCAGCTTGTCATCCCAGTCAAAGCTGCGGTCGTGCTCTTCCATAACGGTACGCACTTCTTCCAGCATCAGCACAGCGATGTTGCGGAAGTTCTCTTCCGTCAGACGGTTGAAGTACACGATCTCATCCACACGGTTGAGAAATTCCGGACGGAGGAAGTCCTGAAGTGCCTTCATGGTACGATCCTTGTCCTTGTCTTCGCTGGTACCGCCGAATCCCACGGTACCGACATTGGTGTTGCTGCCGGCATTGGTGGTCATGACGATGATGGTATTTTCAAAATTCACCGTACGCCCCTGAGCATCGGTGATGCGGCCGTCATCCAGGATCTGAAGCAGAATATTCATAACATCGGGATGGGCTTTCTCAATCTCGTCAAAGAGGACGACGGAATAGGGCTTCCGACGGATCTTTTCCGTCAGCTGGCCGGCTTCATCGTATCCCACATATCCCGGAGGAGAACCAATGATACGGGATACAGAGAATTTCTCCATGAACTCCGACATATCCAGACGGATCAGGGACTCGGGGGAATTGAACATATCCTCAGCAAGACGCTTGACCAGTTCGGTCTTTCCCACGCCGGTGCTTCCCACGAAAATAAAGCTCACCGGTTTCCGTTTCGCTGCCAGTCCGATCCGGTTGCGGCGGATGGCGGAGACGATGGACTCGATAGCCTGATCCTGTCCCACGATATGCTCTCTCAGACGATCGCCCAGTGCGGCCAGGCGCTCCAGTTCATCGGCTTTGATGGTGGAAGCCGGAATCTTTGTCCACAATTCGATGATGCGGGCAATATTGTCCATGGTCAGTTTCGGTCTTCCCTTTGCCTTCAGCTGATCCAGTTCCTCATTGAGCCGGATGGTATCGCTGCGGATCTCCGCAAGACGCTCGTAATGCTCCTGCTCCGTGTCCTGCATAAGAAGATCCTGTTCCAGTGCAAGATCCGCGATCTCCTTCTCCACCTGTTCCCGGCGGGCAAGTTCCGTATTCTTCAGATTGACATCCGAACATGCTTCATCGATCAGGTCGATGGCCTTGTCCGGAAGGAAACGGTCTGTGATGTACCGTTCCGACATGATGACCGCCGCACGGCACATTTCCTTGGGGATCTCCACTTCGTGGAAATCCTCGTAATAATGGGCGATTCCCTCCATGATCTGGATGCTGTCCTCGATGGAAGGTTCATTCACCGTGACGGGCTGGAAACGGCGTTCCAGAGCCGTATCCTTCTCGATATGTTTCCGATACTCGGTAAAGGTCGTGGCTCCGATGACCTGGATCTCTCCACGGGAAAGGGCCGGTTTCAGGATGTTGGCGGCATTCATGCTGCCCTCCGCATCCCCGGCGCCTACCAGATTATGGACCTCATCGATCATGAGGATGATATTCCCCTGCTTCCGGATCTCCTCGATAAGCCCTTTCATGCGGCTCTCAAACTGTCCGCGGAACTGGGTCCCCGCCACGAGAGAAGTCAGATCCAGCAGATAAACTTCCTTGTTCTGCAGTTTATAGGGAACATTTCCCGTAACGATACGCTGGGAAAGGCCCTCGGCGATAGCAGTCTTGCCGACGCCGGGCTCACCGATGAGACACGGATTGTTTTTCTGACGGCGGTTTAAGATCTGGATCACGCGTTCCAGTTCCTCCTCACGCCCGATCATCCGGTCCAGTTTGCCCTCCCGGGCGCGCTGATTGAGATTGATGCAGTAGTTGTCCAGGAACTTCCGCTTTCCGCGGCCGTTGTTCCGGCCGGATTCTTTCCGTTCAGCGGAATCACTGTTCTCCTGGGATCCGCCCCGATCCGAGCGTTCCTCCCGCCCGTTCTTGTCGCCGAACAGATGGTTGAGGAACGGGAAGGTCGCAGTTTTTCCCTCATCGCCGTCTCCGTCAGGATCATCCCCGGCCGATGCCAGATCCGCCAGGTTCTCCATGCCGGAGAATGCGTTCATCATATCTCCCGACAATGCGTCCAGATCATCATCCGTCAGACCCATTTTCTCGATGACGTCATCCACCGGTTTGATATGCATCTTTCGCGCACAGCGCAGGCACAGTCCCTCCTGCTTCTGTACACCGTTTTCAATTTTCGTAATGAAGATCACAGCTACGTTTTTGCCGCACTGTGTGCACATGGTTGGATTCATAAAAAAGATATACTCCTGTCCTCTATGGTTGTCTGCAACCCCTCCGCTGCAGTTTCAGTTTTAAATTACAAAAGCCAGTCCGTAAGGAATGTCAGTTTCAGGAATACGCGTCCCAGATAGGTTTCTGTCAGGGTATCCTTTCCAAGGAAGCCGCCGAAGAAGCTGAGGAACCAGCAGATGAGTGTGGCGATGAGCACCGCCAAGAGGATGCCGACGATGACTCCTCCCACCTTCTCCACCTTCTCCCCGTTGGGCAGATGGAAACTCAGATTCACGAGATTGACGAATGCCGTGAACAAAATGAGGATGAGGATCGTCGCAAGCGCCGTTCCAAGTACATAGAGCAGTTTCTCCGAGAGCATCTGTACCGCGGCGTTTTCCAGTTTCATGTCCTTGGCATCCACCAGCTGTGCTGCCTCTTCCGCGATCACTTCCGCTCTTCCCTCATGAATACCCATCTCCATGTAGAGGGCCTTGCAGTATTTCTGTTTCATCTCCGGCTGCTGCTGGATCAGATCGTTCATGTTCACTACGGAGTTTCCGTAGCCGATGGCCGTCAGTGTCTGCTCCTCCACCGTGTCCGCCAGACCGGCAACAAACGGCTCGAAGGCCGGCATCAGCGTACCGGAATACGTGGAAGAGAGGATACTGCCGGCAAACAGGGCGAGACAGGTGGCAAACACAGCGATCAGCACGTTTACCAGCCCGCGCTTGTATCCGTTATAGATGCCCCAGATCAGAATCAGGAGCAGGACAACATCAATGGCTATTTTCACGGTTTTCTATCCCCCTCAGAAGTTCCGGATCAGTGCCGTATTTTGAGTGATCAGGAACACATCCGAATTATAACGCATGACCAGATCGATCACACCGGCTTCACTGTCGGCATTACCGCCTTTGGACATTGTCTTGGTATATTTATGTACTCCGTCCCCGCAGAGCAGTCCCACTGAACCGCGGTAAGCATCCAGTGCCTGCAGACCGGTGGTAACAGCGACCTGTCCCAGAATGGTACAGTCCGGTCCCACACTGATGAGCGTTCCGTTTTTCCCGGAAATATAGTCACACAGCATCACAGCGGCAAAACCGTCACCGTAGGAGAAGGCGGTCACCACCTTGTCCCCGAATTCCAGGCTGCCCACTGCCCGGCCGTCCCGGCCGATCACCGTGCATTTTTCCCGCTCCAACAGGAAGATCCGGTTGTTCTCCAGCCATCTCAGATCCGTGACCACGGTATCTTCTGCCTCATACTGCGCCACTTCGTCCGGACTGTCCAGACGCATGATATGCACGGAACCGCCTTTGCTGCCCACGCAGAGCGTTGCCAGATACCGGTTGTCCGGTGACACCTGTGCAGTCAGCAGATATGCTTCCCCGGAATACCATCGGTATACTTCCTGCGCCTGCGGATTGTATACCGTCACCTCTCCGTGGTATCCGCTGGACTCCGTACATACGGCAAGATATCCGTTATCATTCATGGACGCAGTGAGGATATTCTGTTTCAGTTTCAGCACATGGCTTGCGCCATGCAGATCTCCGATGATCAGGTTTGTGTTTCCGATATCGAAGGCTGCCGCACTGGAAGTGGAGGCCGTCACTGCCGGTTTCTTCATGGCAACCAGTTCCTTCATGGCAAGCCGTCCGCCGGAATCCAGAAGCTCCATCCCGTTGTTGGAGACGATGGCAAGTCCGTTTCCCACCGCGTCCGCCTCGATCTGGGCGGCGCTGGCATAGGTAAAGGGCTTGCGGTTGCCTCCGGCACGGTGTCCGGAAGACAGCGCCACTCCAATGCTGCTCCGATTCATAACGATGATCAGAGCCGCGATGATAACGAGAAGCAGGGCAGCCAGAAGAAGCAGCATACGCGGCTTCATACGAACATGATTCGATTTTGCTTCATGCTCACTCATAGGTCTGCTTCCTTCCCTTTTCATCCCGGGATCCGTAAAGATTCATCAGTTTTATTTTATCATAGGATGCAAGAGATCACCATCGGGTGTTCCGTTGCGCATCATCATTTCTCCCACTGCACCGTCATACCACAGACGGTTCATATACAGCCCCTGCGGCGGCATCGTAGGACCCGTCAGTCTCCGGTCCCCAAGCTCCAGCAGTGCCGGGATCTCCTCCGGCTCCAGTTTGCCGTAGGAAGCGTAGACCAGCGTTCCCACGATGGCCCGGCACATGTTGTAGAGGAAACCGTCCGCGCAGATGGCCACGGTGATGAGATCCTCCTGTTTCGACACGTCACACCAGTGGACGGTTCGCACCGTCGTCTTCGTTTCCGTACCTACTGAGCGAACGGCCTTGAAATCATGGGTCCCCACGAAGGCCTCTGCGGCCTTTTTCATACGATCCAGATCCAGTCTCTGAGGATAGAAACAGACCCGGTTTTCCAGAAACGGATCCCGTATATTGGTATTGTGGATCCGATAGATATATTCCTTCTTGATGCACGATCCGATGGCGTTGAAATCCTCCGGTGCCTCCACAGCATCCAGCACGGCAATATCCATGGGAAGCCGTGAATTGATGGCCAGCGGGATCCTCTCAATGGGTATGGTGCTTTCGGTGCGGAAATTGGCGCAGTACCGATTTGCATGCACACCGGCATCGGTACGTCCGCATCCGATCACGTGCGCTTTCCCGCAGGTGGCTTCCACTGCCTGTTCCACGGTCTGGCACACCGAGATCTCGTTTTTCTGCACCTGCCACCCGTGGTATCGGGAGCCGTCGTATCGTAGTTTCAGAGCGATATTTCTCATAGATTCTTACAGTCCGTAATGCCGCAGCACCGCCATGACAACGACAAACAGGATCCCGAGGAAATAGGCGATGAAATCCCTTGCCGCATACTTCAGCTGTTTCATCCGGGTCCTGCCTTCTCCGCCGTGATAGCAGCGGCTCTCCATGGCGACAGCCAGCTCGTCCGCACGCCGGAACGCGGAAACGAACAGGGGTACCAGAATGGGGATCAGCGCCTTGGCACGCTGCAGGAGATTGCCCGTCTCAAAGTCCGCTCCGCGGGCCTTCTGGGCCGACATGATCTTGTCCGTCTCCTCCGTCAGCGTGGGAATGAAACGCAGCGCCATGGACATCATCATGGACATCTCATGCACCGGGAACCGAAGCTTTTTCAGCGGGCTCATAGCCTTTTCCAGACCGTCTGTCAGTGCGATGGGGCTCGTGGTATACGTCAGAAGGAAGGTTCCCGAAATGAGCATCATGATGCGCATGACCAGAAGAAAAGCCTTCTTCAGACCTTCCCAGGTCATGGGAACACCTTCAATGATCTGTGTGCCCGGGGTATAGAACAGGTTCAGTACCGCCGTAAGCACGATAATGATGATCAGGGGTTTTAATCCCTTCGTCAGCGTCTTCAGCTTGATATGGGATACCGCCATGCAGGCGATGGTCACCAGAAATACTAGTCCGTAGGAGATCCAGTTCTTCGCCATAAACAGACCGACGATATACAGGACCACCAGTGCAAGTTTCGTTCTGGGATCCAGACGATGTGCAACGGTATCTCCGGGGAAATACTGACCTAAGGTAATATCTCTCAGCATGCCGGTCCCCCCTTCCATCGGGTGATGGCCGCGACCAGCTGGTCCGTCGTATAGATGGCAGATCCGAGATCCACACCTTTTTCTTTCAGTGCCATGGCGATGGAGGTGGGCTCCGGAACGGACAGTCCCACTTCCGTCAGTTCCGCCGGATGGGAGAACACTTCTTCCGGTGTGCCCTCCATGAGGATGCTCCCCTGAGAGAACACCACAAGACGGTCGGCGATGCGGGCCACGTCATCCATGCTGTGGCTGACGAGGATCACCGTGGAACCGGATTTCTCCCGATATTCACAGATGTTCTGCAGGATCTGCTGGCATCCCCCGGGATCCAGCCCGGCAGTGGGTTCGTCCAGAATCAGGACAGAGGGCCGCATGGCGATGACACCGGCGATGGCAACACGCCGTTTCTGACCGCCGGACAGCTCCAGCGGGGATTTCTCAAACAGCTCCTCTTCCACTCGTACGAACGCTGCTGCCTCCCGGACCCGCTCATCGATCTCCTCTTCGGAGAGTTTCATGTTGGACGGTCCGAAGGCAATATCCTTGTAGACAGTCTCCTCAAAGAGCTGATACTCGGGATACTGGAATACCAGCCCCACGCGGAACCGCACATCGTGGGTGAACTGTTTTGATTCGTAGATATCTCTGCCATCCAGGGTGATGGTCCCCGATGTGGGTTTCAGCAGCCCGTTCAGATGCTGGATGAAGGTGGACTTTCCCGAACCGGTATGCCCGATGACCCCCACCATCTCTCCTTCGGGAATGGTCAGGTTGATGTCATGGATCGCAGTTTTTTCAAACGGAGTCCCCTCACTGTAAACATGTGAGAGATTCTCCACTTTGATGATGGACATAGTTTGTAATCCTTTATGCGTTAAGATTCGCGGCAATGGCCGCGGCGCACTGTTCTACCGTCAGTGCTTCCAGCGGGAAATCATATCCCTGCTGGTTGAGTGTGTTGAGCACCTGTGTCGTCGCCGGCACGGTCAGTCCCTCGCTCTCCATGAGAGAGACCTGAGAGAAAACTCTGGCCGGAGTGTCGTCGGCGATGACCCGTCCGCCGGACATGACCACCAGACGGTCGGCATCCACACATTCGTTCATGTGATGGGTAATGAGCACCACGGTGATCCCTTTTTCCCGGCACAGCCTGGATACGGTGGAGACGACTTCCTTCCGTCCCTTGGGGTCCAGCATCGCCGTAGGCTCGTCCAGTACGATGACCTCCGGCTCCATGGCGATGACACCGGCAATGGCGACACGCTGTTTCTGTCCGCCGGAGAGCAGATGCGGTGCATGCATGCGGTATTCGTACATCCCGACCTGCTTCAGCGCATTATCCACGCGCTGACGGATCTCCTCGCTGGGCACACCCAGATTCTCCGGCGCAAACGCCACATCGTCTTCCACCACATTGGCGACGATCTGGTTGTCCGGATTCTGGAACACCATCCCGACGGTCTGCCGGATCGCAAGGAGCTTGTCCTCATCGGAGGTATCCATGCCATTGATCCACACTTTCCCCTCTGTGGGTGTGAGGATGCCGTTAAAATGCTTGGCAAGGGTGGATTTTCCCGATCCGTTGTGACCGAGGATCGCCACAAAGCTCCCCTTCTCGATCGCAAGATCGACGCCCTTCAGGGAATCCTCTTCCTCATCCATGTATCGGTGATGCAGATTTTCCGTTTGTATGATCACGCTCATAGCTTATTGACTCCTTCAAGTCGCATGCTGCCACCGGCAGCTGCATCCACAGGGCAGTACCAGGCCGGATTCCGTTACCGGAAGACCCAGTTCCTGGCTGTCGGAGACACCGGAACCGAACCGTTTCGTGAAGATGCTCTCCGACATATAGGTCAGGACCGACGGACTGAGACCCGTGGTATAGGTGTTGATTAAAACGAACAGAGGATCCTCCGACAGAACATTGGCCGTCAGACACACGAAATCCCAGAGATCGTTTTCCAGTTTCCAGACTTCTCCTCCCGGCCCGCGGCCATAGGAAGGCGGATCCATGATAATGGCATCGTAATGATGACCCCGGCGGATCTCCCGCTCCACGAACTTGGCACAGTCATCCACGATCCATCGTACCGGACGGTCGATGACCCCGGAGACCTGCGCGTTCTGTTTGGCCCAGGCTACCATGCCCTTGGCCGCGTCTACGTGACACACGGAAGCACCGGCTTTCAGACAGGCCACCGTGGCGGCGCCGGTATAGGCAAACAGATTCAGAACGGAGATCTCCCGTCCCGCATTGCGGATCTGTTCCATGGCCCAGTCCCAGTTGGTAGCCTGTTCCGGAAACAGTCCCATATGCTTGAAGTTCATGGGCTTTACCTGAAACGTCAGGTCTTTATATCCGATCGTCCAGTCGGAAGGAAGATTTCCCCGATCCCATTTTCCGCCGCCGGTGCTGGAGCGTTTGTAATGACCGCCCTGCCGATTCCACTCGTTCCGGTTTCTGGGCGTCTGCCAGATGGCCTGAGGATCCGGGCGGACCACGGTATAGCTGCCCCATCGCTCCAGTTTCTCTCCGCCGGAACAATCGATGAGCTCAAAGTCCTGCCACTGATCGGAAATCCACATAATCGGTCCTGCTCCTTTTCTGTTCTCTATCTATAATCTTCTGAAATCTATATAAACAGAATCATAGTATTTTACCATTTTACAGAAGCATGGTCAATGAACGCCTTCTCATTTCCGGGCTGCGGCGGATGGATTCGTTTCTTTTTCCAAAAAGGTTCCTTCTTTTCCCCTTCCCTTCGTCGCTTTCCCGCCAGCCGTCCGAAATCTTAACAAAAAATATATCTTTTCTCCCTTGCATCCTCGTGCGCTTAAACTTATAATTCTCACAAGAGCAGGAAACATTCCTACTCTCTCCATATGAAACCTCAAAGACGGACTTCTGCCGGGCCTTCCCCATGATCCGGTGCAGGAACCGTTTTTTTGAATCTTACGAAGGAGTGCATGATCATGAAAAGAAAGCATAAAGGAAGAGCGGACATCTGGATCCGCGTCATTGCCCTCATCGCCACGCTGGCCACCATCGGTGCCGTCGCCTATGTCCAGTTCTCCGGGACCGGAAGCAAGCTGGAAGAAGCGGTCACCAATCTGGAATCCGGCATCACCACGCCGTCGGACAGCGGCACGGAGCCCGCTCCTTCTGTGGAAGCGGAAGAGACAAGCAGTTCCTACAGCGGTTTTTTCCCCATCATCGATGAAACCAATCCGGTGGATAAATCCTATTTTGAGGATGCCGTTTTCATCGGCGACTCCCTTCTGAACGGACTGAAACTCAACAGCGAGATCGGCACCGTCGCCGACTGGCTGGTGAACGATGATATGACCGTCGACAGTGCCAAACGCATCTCCATCTCCACTCCCAGCGGATCCACCACACTGATGGACGCTCTGGCTGCGAAAAAGTATGCCAAGGTCTATGTCATGATGGGTATCAATGATCTCACTGCTCCTGCCAAGGACTGGGCAGCCCAGTACGAGGTGCTTCTGGCGGATATCGCCAAGGCTCAGCCCGATGCCATCATGTATGTCATGGCGGTCATGCCTGCCAGTGAGCAGGCCGTTGCACGGAGAGAATCTCTGGGCGTTCAGAATATCGTGGCTCATAACCAGGC
>CAJOQP010000123.1 GCA_905236515.1 uncultured Oscillospiraceae bacterium | reverse complement strand
GCTAAGGAAGAGAATCCCTTTATGGGCTTCCGCGCCATCCGCTACTGCCTGAAGAATCGGGAGCTGTTCAAGACTCAGCTCCGAGCGATTCTGAGAGCAAGTGCTTTTGGCGATATCAAGATCATGTTCCCGCTGATCACCTGTCTGGAAGAACTGCGGGCAGGTAAGGCTCTGGTGGAGGAAGTGAAAAATGAGCTTCGCCTTTCCAGCGTCTCTGAGTTCAACGAGAATATCGAAGTAGGCGTTATGATCGAGACGGCATCTGCTGCTGTGATCGCCGATGTTCTGGCACCGGAGGCAGACTTCTTCTCCATCGGTACCAACGACCTCACCGGATACACCATGTCCTGTGACCGCGGCAACGCGGAAGTAGCATATCTCTACTCGGTACTTCAGCCCGGCGTGCTCCGTCTTATCCGCCGCACGATCCAGTGCGGACGCGAGAACGGAATCCCGGTGGGCATGTGCGGAGAGGCGGCAGCCAACCCGCAGCTGATCCCACTGCTGATCTCCTTCGGCCTGACGGAATTCTCGGTCTCGGCTCCATCGGTCCTGAAAGTGCGCAAATGCATTTCCAAGTGGTCCAAGGCAGAAGCCGATAAGATCGCGGAAAAGGTCATGGCGATGAAGACAGAAGAAGAGATCGCCGCATATCTGGAGACGATTGTCTGACAGAACCCATATATAAACTGAGAACCTGCCTTTATGGCAGGTTCTCGTACTTTTATAGCATGGATTATTCGAACGGGGCGTCACCGGAACTGGTACCTTGTGCAAAGTCCAGAAACTTTCGGAAAGCAGGAGTATCAGGATGCACCAGCAGATCCGATGGACCAAAGGTGTCCAGACGTCCGTGGTCGAGGAAAATGACTTCATCGGCAAGGCGCTTTGCCTGTGCCACCGAGTGCGTGATCAGAAGGACCGTGCATCCGGTCCGGTCCCGGTAGGATCGGACAGTCTCCTCGGCCAGAAGAGTGGATTCCATATCCATGGCGGTGGTGGGTTCATCCAGCAGAAGGAACTCATAGTCCCGCATCAGAAGCCGGCATAGAGCCATACGGGCGGTCTCGCCGCCGGAGAGGCTTTTGGCATTCTGGTTCTCCAGCCCGTCCAGTTGCATCGCGGTGATCAGTTTTCTGGCCCGGATTTCCGCAGCTTCGTCCCGATCACTGTTGGCCAGCAGGTTTTTCATCGTGCTCATATACAGTGCGAAAGGCTTCTGCGGAAGGAATCCTGCGGAAATATCCTTCAGCGCAACGCTGCCGGAGTCTGACGCCTCCAGTCCTCCGAGGATGCGGAGCATAGTGGATTTTCCGGCGCCGTTGGCACCGAGAATAGCATAGATCGTGGCGGGACGAAACTCCAGCGACGGAAGACTCAGAACGGTGTTCCCGTTATAGCTTTTGGAAAAGGAGGATGTCTTCATTGCGGGACCTCCTTCTGCATCAGGGAAACGACCGTCGTCAGCACAAGTGCCAGCAGGATCAGGACGATCCCCAGTGCCATGGCATTCTGGAACTGTCCCATGTTGGTATAGGCCATGATCGCGGTGGTCATGACATTGGTCTTGTGAACAATGGCACCGCCTACCATGGAGACCGCGCCGACTTCTGCCAGCGCGCGGGCCAGAGCCAGCAGATAGGTGGTGAGGATGGAGTATCTGCACTCATTCATCAGCAGAAGGACGGTTTTTCCTTTCCGGAACCCCATCCCTCTGGCGCTGTCACGCAGTGCCGGATAGACACCGGCGGAGAAGCTCTCCAGCAGACCGATGACGATGGGAGTGATAAGGATAAGCTGCGCGATGATCATCCCGTTGACGGTATACAGCAGATGGAGATGCCGCAGCGGACCTACCCCGCAGAACATCAGATAGCACAGCAGACCGCAGACTACCGGCGGAAGGCCGATCATGGTCCGTGTCAGGATCACGATGATCTTTTTCCCCGGAAACTTGCTGCAACCCAAAAGAGCTCCCAGCGGCACTCCGATCAGGAGTGCCAGCAGGGAGCTTGTAAGACTCATTCGCAGTGTGACGCCAATGATGTTCAGCAGCGTGGAATTGCCGCTGAGTATCAGATGGATCGCCTCACGAAAAGCCGAACTCATGCCGCTTCTTCTAATTCACCGTCGTTGGCACGGAAGGTAAGGAAGGTTGCTTTATCCGACAGGACATAGGCGCCCTCTTCTTCCGCCATGGTCAGGCAGACGCCCATACCGGCGTTGGAAGAGATATACCAGTCCGAGTAATCCTCAAAGGTGGCGGGATCTTCGGTGATTCCAAGCTCTTCCGGCCAGAGGGAGAGTTCCTTGGTGTGGGTTCCGGACATATCACCGCGGGAGATGAATTTGTATTCTCCGTCTGCGATGGCAGCGAATGCATCCAGGACATTGTCGCAGTCAGCGACACCGGCGGGATCTGCACTGGGGCCGCAGAGAACAAAGTAGTTATAAAGGAAGCTCAGACGTTCGGTGTCCATGCCTTCTACGATACGGGCAAAACCGTCAGCTACGAACTCTTCTTCCTGTGCTTTTGCATGAACCAGGATCAGGTCGGCATTTCCGTCTTTGGCATTGGCAATGGCCTTGCCGGTTCCGGCGGAGAATACTTCCACTTCATACCCGTACTCATCTTCAAAAATGGGGAGCAGATATCCGAGAAGACCGGAGTCGTTCACGGAAGTCGTAGTGGAGATGCGGATTTCCTTGGTCTCGTCCGTTGCTTCGGGGATCTCCGCCTCGGAGACAGGGGCACCCTCCAGACCGTAGAACAGGTACTCTCCGTACTCATCGTAGCCATAGTTGGCGGCCAGTTCTTCGCCCTCTTCGGAGAGCAGCCAGTTAATGAGAGCGTCAGCACCTTCCGTGTTCAGCTCCACGTCAGCAACTGCGTTGCCATCGGCATCGACGAAGTTGGCATCGGGATTGACAGCCAGCAGGGAGTAGGTGTTGATCATGCTGTCATCTTCTTCCATCAGGATCTGAAGATCAACAGAGCTTTCATCTGCGGAGACAGATTCTTCCGCAACAGATTCAGAAACCGGAGTGGTTTCCGCGGCGCCGCATGCACAAAGAACAAAGATCATGCATACGGCAAGCAGGATCGCGAGAGTTCTTTTCATAAT
>CAJOQP010000122.1 GCA_905236515.1 uncultured Oscillospiraceae bacterium | reverse complement strand
GGGATGGTGGATTCGAACCACCGAAGGCATTGCCAGCAGATTTACAGTCTGTCCCCTTTGGCCACTCGGGAAATCCCCCATATTGATTTTTGCTGACTTCTGCTGTTGGAGCTGGTAGACGGACTCGAACCCCCGACCTGCTGATTACAAATCAGCTGCTCTACCAACTGAGCTATACCAGCACACTGTCAGCTCGAATATAATACCAAACGGTGTAGTGTTTGTCAACCAAAAACTTGACGGAAAAAACTAAAAAAACATACGGGTTCCAAACCTCAAAAAAACACAGGATACGGGAAGCGCAGCCGGAGTTTTCACCCGTATCCTGTAGGATATTTGTCACATGATCCCCATGACGGTCTGCATCAGAAGGCTGACGGCAATGATGGAGACCCAGCAGCCAAATCCCACTGCAATGGGCTTGCCGCCGTTTTTCACAAGCTTCACCACATCGGTGTTCAGACCGATGGCGGTCATGGCCATGACGATGAAAAATTTGCTGAGTGTCTTAAGAGGAGCAAATACCTCCGGGTTCAAGCCAAGGGCCGTGCAGACAGTGGTGATGAGACTGGCCACGATGAACCACAGGATGAACATGGGAAATGCGCGCTTGAAACTGAAATCGTTGGAAGAGACCTTCTCCCGTCTTGCCCGTACCAGAGCCAGGACCAGTGTGATGGGAATGATGGCCAGCGTCCGGGTCAGCTTGACCGTGACAGCTTTGTCCAGCGTCTGGGAGCCCAGTCCGTAGAGACTGTCCCAGGTGGAGGCGGTGGCAGTGACGGAAGAGGTATCGTTTACCGCGGTGCCGGCAAAGATACCGAAGCTCTCTCCGCTGGTGGTATCAAAACCGATCAGTCCGCCGAGAGCGGGGAAGATCAGAGCCGCGATCACGTTAAACAGGAAGATCACCGAGATGGACTGCGCCACTTCCTCGTCACTGGCTTTGATCACCGGGGCGGTAGCTGCCACTGCGCTGCCTCCGCAGATGCTGGAGCCCACACCGATGAGAGTGGCGAGATTGGAAGGCACGTGCAGAGCTTTCTGCAGGATCCATGCCATGATGAGGCTGATGGCAATGGTGGAGCAGATGATGGGAAGCGACTGCACGCCGGTCTCCAGAACGACGCTGAGATTCAGACCGAAGCCCAGCAGGATGACCGCGTACTGCAGGATCTTCTTGGAAGTGAAGGCGATGCCGCCTTTCAGCTGCTCCCGGGCAGGAAGAAAGCGCATCAGCGCCATGCCCAGCAGGATCCCGAACACCGGAGCTCCCACCACCGGTACGGCCTTGCCCAGGAACCAGCAGGGAAGGGCCAGGATCAGGCAGGCCAGGATCCCTTTCCATTTATCTTTAAAAAAGTCCATTGTTATTCCTCCAAAAGAGATGATCGCTAATGATTATAGTCCTAAAGCGCAGGAAAATACAATCGGAAATGCAAAAAAACAGGACAGACCGGAAGAGGTCTGTCCCGAGGATTGACGAGATCGGTATCACAGAAGTCCCAGCACGATGAGAAGCTCGCCGATGGAGTAGGTGAGCATCACCAGGAAGTGGGTCTTCAGACGGCTGTCCTTGTTGAAACGGACGAAGAACAGGGAGGAGTCCGAGATGAAGAACAGAATCGCGCCGATGGCCGTAATCACGGTCGCAGCGGCGGGGAAGCTCACCCAACGGAAGATGGCAAAGCAGTTCATGGCACCGTTGATGAGCAGATACAGATACATGGGATAGAACAGCGCCTTCGGCAGATGGGGCTTGAGCTTGGAGAAGATACAGGTCACCGCCGCGAAGAAGAGCACCGCCAGCAGGATCACCAGCCATACCGGGATGGTGGCAAAGTTCACTTCCTTCATATAGCCCAGGATAAAGAACACATGGCTGATCATAAAGCAGATGCCGCCGGCTGTGAACCACTTGACTCCCTTGGGCATGAGGAGCACATCTCCCAGCCAGCTGAAGATGAGAGCCAGGATGATCCAGGTGGAGGGAGTCCGGGCTGCCAGCAGGTAGAATCCCAGCAGGGACAGCAGGATAAAGGGCTTGGTCTGATTGCGCAGCTTTTTGTCCTGCTTCAGCGACGCGTACAGATGAATGGACGTGACGATGATGAAGATCGCCAGAAATACATATTTCATACATTTTACTCCTATGACAAGATCACCGCAGAATGCCGAGAGAAAGCCAACAGGAAACGTTTCTCTTTTTGTGGTTCTATCATAACATAACGGCGGTGCACCGACAAGAAGAAGTCGGTAGAGAGACCGACTTTTCACGTGGGGAAAAGAGAAGTGCCAGCCTGTCCCGAAAGGAGACAGACTGGCACGAAATGCCGGTTGGGTAGATCAGGCCGCCTGATCCACACCGGATGCTTCCGCAAAGTCCGATGCGCTCTGGCCGGCGATGCGTCCGAAGACGATGAAGTCACAGACTGCGTTGCCGCCGACACGGTTGCCGCCGTGGATGCCGCCGGTGGTCTCGCCGGCTGCGAACAGTCCGGGGATGACCGCACCGGAGGTGCTGATGACCTCGGCGTTGGTGTTGATCTTGATACCGCCCATGGTGTGATGGATGCCCGGGGCGATCTTGATGGCATAGAAGGGTGCGTGGGAAAGATCGTCGTCCATGCCGTTGTTGCGTCCGAATTCCGCATCCGTACCGGAGGCGACGGACTGGTTCCAGGTGTTCATGGTGTTGACGAAGTTCTGGACCGCTTCACCCTGCAGGCCCATGTTGTTCGCCAGTTCCTCATAGGTGTTGCCGGTGATGGTGAAGCCCCGTTCGATGAACTTCTTGGTCAGTGCCACTTCATCCACCAGATGCTGGTCAAAGATGATGTAGCAGTATCCGTCCGGCTGCTGAAGCTCCGCCTGGGAGACTACGTCGCGGCCGGCCAGATCATTGACGAAACGTTTGCCCTGGGTGTTGACGATGATGGCGCCGTGGCTGCGTACGGATTCGGAGACCAGCGTCCCGTCCTCCTGAATGACGGTGGGATGGAGCTGGATCTGTTCCATATCCACAGTGTCTGCCCCTACGGCCTGGGCCATGGCGATGCCGTCGCCGGTGGCACCGGAGTGGTTGGTGGTCACCGCATTGGCCAGACTGGGATTGTAGCTTGCCATCAGGTCAAAGTTGGCGCCGAATCCGCCGGTAGTGAGGACCACGGATTTGGCATGGATGGTGTAGTTGTGCTCATTGTCATTGGCCTTGACGCCTACAGCCTGACCGTTTTCCATGAGGATCTCAGTGGCAGTGGTATTGGTCTTGACGTCGATGCCCAGTTTATCCACCTGAACCTTCAGCTTCTCCACCAGGTATTCGCCCACGGGAGAACCGTCTTCCGGTTTGTGCAGATACTTGTGGGTGGTGCCGCCGGTGGCGACGACGGTGGGCAGGGGAGCATCGATGGAGTAGAGCCAGTCCACCGCCTCGGCGCTGTTCTCCGCCAGAGTCTGCACCAGTTCCCGGTTGGCGATGTTATGACCGAGGTTCATGGTGTCTTCCACAAAGTTTTCCACGGTGCTGTCATCCAGCCCGAGTTCCTTTTCCACCTTGGTGCCTGCCGCGTTCATGCCGCCTTCGGCACGGAGACTGTTGCCGCCCACGAAAGGCATCTTCTCCAGCAGGATGACGTCTTCGCCGTTCTGTGTGGCAAGGACCGAAGCCGTGAGACCGGCACCGCCGGCACCGACGACTACGACGTCACAGTCCAGTTCCACCTCGTCCTTTTCCACCGGAGCCGCGGCTGCGACTTCGTTCTGGAAAGCAGCGGGATCGATGCCGCCGGACTGCAGCGCATCGATGACGGCATTCTTGATTCCGTCGGAAGTGATGGTGGCTCCGGAAACGGAATCCACCGCCAGACTCTGTGTTTCATAAATGGTCACGGGCAGCTTCTCCACTGCCACGGAGCCGATCCCTTCGGTCTCTTCATGATTGGTGACCTTGATCTGATAGATCCGGTCCGGAGTGGCCACGACTTCCACGTCGATGGGGCCGTTTCTGCCGATGGCGGAACCGGTGAGGGTCTGCGCATCATCCGGGACATCCGCATCGCCGATGGTGGTAGCCATGTGGCTTGCGATGATGTTGCCTACGATAAAGGCCAGTACGATGAGTCCGCAGAAAATACCGACCGCATCCAGCAGTTTTTCCTTCTTCTGTTTTTTGCTCATTTCAACCCTCCAGACATTCGCATCCATGGGTGCGAATCGTTCTTTGTAGATAATCTAACTATAATGGAGCAAACCCAAAAAGACAACTTGTTTTTTGTCATATTTCCGTTTTTGTGCAAAGAAGACTCGGGAAAGTCAGTTGCACAATTCCGGTAAAAAGTGTAACATGAGAAAAATGATTATTTGGGGAGAAGTGTATTATATTATGAATCAATACCGCGATTACGATAACTATCTGAAGGAACATCCCACCACGGACGGTTACTTCGGTAAATACGGCGGCAACTATCTGGAGGATCCGGAACTGATCAAGGCCTTTCAGGAATACGCCGAAGGATACAACACCATTGCCCAGTCGGCCCAGTTCATTGCGGAACTGCGCCGCATCCGCCGGGACTTTCAGGGAAGACCCACCCCGGTGTACCACTGCCAGAACCTCTCGAACCTTCTGGGGCGGTATCAGATCTACCTGAAGAGGGAAGACCTGAACCACACCGGCGCCCATAAGCTCAACCACTGCATGGGCGAGGGACTGCTGGCCAAGTACATGGGCAAGAAGAAGCTCATTGCCGAGACCGGTGCCGGCCAGCACGGCGTGGCTCTGGCCACCGCCGCCGCCTACTTCGGTATGGAATGCGATATCTATATGGGGGAAGTGGACATTGCCAAGCAGGCCCCCAATGTCACCCGCATGAAGATGCTGGGCGCCAACGTCGTCCCCGTGAGCTTCGGGCTGAAGACCCTGAAGGAAGCGGTGGATGCCGCCTTTGCCGCCTATGCCAAGGAATACAAGGACGCCATCTACTGCATTGGTACCGCTGCCGGTCCGCACCCCTTCCCGCTGATGGTACGGGACTTCCAGTACTGCATCGGAGAAGAGGCACGGGAACAGTTCCAGACAATGACCGGCCACCTGCCGGATCAGGTGGTGGCCTGCGTGGGAGGCGGATCCAACTCCATCGGCATGTTCACCCCGTTCCTGGCCGATCCCGTGGAGATCGTGGGCGTGGAGCCCCTGGGCCGGGGACCCAAGCTGGGAGACCATGCCGCCTCCATCACCTACGGCAGGGAAGGCGTCATGCACGGATTCAACAGCATCATGCTGGCGGATGAGAACGGCGATCCCGCTCCGGTGTATTCCAATGCCAGCGGCCTGGACTATCCCGCCGCCGGTCCGGAGCATGCCATGCTCCATGATATGGGGCGCACAAAGTATGTCACCATCGACGATGAGGAGGCCATCGAGGCGCTGTTCCTCCTCAGCCGTCATGAGGGCATCATTCCCGCCATCGAGAGTTCCCATGCCCTGGCCTATGCCATCAAGACGGCACGCACCGGAGTCACCGGTTCGGTGCTGGTGAGCCTGTCCGGCCGGGGAGACAAGGATCTGGATTACGTGGTGGAACACTACGGATACGGCCCGGAATTTCTGAAAAAGATGGAAGACCGCCGCAACCGGGGCTAACCCAGGTCAATATAGGATGTTTCAGGACTTTTCTGCGGAAAAGTCCTGTTTTTTTCGAAATTGGAATAAGAGGGTTACGGAAGAAGACAGAAAATGATATAATAGGTTAATTAATAGACAAACTATTCCGGGCC
>CAJOQP010000121.1 GCA_905236515.1 uncultured Oscillospiraceae bacterium | reverse complement strand
GTACCTTTAATTCTCCTACATGACCATATATAATTGTCTGGCAAAAACAAATAAGGGGATATTGAACATGAAACGTTTTCTCAGTGTGTTATTATGTGTTGTAATGGCACTGTCCATGATTGCTGTTATGGTTGGCTGCGGCAAGGAAGAGTCCACTACCGCAAATGCATCTGACTCGGAAATTGAATACATTGACCCGGCAGATTCTACCGGCACCGACATCGAGTATACCGAGCCCACCGCTTCCGATACCGATATCAGCGAATAATGTCAATTAAATGGATCTGGTCTTTGTGCCAGATCCATTTTTAACAGAAAAGGTACAGCCTTGAGCTGTACCTTTTATTCTTAAACTTGTTTTAATCCAGGAACCAACCGGAACCTCTTCCGAGTTCGTCCATTTTTCTCTGCGTCATCAGCTTCCCGACGGCTTCTTTCGGAGATACGTCATTATACAGCACATCATACGCTGCCGACATAATCGGAAGATACAGTCCTTCGCGGTCTGCCAGCTGCTTTACCGCTTTTGCCGCGTAATAGCCTTCTGCCACCGAACCGATTGCTTCCATAGCTTCGTCTACGGACTTTCCCTGTCCGATAAGCTCTCCTACCTTACGGTTTCTGGAATGGGGAGAGGTACAGGTATTGACCAGATCTCCGAACCCTCCAAGGCCAGAGAATGTCTCTGCTTCCGCGCCAAAGTGAACGCCGAATTTCGTCAGCTCCATCATGCCTCGCGTCATAAGCAGTGCTTTCGTATTGTCCTCATAGCCCAGACCGTCACTGCAGCCGCAGCAAAGTGCGATCACGTTTTTCAGAGAACCGGCGATCTCAACACCACGTACATCCTTGCTGGTATATACTCGTAGTGCTTCATTCATAAAAGTATCCTGTACAATCTTGGCCTCTCGGACATTGGAGCTTGCTACCACACACCCACTGGGAAGACCCTTGGCCAGTTCCACGGTATGGATCGGGCCGGAAAGTACCGCGGCATTGTATCCGGTCACTTCTGCAATGATCTCCGTCATGAGGAGATTCGTGTCCGCTTCGATACCCTTTACAACGGAGACCAGAATGGATTCTTCCGAAAGGTATTCCGCCACGTTCTGACACTCCTGCCGCATGGCAAAGGATGGGCAGGCAAAGACGACCATGTCTTTCCCGGTCACGACGGACGGGTCCGTAGTATATTCAATATCCTGCGGAAGAGTCAGATCCTTCAGCCATGGACTGACATGCGTCTCCGCCAGGTTTTTGGCCTGTTCTGCATCCGGCGCCAGTATCGTAACTTTATGCCCGTTCTTAGACAGGATCATGGAGAATACGGCACCTGCGCCACCTGCGCCAATTACAGCAATGTTCATAAATCTAATCCCCTCTCAAACTATGGACAAACCAACAGAAGTACTGTTGTATCTATTTAACTATACCCTCCAGCGTCAGTCTCTTCAAGAACAGTTTTGTCAATTAAGTTGTTAAAAACTTAATTTGCACAGAAAACAGTCCACACTTTTGGGTTTTCTGCAAAATACTTTTCGTTTTCTCGTCTTTTTTTGGGAATCTGCCTCGATAATCACCTGTTTTCAAGGTTCTGCTCTCCGACATTCTCCTTTTCTCCATATAAAAAAAGATCCGAAAATATCCGGATCTTTTTGCGTGTTTTAATCTCAGTTTTCTCGTTTCAATCCCCAGAAGAACAGAGCGACGGTGCCCGGTCCAGTATGGCTTCCGATGGTGGTTCCAACGGAATTGATCACGACCTTGCCGTTAAGATTCGGAAACTGCTCTTCAATAAGATCTGCCACCGCACGTGCATCATCGTAGCATCCTGCATTGGAGATAAAGCACTTTCCGGAATAATCATATCCGTTATCTGCAAACTCTCCCATCTTCTTAACGATCTCCCGGGTCACTTTTTTCTTGCCGGGAATCTTAAATCTGGGAACGAGATGGCCTTCATTATCCATGTTCATCAGCGGGCAGATATTCAGCATTCCGCCAAACCAGCCGGAGGCTTTGGAAATACGGCCGCCCTTCACAAAGAATGTCAGATCCGTGGAGAAGAACCAGTGGTGCATATTCAGTTTGTGCTCTTCCACCCATGCGTGCAGCTCTTCCAGGTCCATTCCTTCGTCACGCTTATCTGCAAGCGTTTCCATGATCAGTCCGTATCCGGAGGATGCCCCCAGAGAATCAACAACATAGATCTTGCGATCCGGAAAATCCTCGCTCAGGATATCCGCTGCATTCATAGCGGAGTTGATCGTGCCGGAGATTCCGGAGGACAGACACAGATGAAGAATATCTTTTCCGTCTTCCAGCATCGGCTTCCAGAAATTAATATACTCATCCACATTCACCTGAGAAGTGGACGTCTCTGCACCATCTGCCATTGCCTGATAGAACTGGTCGAACGGAACCGACTGTCCCAGATCATCATAGTACTCTTTTCCATCCAGGAAAAAATGGAAGCAGACATAATGAATGTCACGTCTCTCAAAATGCTCTTTCGAAAGGTCTGCTGTTGAATCACAGCAAAGAACAAAGTTGCCCATGGGATTCTCCTTCATTGATTTGATCTATGCAAAAGCCTCGCTGCTATGAAAACAGGCGGGAGTGCTCTCCCGCCTATTATACATCATCTCAAAAAAATATAAAGCATCAGAAAAATGTGGCGATGGAGTTTTCCGGTGCCTCCGCAGGCTCCAGCTCTACGCAGGTCAGGACCGGTCCTTTCTGCTTATAAGCAACGTGGAATTTGTAGTGGATCTTTGCAGTCAGGTTGATCCAGCTGTCATTGACCACTTTTGAAGCCTGATCCCACTGACAGACCAACGCTGCAAACTGGGTATCTTCAATACAGCAGGTCATCACATGGCGGCCGACAATAAATGTTTTTGACGGCAGTTTCTTTCTTGTCAGCGCACGGCAGAGGACCTTAATGGTCTTTCCTTCATAATTTGAGGGATTTTCTGTAAGATCCCGATACCAGATTGCATAATCATCCACTCCGATCTCAATAATCGGTGCATTGATATCAAACGGCAGCGGATCTTCAATGTCATCGTACTCCACATCATCCGGAGCATACTCGTAGGCGATGTCCGCCCGACGGGAGGCGCCGCGCACGATCTTGTGGTACGGCATTTTATCCATTTCACGGGTGAAGCGATTAAATACCACCAACTCGCAGCTTTTCAGCTTGTCGTAAGTCAGCTGACGCATGTTCTGGTTATACGTCAGAAACGTTGTGGCATCGGCAAACATGAATTCCTGGTAGACGACCCATTCCTGTGGCATTGCCTGGTAAAGGCTGTCCAGCATCCACATGCCGTTATATTCCACCACGACACGCTCGGCATCGGTCTCCTTAATAAACCCGCGAAGCAGGTCTTCCGAGAGTTCACTTTCCTCTTCGACTACTTTGATGAAGACATTCTCTCCGGAAAACTCATCCGGTTCATATTCCTCAACACCTTCCTCACAAACGAGGAGCAGCGTCTTTTCACCCTTGTTGAAACGCTCATCACACAGCGTTTCCTGTATAAATTTTGTTTTTCCCGATTCTAAAAAGCCAGTAAACAGATATACGGGAATATCATTTTCATTCAATTCCAAACAACTCCTTCAGAGCATCTTCCTTGATTTTGGAGCCGATCACGCAGAACCGACCGGTGAGGATCGGATCGCCTTTGCGGATATCCACTTCCTCAGGAACGTAATCAAAATAGATCCATTCCGATTCGTTGGTGTTCAGCATGCCCTTTGCTCGCAGGACCATGCCATACTTTTCTTCATCACCGAGCTGCTCCAGGATGCTGCGTACTTCTTCTTCCGTGTATTTTTTCGGTGTCTCTGCTCCCCAGCTGGTAAAGATCTCATCCGCGTGATGATGGTGATGATGGCCGTCATGGTCATGGTGATGGTGGCCGCAGCCGCATTCCTCGCCGTCATGATGGTGATGATGTTCATGTTCCTCATCCTCGCCATGATGATGGTGATGATGCTCATGCTCCTCATCCTCGTCATGGTGATGGTGATGATGCTCGTGCTCCTCATCCTCGTCATGATGATGGTGATGATGCTCGTGCTCCTCATCCTCGTCATGGTGATGGTGGTGATGCTCATGTTCTTCCTCGTGGGAGGCCATCTCTGCCAGCTCCTGCGCCAGCGTGCTGCGATGCTCCATCGCCGCCATAAACTGTTCGCCGGTAAGGTCTTCCCAGGGAGTGGAAACAATCTGTGCGTCCGCGTTGAGTTCTTTCAGCATCTGAACCGCAGTCATCAGCTTTTCCTCCTTGATCCCGGAGGTGCGGCTGAGGGCAATCACATCTGCATACTGAACCTGATCATTGAAGAATTCTCCGAAATTGCGAATGTACATCTTGCACTTGGTGGCGTCAACGACCGTTATCTTTGCTCCCATCTCAGCGTGGTCGGCAACACTGGCGACTGCCTTAGCAACATCCGATAATTTGCCGACTCCAGAGGGTTCGATGATCACGCGGTCCGGCTGGTATTTCTCAATAACTTCTTCCAGTGCTGTCTTGAAGTCACCTACCAGTGTGCAGCAGATACAACCGGAGTTCATTTCCGTGATCTCTACTCCGGCATCCTGCAGAAAACCACCGTCAATTGCAATATCGCCAAACTCGTTTTCGATAAGGACGATCTTCTGTCCTTTATACGCTTCTTCGATCAATTTGCGGATCAGAGTCGTCTTGCCGGCTCCCAGAAATCCGGAGAAAATATCTATCTTTGTCATTTTTCAACAATCCTTTTCATTTATTTTAGCAAAATATTCTACCATACAACTATTTTTTATTCAAGGCGCTTGCACTCTTCATAATTCCGACTATAATTTTAGACGTCAAGGCTAATACGGAGGTTATGGAATGATTACTCTGAAAATACAGATTCGTGAATTCGACTATTCATCCAATCTGGATAAATACGTTCCCAACTTGCTCAAGCATATGAAAACAACCGGCGATACATCCAACCCTCTGCTGAAGGCAGCGGAAGCAGCTCCTAATGCATCTGCACTGGTTCTCAAGGGTATCCTTGCCACCATGACGAAAAAGCAGAAAGAAGATCTCGCATGCATGCTGCTGAACACCAACATTGATTCGATTATCGGTGCGCTGAACAATCTTGCCACCAAAAACGGCATGGTTCTGGATATTGAGTCGGCAGAAGCAAAAGTCATCCGCTGATCATTTTTCAATATACGCCAAGCAATAGAGCTATACTGTGGAAATCGCCACAGTATAGCTCTTTTTCTTTTCCTGGTTTCCTCAGCAGAGACGATATCCTGCAGGGATGGCATCATCCAGCATTAGCAGATGAAGCTTCTCTTCGCCATTCTCCTCTTTCACTGCCGAAAGCAGCATACCACAGGAATCCTGTCCCATCATCTTGCGGTTGGGAAGGTTCAGGATTGCCACCAGGGTCTTCCCTACCAGCTCTTCCGGCTTATAGAACGCGGCGATTCCGGAAAGGATCTGCCGGGGCGTTCCGCTTCCGTCATCCAGAGAAAACTTCAGAAGTTTCTTGGATTTTTTCACTGCTTCACAGGAAAGGACCTTCACCACTCGCATATCGCATTTCGCAAACTCATCAATCGTGACATCCGGAAGGACCGGTTCTGCTTCCGGTGCGGGGTTGTTCAGGTTTTCCAGTTCTTCCAGTTCCTTTTCCATATCGATGCGCGGGAACAGGGTATCGCCCTTAACAACTTTTACGTCAGCAGGCAGTGCACCAAATTCTGCGGCGCTCTCCCATGTGCGCACCGCTTCCGGTGCGCCGATCTGATCGAATGCTTTCACACAGGTTTCAGGCATATAGGGCTGCAGAAGGACGACACAGATGCGCAGAGCCTCCAGAAGATTGTAAAGTACGGTTGCCAGTCTCGGTTTCTTCTCCGGATCACGGGCAAGCACCCAGGGAGCCGTCTCGTCCACATACTTGTTGGCGCGGGAAAGGACCTTAAATATCTCTGTCGCAGCGGCCTGGGTCCCAAAATGATCCATCTCTTTTTCATAACGATCCCGAAGGGAGGCCGCCATTCCTACGAGCTCTTCATCCAGAGGATCGCTTTCACGCTCTTCAATGAGCTTGCCGTCAAAATACTTTTCCACCATGCTCACGGTACGGGAAAGCAGATTGCCGAAATCATTTGCCAGATCCGTGTTGATCCGGCTGATCAGTGCCTCGTTGGAGAAGTTGCCATCCGATCCAAGGGGAAACTCTCTCATCAGGAAGTAACGCAGTGCGTCCGTGCCGTAGCGTTCTGCCAGCAGATACGGATCCACCACATTTCCTTTGGATTTGGACATCTTTCCGCCGTCAAGCAGAAGCCATCCGTGGCCAAACACCTTTTTGGGCAGCGGTTCGCCGACGCTCATCAGCATTGCAGGCCAGATGATGGAATGGAAGCGGACGATCTCCTTGCCTACCATGTGAACATCTGCGGGCCAGTAATGCTCATAATCATCATACCGATCATTGAGATAGCCCATGCCCGTGGCATAGTTGAACAGCGCATCCACCCATACGTAAACCACATGGCCGGGATCGAAGTCTACGGGGATGCCCCATTTGAAGGACGTACGGGAAACACACAGATCCTCCAGACCCGGCTTGATGAAGTTATTGATCATCTCATTGACGCGGGAAGCGGGCTCCAGAAACGTGCCGGTTTCCAGCAGTTCCTGTACCGGTTTTGCATATTTGGACAGTTTGAAGAAATATGCTTCCTCTTCTGCATAGCGAACGGGGCGGCCGCAGTCCGGACATTTGCCGTCTACCAGCTGACTTTCGGTCCAGAAGCTCTCACAGGGAGTGCAGTACATTCCCTTGTATGCTCCTTTATAGATGTCCCCGTTGTCATACATTTTTTTAAAGATCTTCTGAATGGACTCCACGTGGTAATCATCCGTGGTGCGGATAAACCGATCATTGGAGATGTTCATCAGTTTCCAGAGATCCTTAACGCCCTTGGGGCCTTCTACGATATTGTCTACAAACTGCTGCGGAGTGACCTGCGCCTCTTTTGCCTTTTCTTCGATCTTCTGTCCGTGCTCATCGGTTCCGGTCAGAAACATGACATCATAACCGCACATCCGTTTATATCTGGCGATCGTATCCGTCGCCACCGTGCAGTAAGTATGTCCGATGTGCAGTTTGTCGGACGGGTAATAAATTGGGGTTGTAATATAAAATTTACCCTTGCTCATGTTTCTTCCTCCATATATCTATCAATTTGTTTCTATCCATAATCAGCCGTCTGCCGTGTGGTAATGATAGGTGCTTTTTGCTTCCACATTACTGGAAATCAGCTGATTGGCACTGTTATATACATTGCGGTAGGTGGTCGTCGTATAACCGGTCGCTACCGAAGGATTATTGGGGTCAAAGATCTTGGACGTATCACTGGTCATGACCACGTGAGTACCGGCTTCATTCGTTCCCCAGATCTCAATGTTCAGGGTCATGGACGAAGTGTTGGTGCTTGCAATGATCTTAATGGGGTACGCCGTGTTGTTGACAAACCGGAAATCCGGTGACTGCCAGCTGACAGTGGCATCCAGGCCATCCGGAAGATACGAAACCGGGAAATAGTGATTCGTACGGGACGTGATCTTCAAGTTGGCCAAAAGTGCGGCATTGTACAGCGTCGAGGATACCTGACAGATTCCTCCGCCTATCTCCTGAACGACTTTTCCTTCCAGATAGGCACCGGCCTCTTTAAAGCCGGCCGCTGCGGTGCGCTGTCCGACAGTTCCATTATAGGAAAAACTCTCACCGGGATTCAGCACTTTTCCGTTGATTTTTGATGCTGCCAGAACGATGTTGTTCACCCGGTTGGAGGAACTGGATGAAAAAGAGGAGGATTTCGCTCCCAGCTGATTGGCGAACAGCTTGGCATTCAGCGCCTCGGTGGTCACGGTGGGTTCCGTTACCTCGATGGGAATTTTGATCACATCACCGATGTTGGCGTTGTTTACAAGCTTCGTGGCTTCTTCCACGTCGAAATCTACTCCGCTGGAGGATTGTGTCGCCCCTCCGGTGGAGGGATCATAGACCGCATTTTTTACTTCTTTGTAAATGGAATCATGGATCCCCTGAATGTCTACCGTGTTCTCCGGGATCTCGGAGGAGAAATCATACTGGACCTGCGTAAAGTTCCTTTTCTCCAGCGCATCCATCACTTCATCCTGGATCTCTTTCTGATCAATGGTCAGCCCCTGTGCGCTTCGAACGATCGTCACTTCCCGATTTTCCAAACTTACATCATACGGTTTTTCCGGGAAGGAATTGTACATTTCTTCCACCGCATTGGAGATCTGGGTCTTGACATAATCCTCATCGATCTTCTGGGTTTCCGAAAAGATGTCTCTGGATGAGGTCATTCCATGCAGGTATTCTGCAAGACTTCCGAAAAACGACGTATTTTTTCCATATGTTTCCGCTTGCTTGGCGATTTCTTCCGCAGGGCGGATCGCCCCGGACTGCGCCGCATTCACGGTCACTTTGTAGCCTGCAGGCAGAGCGGCGGTGACGTTTTCCTCTCCCATGGCGGTCCATCCGTTCTCGTTGAGAACGGAAACAGCTTCTTCCACCGTTTTCCCGCTCAGATCGATATCCGCCACCTTAATTCCCGGAAAGATCTGATCGGACTGCCGAATGTTATACGTAAATCCGACCACTCCCGCAATCAAAAGGAGAAGGATCAGATCCACGGTAAGGACAACTTTCCATAGGATCCTTTTGCCGGCGCGCTCCTCCGCTTCTGCGGTCACATCTTCGCTTTCTTCCGCGGCCACGGCAGCAGAAATGTCTTCGGCCTGTTCCGTTTTCTTCTTTTTGCTCGTGATAATCTCCGTCCTTTCAAAGAACCGGGTCACTTATCGAAGCAATTCCTCGATATATGCACTAAACTGCTCTTCGTCACTGGCGGGAAGCACAACCGGCTCCACGTCTTTCAGCGTATCCCGCATCCACGGGGAAGTCTGCGCGCGTTCCGCGGCCTGAGCATCCAGCACCGCACCGATCAGCTGATTGGAAATCAGGAAACCGGAAGGGGTCAGGGACCACCGCTCGTCTTCACATGCCGCCCATCCCTTACTCTCAAATTCTTTAAGAAGGTTTTCGATGGGCTCCCATTCGCTGAGGTAGATGCTGCTGTATTCGCTCTTTTTGATCCCGTGGGTCGTCCTCAGCCCCAGCATAATATACTCAGAGGCCTTCTCCATCGGTGAGATCTCCTCGTATTCTTCCACAATGCTCTTAGATCCGGCGATTCCGGATAAATAGGCTTTCAGATCCTTGATGTAGCTGTATCGGATGTTTCCGACACAGGACGCCGCACTGGGGCCAAATCCCATATAGTCTTTCATCTGCCAGTAACGCAGATTATGTTTTGATTCATAGCCTGGGATCGAGAAATTGGAGATCTCATACTGCTGATACCCGTTTTGCCGCAGCATCTCAATGGTGTACATGTACATGTCTGCCTGCGTATCCGCATCCGGCAGCAGCGGAGAATCATGATAGTTCCGGTACAGCGGGGTGTCCTCTTCCAGCTGAAGCCCATAACAGGACAGATGCTCCGGACGCAGCTCCACCGCGCGTTCCAGGGTCTCCGCCCAGTCCGCCTTGGTCTGGCTGGGCAGCCCGTAGATCAGATCAAGACTGATATTCTCAAATCCGGCCTTGCGGGCGTTCCTCACTGCCATTTCCACCTGCTTGAAGTTATGCCGGCGTCCGATCATCTTAAGAATCTCGTTGTTGGCCGACTGCATCCCGATGGAAAGGCGGTTTACCCCTTCTTTCCGCAGCATTTTCAGGTCCTGGAGTTTCATGCTGTCCGGATTGCACTCTACGGTAACCTCCGAGTCCCGCCGGACACGGCCGAGCCCCTTTAGTTCATCGAAGATGTTCGCAATACGTTTCGCTCCGAAGAAACTGGGGGTACCGCCGCCGAAGTAGACCGTGTCGATCTCGTACATCTTCATGGACACGTCTGCCTCCTCCAAATGGGCAATCAGTGCTTTTTCATAATCCCCCATCAGAGACTCGTGGTTCGGAAGGGAATAGAAATCGCAGTATTCACATTTGCTGGCACAAAACGGTATATGGATGTATATTCCCAGACTTTCTTTCATAGTTAAAACTTTCTTTTTTATTCTGTGATCAGAGAAGATCGCTGATCAGGGAAACAAATTCACCGGGCTCCTGCAGTTCTACACCGGAAACCAGTTCCGCTGCGGCAGCCAGGATCTTCACGTAATTTGCAGCCTTCTCCTTGTCGTCGGCTTCGTATGCTTCCTTAATGGCCTCAAATGCATGATGGTTGGCGTTGATCTCCAGAACACGGCTGGCGCGGAGTTTCTGCATCTCCTCACTGGGGCTGTTCCGGAAATACCGCTCCATCTCAAGAGTGATGGGGCCTTCCGTGCTGAGAGCGCTGGGTTTGGAGACCAGTTTGTTGGTCAGACGCACTTTGGCAACGCGCTCACCCAGAGACTCTTTCAGATAATCAAGAAGTTCCTTGTTCTCTTCGTTCTGCTCTTCAGCAGCTTTCTTGTCCTCTTCCGTGTCAAAACCGAGGTCATCGGTCATAACATTGCAGAAGGTCTTGCCGTCGTGATCGCGCAGCTGCTCCAGAACCATCTCATCAATGGCAAGATCCAGATAAATGATCTCGTATCCACGGGCGCGGACTTCTTCACACTGCGGCAGATCCATGGCATGACGCACGGAGTCGGAAGAAGCGTAGTAGATCTTCTGCTGGCTCTCGGGCATATTATCAACATATTCCTGTAAGGTGACCTGATGATCTTCCGAAGTATAGAAGATCAGAAGGTCTTTCAGGAAATCCTTGTATCTTCCGTATTCATCGCAGATACCAGCCTTGATATCCACACCGAAAGAACGGAAGAACTGCTGATATTTGGGGCGGTCGTCGTTCATCATCTTCATCAGCTCGGATTTGATCTTCTTTTCCAGGCTGTTTCCTATCACGTGGAGCTGACGGGTGTGCTGAAGGATCTCTCGGGAGATGTTCAGAGACAGATCCGGGGAGTCCACCACGCCCTTGACGAAGTCAAAGTACTCGTGAACAAGATCCGGGCATTTTTCCATAATCATAACGCCATTGGAATACAGCGTGATTCCGGCTTTCTTGTCCTCTGAGAAGCGGTCCATCGGTTCCTGACCGGGAACGAAAAGCATTGCCTTGTAGGAGATGGTTCCTTCTGCGTTGACACGAAGCGTTACAACAGGATCCTTCTGCTCGTGATACTTTTCCTTGTACCACTCGGCGCAGTCCTCATCGGTGACTTCCGCTTTGGAGCGCTGCCAGATGGGAACCATGGAGTTCATGGTCTCGGTGGCAGTGACCATCTCATACTCATATTTTGGATTGCCCTGATCATCGACCTCTCCGGTCTCTTTTCTCTCCTGATGCTCCACATCCATTTCAATGGGCCAGCGGACATAGTCCGAATATTTCTTGATCAGAGCCTTGATCTTCCAGACTTCCAGATAGGAGCTGTAGATCTCTTCATCGGTATCTTCCTTCAGGTGCATGATTACGCGGGTGCCGATTTCCGGCTTTTCGATTTCCTTGACCGTATAGCCGTCCACACCGGAGCTTTCCCATTTTACGCCCATTTCTTCGCCGTACTTTCTGGTTTCAACCGTTACCTTCTGAGAAACCATGAAAGCGGAATAGAATCCGACGCCGAACTGTCCAATAATGGAGACATCCTCCGCTGCTTCCTCTTCGGTATCCAGATCCTGTTTGAACTGATTCGATCCGGATTTTGCGATAACGCCCAGGTTGTTTTCTGCCTCGGCCTTGTCCATACCGATACCGTTGTCGATAACGGTAATGGTACGGGTCTCTTTATCCAGTTCCACACGGATTTTGAAATCATCTCTGTTCATGCCGACGTTTTCATCGGTCAGGGACAGGTAGCACAACTTGTCGATGGCATCCGATGCGTTGGAGATGATTTCTCGGAGAAAGATCTCTTTATTGGTATAAATGGAGTTGATCATAAGATCCAGCAGTCTCTTCGATTCTGCTTTGAACTGTTTTTTTGCCATGGTATAAACCCCTCCAAAAATAATATATAAATTGCTGAATTATCATTATATCATGAAATACCTGTTTTTCAATCGTTTCCCTTGTCTCCCTCATGAACAAAAATGCCCCTTCCTCCAAAGGAAAAAGAGACTTGGAATGGCGTATCGCAAATGATAAAATATGCACATGTTCTACGATACGATACTCTATATTTGACGGAGGAATTGACGATGCCAAGCACATGGAACCGCGCACCGGAAGATTTTCATAAGATCTACGTGGAAAACACGGAATCTTTTTACCGCTCAGCCGGCAGATCTCTGAAAAAAGACGTGGATGCCTTTTTCACAGACTGCGCTTTTCGTATCTGGAGCCACTCCACCGGTACTACACAGGAAAAGGTGGACATGGCCAACGAGATCTATTCCAAAGGACAGGAGAAACCCAACTGGCTGCTGTGGAACATGACGGAAAAAGTCTGCAGCTCCGGAGAATTCCTTCCTCCTCTGTTTTTCTGGAGCCTTGTGGAGGAAGATGCCCGTTCCCACACGAAAAATTCCCGGCTGCTGGTGCGGATCACGACCAATATCCTGTTATATCTGGCCGCCTGTGATTATGACATCACCGACGCGGAGGCAAAGGCCATTACAGAAATCACGGACAAGCTCTCTGCTCTGTGCGATTCTCACGACATCCCCCGTTCTTCCGGCGGTCTGAATCCTTTTGATTTTGTCACTTCCTCGGCTCCCGGTTTCCTGGAAAATGCCGGCGCACAGGGCACGCAGAATGCCCAGCAGGGTGCGACCAAGACGGAAGGAAAGACCGATACCGAACAGGAAGAGAAGCCGCTCCCCACACAGGAAGAACTGCTGGAGCAGCTGGATGCGCTCATCGGTCTGGAGGACGTCAAAAAGGACGTCAAGAGCCTGATCAATCTCATCAAGGTTCGCAAGCTTCGAACCGACAACGAGCTCCCGGTTCCCCCGATGTCCATGCATATGGTCTTCATGGGCAATCCCGGTACCGGCAAGACTACTGTGGCCCGTCTTATGGGGCAGCTGTATGCCGCCATCGGAGCGCTGGAAAAAGGCCAGCTGATCGAAACAGACCGATCCGGACTGGTTGCCGGATATGTAGGACAGACCGCCATCAAAACACAGGAAGTGATCAGCTCGGCTATAGGGGGCGTGCTGTTTATCGATGAAGCCTACTCTCTCTCCTCCGGAGGTGAAAACGACTATGGCCGGGAGGCTATCGAGACCTTGCTGAAGGCCATGGAAGATCATCGGGATGAACTCGTGGTGATCGTTGCCGGCTATGATGAGCCGATGGAGAAATTCCTCTCCTCCAACCCCGGACTGGAGAGCCGCTTTAATAAGTATTTCTATTTCCCGGATTACACCGGAGAAGAGCTGATGGG
>CAJOQP010000120.1 GCA_905236515.1 uncultured Oscillospiraceae bacterium | reverse complement strand
ATTACCTCCTTGATTATCCACGCGGGTGCCGACGCTCCAGCTGTGATTCCGACAGTTTTGGCAGTTGTTAATGCTTCCAAATTTAATTCACTGGCATTTGCAATAAACTGAACATTATTGCAATGCTCTTCGCAAATTTGTGACAAATGGACACTGTTTGCGCTATGCTTTCCCCCGATTACTACCATTGCATCGCAATCAGAAGACAATTTTTTCGCTTCTTCCTGTCTTGTAAAGGTAGCATCGCATATTGTATCAAATATTTCCGAATTTGTACATAATTTTTTTAGAATATTTGTGCATTGAATAAAATTGTCGTGAGTTTGCGTAGTTTGTGAAACGACAGTTATGGGTTTTTTTAAATCCAGAGCCTTCTGTTCAATAGCATTCTGAAGTTCCTGAGGATTTTGAATGACGATATGAGTGTTGCACCAACCTTCAATTGCAGATACTTCCGGATGCCCTTTTACGCCGATGATTATCACAAAACGATTTCGTTCCGATGCATCGGAAACGATATGATGGATCTTTTTTACTTTTGGGCAAGTCGCATCCACTACGATTCTGTCAAAAGTGTTCAGTAAATCAAAATCCTGTTTTGATATTCCGTGGGAACGAATCAGAACGGCACTTCCGTTGGGAATACTTTCTATATCATGCGCTACCGCAAGTCCTTTGTCCTCTAAGCGTGACACCACGTCCGCATTATGGATCAGTTCACCGTAGCTGAAGCAATGTTCATGTTCCTGCAACAGATTCTCCGCCATCTTTACCGAGCGGCTGACTCCGAAACAGAAACCTGCAGTTTTTGCAATTACTATTTTATCCACGTGATTTCTCCAATGACTGTTCAATTACGCTGCAGATCATATCGATACTCTCCTGAAGAGTATTGCCACTGGTATCCACCAGTACCGCATCTTCCGCAGGCTTTAGTGGAGCAACGGCACGATTGGAATCCTGTGCATCCCTTTTTTTCATATCTTCATATATCTTGGGATATGTTACATCCATTCCTTTTTCCACAAGTTCTTCGTAACGACGTTTGGCTCGATCCTCCAGAGATGCAGTAAGAAAGATCTTGATCTCCGCATCCGGCAGGACAACAGTACCAATATCCCGTCCGTCCATGATGACATTATATTTTTCTGCCATATCTCTCTGCATTTGGAGAAGATGCTCTCTTACGCAGGGAATCGCAGATATCTTGGATGCAGCCTGCGAAATCTCCGGAAAACGGATTTCTCCAGTCACATCATCCCCGTTAAGATACATCCTCTGCCCTTCTTTTTCGTCATGTTTCATCTCCACATGTACGGAGGGAAGAAAAGCCTTGACCGCATCTGCATCCGAAATATCAATGTTGTTTCGAACAGCACCAAGGCCCAGTGTGCGGTAGAGAGCGCCTGTGTCTACATAGATAAATCCAAAATGTTCCGCAGCAGCTCTGGCAATCGTGCTTTTACCTGCACCGGAAGGGCCGTCGATAGCGATAGAGATGGTTTTACTCATATTCATACCTTTCTGTTTATAAAGAATTTCCTGCCAGATTGGCAGTAGACCATGCGATCTGAAGATTATATCCGCCGGTGTAGGCATCCAGATCCATAATTTCCCCTGCAAAATACAGACCGGAAACGAGTTTGGACTCCATGGTTCTTGGATTGATCTCATCAGTAGATACACCGCCGGCCGTAACAACGGCTTCCTCGATCGGCCTGGTTCCGTTAATGGTAATGGTGAAGTTTTTCAGTTCATGAACCAGTTTCTTGCGCTCTTCTTTTGTAATTTCATGAACCGGTTTTCCACCAGGGACAGCAATCCTGGAAAGGATGACCGGAATCATTGCTTTTGGAAGAAGATCTCCAAGCGCGTTTCGTATCGCTTTGTTTTGGTATTTGCTGAAATCCCGAAGAATACGCAGATCCAGTGTTTTTTCATCCAGTGCCGGTTTCAGATCCAGGATCACCTTATATTCTGCGGTTCCGAAATGGCGCATGTGTGCACTTGCAGATAAGACAAGAGGGCCGGTGATCCCGAAATGTGAAAACAGCATTTCACCACGTTCCCTGTAGATTGATTTGTCATCTTCAAACGCAGAAAGCTCGATGTTTCTGAGTGATAGCCCTTGCAGTTCCGCGCAGCACCTGTCATCACTGACCAACGGCACAAGAGACGGCAGCGGAGAAACGATGGAATGACCAAGTTTAGATGCCAGGCAGTAACCGCTCCCTTCCGATCCGGTCTTTGGATAGGATTTCCCGCCAGTCGCAATCACACAGCGATCAGTCCGGATGCGCTGATTGGACGTATCAACAGCGCAGATCCTACCATCCTCCGTGATGAGATCCACCGCTTTTTCGTGAATTATAGTTACTCCAAGACGACGAAGTTCATTTTGAAGAGCATCCGCTATATCGTTTGCATTATCCGACACAGGAAATACGCGATTTCCCCTTTCGGTTTTCAGCGGAATACCGAGATCTTCATAGAACTGCATCGTATCTTCTGGAGAAAACCGTGTTAACGCTCCGTAAAGGAAACGACTGTGATCCGGAATGTGATTCATTACCGTTCTGATATCGCTGTTATTTGTGACATTGCATCTTCCCTTGCCGGTAATCCTCAGTTTTCGGCCGATCTTTTCATTTGGCTCCAGTACAATGACAGAAAGTCCCCGCCTGGCGGCCGTGATTGCGCAAAAGGAACCGGCTGCTCCTCCGCCGATAATAACCGCATCAGCGAGGATAGGTTTCGTAGACATCATATTCCTCCCAGATATGTTCCAATTGCTTGAAGGTCTCAAGACTGTTGTCAGGTGAGCGGGACCCAACGGCAACGATCAGCGCATTGATAAGGCTCATAGGGGCCACAAGAGAATCAAGAAATGAAACCATATCGCTTTTGGAGAACAGACATACATCTGCCACATCATAACAGGGAGAGTGCTTTCCATCTGTGATCGCGACGGTATATGCTCCGCGGCTTTTGGAGAAAGTCATGGCATCAACCGTGTGCTTGGAATATCTCGGAAAACTGATTCCGATAAACAGATCGTTCTTCCCGATGCGAATAAGCTGTTCAAACACTTCCGAAGCCATAGTGTCCTGAACGACAAATACATTTCTGCGAATCAGTTTCAAATACGATCCGAGAAAAGAAGACAGTGATGTGGATGTACGCATCCCTACGATATATACATTCTCAGAGTTCAGAATCCGGTTAACAACAAGATCAAATTTTTCCTGATCAATTTCATTTAACGTTGTATGAAGGTTTTCCACGTCAGATGAGAGTACGGATTTTAAGATCTCACGTTCATCGATCATTCTCCTGGCAACCTCGATCCGCTCCACACTGGTAAGACGATTACGGATCATATCCTGAATTGCCTTGCGCATTTCCGGATATCCCTTAAATCCAAGTTCCGAGGCAAAGCGAACGACAGTAGATTCACTGATACCGACTTCTGCAGCAAGTTTGCCCGCTGTCATGAAAGCAGCCTTATCGTAATTGTTGATGATAAAACGGGAAATCAGCTTCTGTCCTTTGGAAAACTTCCGGTCATCGGAAAGAAGATTCAATATATCAATATCTTTCACGGTATTCGCGACCCTTCTAAATGGTTTAATTCATTATAGAAACTAAGTTGCAAAACATCAAGGTAAAATGCAGGATTTCATTCATTTTGAAGAAGGAGAGCCTGCCTCCCTGCGAAGTTTCTCAATTTCTTTCGGGGAAAGATAACGCCACTGTCCGGTGGCAAGTCTTCCAAGTGTCAGGGATCCTTCCCGAATACGTTTCAGTCTCGTTACATAAAGGCCGCAGTTCTCACACATCTTTCTGATCTGACGATTGCGTCCTTCGTGGATGATAATGCTCAGCTGTGCACCTTTTTCATCCTGCTCAATCACACGGACTTTCGCAGGTTTGATCCTGTAATTGTCGATCATCATGGGGAGAGAAAGACGATCGATGCTTTTGTCCAGCTTCTGCCCCCGTACCCAAACATAGTATTCCTTCTCAATCTCTTTGGACGGGTGCGTCAACATGTTGCTGAATTGTCCATCGTTAGTTAAGATCAGAAGACCCTCGGAATTGATATCCAGTCTTCCCACCGGATAGACGCGTATCGGAAGATCCTGAAGAAGATCCGTTACATTTCGTCTTCCCTTCTCATCATTTAGAGTAACTACATAACCTTTCGGTTTATTCAGCAATATATAGGTATCCTCCGGTTTTGCAGAAAGAGTTTTCCCTTCTACACAGATAACATCCTTATCCGGATCTGCACGCTGTCCAATCTGTGCAACAGAACCGTTGACAGTGATCTTCCCCTGCTGAATCAATTCTTCACCGGCTCTTCTGGAGCAGATGCCATAATCCGAAAGTATCTTTTGGATTTTAATCTCCATATCTAATTCCTTCTGGTCAAAAAAATCGCACTACCTATCGGATCGGAAAGGTAGTGCGGATAATTCTTTATTTTTTATTCACGATCTTGTCGATAAGCTGATCAACTTTTTCCATCATATCCGGTGTCATATCAATGATACGATCCAATGTATTACTTGCAGGCGGAAGTACGTTCATTAGACGTACATTACCGTCCTTGATTATCAAAATGCCAGTAGGTTCAATCTTAACACCATATGCAGTGCCACCGCCGTATCCTTTTGCCTGAGCAAAATCGGCACCGCCTCCGCCATAACCCATGGAAACACGGGATATCGGGATCAGTGTCATTCCATCCGGTGTATAGATCGGTTCACCAATAATGGTGTTGGAATCCATCAGCCCTTTAATGCTGTGCATTGTGTTTTCCACAAGACCTTCGAAATTTGTAGTCACGGTATCGGCACTCCTTTCCCTGGGTCAAGGACTTCGCTGAGTTTGTTCATCTTTCGGCTTCTTCGGAGGAAGCGGAAAAGAACTTTCAGCAGCTTTGTTATCAGTATAAACCCTATCGCTATAATCTGTCCAATACGAATGGTCATTTTCAGTTCAAAATCAAGATAATTCTTGCCAACATTAAAATCAGTTGCGGTTTTTATATCCGATTTGCGTATGACAAGGTTGGGATCCGTCCAGGTTCCCAGTATACAAAGAGCGTTGTTGATCTGATTATAAGTCTTGACGGTCTTATAAGGATCCTCATTGGAGGATATAAACCAGAACTTAAAGCGGTGGATCACAATCTTAGAGCGAAAACGATGAATGGCCTTCCCAATTGCATGAAGAACATCGCTGATATCTTCGAATGTGATTTTATGCGTTATCGGAACTCGCTCCGGTTTTTTCTTCTTGGGTTCCTTCTCCTTTTTTTCCTTCGGCCTCTTATCCTTCTTCTTTTTCTTCTTTTTCGGAAGAATAGGAATATGAACAGCGCCCAGAACTAGTGATATTCTGGCTGCTTCGCCGGAAACATAGGATGCGAACACTCCAACTCGAAGCATGTTAAACAATATCAGGGCAAGCAGTATTAAACTAAGAATAACTATAGCTTTCATATCAAACCCTACTGTACGATAAATATTCTAAATCAGGATTCCTCTCTCGTTTCTTCCTGTTCGCTGACAGTATTGATGGTTCCTTCGTTTTCTTCCTCCGGTTTATGTTCTTCTCCGGGTTCTTCATGTTCTGCGGAATCGTACAGACTCAACTGGCCTTCTATCTGCTGATTTTCTTTGATCTGTTCGATCTGCTCCTGAAGTTTCAGAACACCCTCTGATGTGCTGACATCAGGAAGCTCCGGTAATTCATCCAGATTTGTAATACCCATTGTGCGAAGAAAAAGATCCGTAGTTCCATAAAGTGCTGGACGGCCGGGCACATTCAGATATCCCTGTTTGTCAATCAGACCCTTATCCATCAGAACACTGACCGTGTAGGAACTGTCCACACCTCGAATCTGGTCGATATATGCACGAGTAACCGGCTGATAATATGCAACGATGGATAATGTCTCCAGTGCCGGAGCAGAGAGTCTGGGAGGTTTGCGGTGTTCCAAAACTTTAATGATATCGGATGCGAAATCCGGGTTGGAAACCATCTGCAGTTTGTCACCGATACGTACGATCCGTATTCCGCGATTCCCGGCTTCGTACATCTCCGAAAGCTTTTCGGATGCCTCGATAATATCGCTGGGATCCACTCCCAAAATCAGCGAAATCCTGTCGATCCGAACCGTATCCCCTGCGGCAAATAATATCGCCTCTATTTTTTCCTGTAATAACTCGTTCATTCTATGTGTAACAGAAAGGATTTCCGTTATCCTCCTTCTTCATGCTTCAATTATTCAATCTCGATCTTGTCCAAGATGCTGTCTATATTTCCGCCGACAAAAGTCAGGATGTATTCCTCATTATCATCTCTGGTGACCAGAAGACTCCCCATACTGCACAGTTCCAATACGGAAATAAATGTTGCTACAACTTCGGATTTGGTGGAACAATCGGAATAAAGCGTATTCAGATTAACATGTTTGCTGCTTTTCAGCTTTGTAATGAGTTCCTTGCTCTTCTCCCGAACACCATATGGTGTATATTTAGGTGCCGCATCAGTAATGGACTGAATCGCAGGCGTGCTGCTTCCACGGGTAAATACATCCAGGATGGAGGACAGCAGGTCAACGCTTTCATGATGATATTCGTACTGCCGATTTCCGATTTTGATCGGTTCCGGCTGTTTTGAGAAATATAGCACACCCCGATCGTACCGTTCTTTGATCTCGGGGACGATCTGCTGCAAGGTATTTTGAATGTCTTTGGCTTTCATCTGTTCCAGAGACTGGATCAGAAGCTCCAATTCAGTAACTTCCTTCTCTTCCGTAAGGAGCATTTTTGTTTTGATGTACAGCAAATAAGCCGCCATCTGAACAAACTCGCTTGCGATCTCCAGATCCATCTTTTCCATCTGGTTAAGATAATCTGTATACTGATCCAGAATATCTGAGATCACGATATCACGGATTTCGATCTTGTTCTTCTGCAGCAGCATGAGAATCAGAGTCAGAGGACCTTCAAAATCCTGAATATCATCTTTAGTTTTCAGTATACCTTCTAGATGGTATGTAAGATCTTCCATTAAAACAACCTCAACGATAATTGATATCCGGATTCCGCAAGGAAAAACAGTTTATTCAGCAAATACTGAGTGGCAGATGACAACGGACGTCCAAGCAGTCCGGATGCAACCAGAAGAAGCAAAATCATCATGCCGTACCGCTCATAACGCATCAAGGTGCGGTATTGTTCATCCGACATCAAGGAAAAAAGCACCTTGGAACCATCCAGCGGCGGAATGGGAAGAATATTAAACACAGCAAAACCAAGGCTCATATATGCCGTAATCTGCAGCATGTCTAAAACAATCCCTGCGATCTCGCTCTTGCCATTGAGAATCGGAAAGAAAAAACCATAAAGAAAAAGAAAAACGATTGCAATGATCACGTTGGAAACGGGACCAGCCAGCGCCGTTATGGCCATTCCCTTTTTCGGGTTCTTAAAACGATTCATATTGACGGGAACCGGTTTTGCCCAGCCGAAACGGAAGAACACCATCATTAAAAGACCCATTATATCAATATGGCGAATGGGATTTAATGTCAGTCTTCCCTGCCGTTTGGCGGTATCATCTCCCAGAGAATACGCGACTGCACCATGGCTCAGTTCATGCAGCGTGATGCAAAGAAGCGCCGGAATGACGCCAAAGATCATTTCCAAGAGATAGTTCCAGTTTAAACCGTTCCATATAGTCTGAACTGTATTGATAGGTGTCACCTTCCGATTCCGTGGACGTATAATTTCCACCTTATGGTATTGCACATTTTACCATATCAAGACAGGCAAAAACAATACCGGCAAGCAGATGCTGCCGGTAATGCAGTTACTTGATATAAGGCACAATGGCATTGATCAGTTCATTTTTTCCGGTACCCTTCATGGCAGAGAAAAGAATACACGGAAAATCTTCTGCCAGATTAAGCTCATCTCGAATCATTTTGGGATTCTCACGGGATTCTGTTTTATTCAGCTTGTCGCACTTGTTAAGCAGAATGATATAGGGCTTTCCCGAATAATCAAACCACTCCTTCATCTGACGATCATCCGCTGTTGGCTTATGCCTGGAGTCCAGAATGAGAACCCCGAGATCGAAGCGATTCAGATCGGAAAAATAAGATTCCATCAATTTGTTCCATCGTTCCTTCTCAGACTGGGAGACCTTGGCATATCCATATCCGGGCAGATCCACAAGATAAAACTTCTTATCAACAAGGAAATAATTAACATGAATCGTTTTGCCTGGAACAGAGCTGACACGAGCAAAGTTTTTCCGGTTCAGAAGTTTGTTGATTACGGAAGATTTTCCGACATTGGATTTTCCGGAAAACACAATACTGACCTTTTCATCATGGAGAAACTTGTTCGGCTGTGCTACGGAAGTCACAAATTCAACGTTATTAAAATTGATCAAATCATCACCTCAATCACTGAGAAAGACGTGTGGACTTCTTGCTTTTCGACTGTGCCGGGATCACCGCGGTTCTGTTGTTTTGTTTTTTCAATGTCGGCAAAACAATATCCAGAATACTGTCAACATGATTGGCGGGAATAAATTCCAAAGCATTTCTGACCTCAGGATCGATCTGCTCCAAATCGGCAACATTATCCTGCGGAATAATAACGGTCTTAATTCCGTTTCGCAGTGCTGCCATGGTCTTTTCACGAAGCCCTCCAATAGGAAGGATCCTGCCTCGAAGAGTGATCTCGCCAGTCATGGCGACGTCATGACGGACCGGAGTCTTTGTCAAAGAAGAGATGAGCGCCATGCAAACGGTGATTCCTGCAGAGGGACCGTCTTTCGGAACGGCACCTTCCGGGAAATGAATATGGATATCTTTTGCTTTATAGAATTCCGGATCAATACCAAGTACGTCCGTGCGGCTGCGGATATAGGTCAGGGCAGCTTTGGCGGATTCCTTCATGACCTGCCCCAGATTACCTGTAAGTTCCAGAGATCCGTTTCCGGGGACAACTGCAGTTTCCACATCCAGCACTTCCCCGCCGACCTGAGTCCAGGCAAGTCCGTGCACCAAACCGACGGTATCTTTTTTGACATTCGGTTCTCGTTTATAACGGACAGGGCCAAGATAATCCGACAGGTTTTTGCTGTTGATGGTAATCGTCTTATAATCTCCGTCTACAATGTGAGTCGTTGCTTTTCTGCAAATGGATCCGATATGCCGTTCCAGTACACGAACACCGGATTCACGGGTATACATGGAAATGATCTGATCCAACGCTTTATCATTGATCTTCAGCTGCTTGGCGGACAATCCGTGCTTTTCCCGCTGTTTCGGTATAAGATAGTTTTGTGCGATATGGATTTTCTCCCTGTCCGTATAGCTGCTGAGTTCGATTACTTCCATACGGTCCAGAAGCGGGCGCGGAATAGTATCCACCGTATTTGCGGTCATGATAAACATGGTTTCGGAAAGATCCCAGGGAATCTCAAGATAACGGTCACGGAAAGCATTATTCTGTTCTGCGTCCAACGCTTCCAGAAGCGCTGAGGACGGATCGCCACGGAAATCGTGTCCCAGTTTATCGATCTCATCGAAAACAATAAGAGGATTTTTGCTTTTTGCCTGAATAATTCCGGTAATAATCCTTCCCGGCATAGCACCGATATAGGTCTTTCGATGTCCACGGATCTCCGCTTCATCACTTACACCGCCCAGAGAGATCCGGATCAGTTTGCGGTTCGTTGCTCTAGCTACGGACTTTGCAATACTGGTCTTGCCAGTTCCCGGAGGCCCGACAAGACATAACAGACCGCCAGTGATCTTGTCTGTCTGTTTTCGTACGGCAAGATATTCCACGATACGTTCTTTTATCTTATCAAGACCATAATGATCTTCATCCAGAATAGTTCTTGCTTTATCCAGATCCAGAGTTTCTTCCATGCGCTCATTCCACGGAAGGGATAAACAGGTATCGAGATAGCCTCGAATTACAGCGGCTTCCGCAGAGCCGGGCTGCTGTTTGGAAAGAGAATTGACTTCTTTCAGAAGTTTTTCCTTGGTCTCTTCATCCTCAAGCTCAAGATCTGAGATCTTCTGCCTGTATTCATCGATTTCCGTAAGAAGATCTTCTTCATCACCCAGTTCTTTGTGAATGATCTTCAATTCTTCATGAAGGAAGTACTCACGCTGTGCTTTATTCATCTGCTCATTAGTCGCTTCCACGAGTTCCTGCTCGATAGACAATACGGCAAGTTCCTGAACCAGCATTCCATTGAGCATGGCAAGACGTTTGCTGGGTACCAGTTCCTCCAAAAGCTTCTGTTTATCGCCAAATCTGAAATTAATATGGTTGGCGATAAAGTCAGATACATATCCGGGATCTTTGCTTGCAAAAATGTTCAGAACAGTTTCGGGAGCAACGGAATTAGTAATATGAACATACTCCTCAAACAGTTCTACACTATTACGAACGAGAGCTTCCTTTCTGGCTTCGCTGACGCGGTCCGGTTTATCCGGAAGCTTTTCCACGTCAACATAGAAACTGGGTGATTCGGAAACTACGGATATAATCTGTCCGCGATAAAGACCTTCCACCATGATTCTTGCAGAAGACCCGTTTGGTTGGCGAAGCTGCTGCCGAATGCGGCAGACTGTTCCCACTGTATAAACATCATCTGCAGAAGGAATGTCCTTCAGGATATCCTTCTGAGTCACGAGAAAGATGATCTGATCAGCACCCATGGCAAAATTCAGCGCAGCCATAGAGGCTGAACGTTCAATATCAAATGTCAGAAGCATGCCAGGAAATGCAGTCATCCCGCGCATTGCGATCATCGGAAGTCCTCTAGTAGTATTCGTCATAGGACCACACCTCCGAATTAAAAGTGAAAATATTATACCATCAAGCCAAACTTTGGCCTGTGGTAAATACAACGGATGGATTAAATAAGACAGAGCAAACGCTCTGTCTTAAATAGTCTTTCATCAAGAAACATTACGCCCCTTGTTTTTTTTGCGTACCACAACAGGTTCCGACAGCTGTTTTACGGAATCCTCAGTGATAACGACTTTTTCAATCTCATCATCGGAAGGAACACGATACATGATATCCGTCATGGTACGTTCCATCACGCTGCGAAGACCACGGGCTCCGATCTCCATTGCAAGAGCACTGTCTGCAATGGCATCCAAAGCAGCTGGTTCAAAATCAAGTTCCACATTATCAAAGTCCATAAGAGCCTTGTACTGCTTCGTCATCGCATTTTTGGGTTCAGTCAAGATTCGCACCAGGTCTTCTCTGGAAAGAGAATTGAGAGACGCTATCACAGGCAGTCGTCCAATCAGTTCGGGGATAATCCCAAACTGTAGAAGGTCGTGCTGCTGAACATTGGCAAATAACGCGCCAAGGTCCTGATCCTTCTTACTCTTAATTTCCGCTTCAAAGCCCATGGATTTTTTATCCATCCGCTTCTCAATAATCTTGTCCAAACCGTCGAAAGCACCGCCGCATATAAAGAGAATATTGGTCGTGTCGACCTGAATAAACTCCTGGTGCGGATGTTTTCGCCCACCCTGCGGAGGCACATTGGCTACAGTGCCTTCCAGCAGTTTCAGCAGTGCCTGCTGAACACCTTCACCGGAAACATCGCGGGTAATAGAAGTGTTTTCGCTCTTACGTGCGATCTTATCAAGTTCATCGATATAGATAATACCCTTTTCTGCGCGTTCAACATCAAAGTCAGCGGCCTGAAGCAGTTTGAGAAGGATATTTTCCACATCCTCACCAACATAACCGGCTTCAGTCAGCGTCGTAGCGTCTGCTATGGCGAAGGGCACATCCAGCATCTTGGCAAGGGTTTGGGCAAACAAGGTCTTACCACTGCCGGTGGGACCGATCAGAAGGATATTGGACTTCTGCAGTTCCACATCATTTTCATGATTATGCAGGATACGTTTATAGTGATTGTAGACAGCGACAGAAAGAACTATCTTTGCCTTTTCCTGCCCGATGATATAATCATCCAGCCTTTTACGGATGTCCATCGGTTTCGGAAGCTCATCAAAGCTGATCGCTTCCCCGTTTGCTCCTTCCAGCGTAGGCTCATATCCTTCCTCGATGATGCTCGTACAGAGACGAACACATTCATCACAGATATAGGAGCCATTGCCGGCAATCAAACGGTTCACCAGAGACTGCGGTTTACCGCAAAATGAACATTTTATGCTTTTCTTATCGTCCGATTTTGCCATTTATTCACATCCTATCTATATTGCGTAAAGGGGGAACGATTTCTGTTCCCCCTGATACTAATCATCTTTTATAGATAACTTTATCGATCAGACCATACTCTTTGGCTTCTTCAGCACTCATGAAGTGATCACGCTCACAATCCTTTTCAATTTCCTTGATGGATTTTCCAGTATTGTCAGCTAAGATCTCATTGAGTTTCTTCTTGATCTTCAGAATATGTTCCGCCTGGATCTGAATATCCGTAGCCTGTCCCTGGCTTCCGCCGGACGGCTGATGGATCATAATTTCCGAATTCGGAAGAGCAATACGTTTTCCTTTTGCACCGGAAGAGAGCAGAAATGCGCCCATAGATGCAGCCATACCAATACAGATTGTGGAAACATCCGGCTTGATATACTGCATGGTGTCATAGATTGCCAGACCGGAAGTTACACTGCCACCAGGTGAATTGATATAGAACTGAATATCCTTATCCGGATCCTGAGCTTCCAGGAAGAGAAGCTGAGCAACAATCACGCTTGCAGATGCATCATTCACTTCTTCAGAAAGCATGATGATGCGGTCGCTGAGCAATCTGGAAAAAATATCATAGCTGCGCTCACCGCGGCTGGTCTGTTCAACAACATATGGGATAAGACTCATAACGTATTACCTCCCAATCGATAAAAGGTCAATTATTCCTTGCTTTCCTCTTCGGCAGGAGCTTCCTCTTTGGATTCGGCAGGAGCCTCTTCCTTGGCAGCGGCTTTCTTAGTGGATTTACGGGTAGTTTTTTTCTTCGGTTTCTCTTCCGCTTTTTCCTCTGCTTTTTCTGCCGGAGCTTCTTCCTTGACATAATCTTCGAACTTCTTGCCTTTAACGTTCTTGGCAGATTCTTCGATCATATCTGCAGCTTTTTCTTTTTTGTATTCATTGATAATGAAGTCACGGCTGAAAGCACTCAGCAGATCCTCGGGAGTTCCGCCGTATCCATCGCAGATATCTTTGATGTATTTGTCGGCTTCTTCATCCGATACTTCAATATTTTCCTGTTTTGCAACTGTTTCCAGAAGTACGTCGACACGGCACTGGAAATCAGCAGCCGGCTTAATGACGTTCTCCATGGTATCTTCGTCGATTCCCATCATGGATGCGAGCTGTTCCGTAGTGATATCAGCACCGCGAACACCGTAGTTGGCAGCCTGATTGCGAATCATATCATCCGCTTTATCTGCAACCATGACTTCGGGAAGCTCAACGGTCATATTATCGGAAGCAATCTTAAGAAGGTTGGAGCGATAAGTGCTGTCGATTTCCTTCTGCAGGGATTCCAGCATGGTCTTCTTCAGATCCTCTTTGTACTCTGCAAGAGTGTCAAATTCGGACACGTCTTTAGCAAACTCATCATCCAGCTCGGGATATTCCGGAGCAGTCAGAGAATTCAGCTTAACTTTGAAAACAACTGCCTTGCCAGCAAGATCTTCCACATAGTCCTCAGGGAAAGTGATGTCGAGATCTTTCTCTTCACCGGCTTTCATGCCGCAGACCTGCTCCTCAAAACCGGGAACAAAGGAGTTGGAACCCAGTTCCAGGCTGTAACCTTCAGCTTTGCCACCTTCAAACGGTTCGCCATCCAGGTAACCGTCAAAGTCGATATTGGCAGTATCGCCCATCTCTGCTGCACGGTCAACAGAGACCATACGAGCATTGCGTTTCTGGACGTTCTTCAGCTGCTCATCAAGCTGCTCTTCTGTTACTTCTGCTTCCGGCTTCTCAAGTTCAATTTCCTTGTACTGACCGAGCTCGGCAACAGGATAGAGCTCTACGGTAAACTTATAAGTTGCAGTTGCGTCTTCATTAACATTTACATCTACCAGCTGCGGGGTTCCCACATATCTGGTGTTGGATTCAGTAATGCCAAAACGGAATGCATCATTTCCAAGAGCATCCAGAGCATCCTGATAGAATACTTCTTTGCCATACATGCCTTCAATAACAGAACGCGGAGCTTTCCCTTTGCGGAAACCAGGAATGGAGATGCTTCCACGATTTGCTAAGTATGCTTTATTGACTGCAGCTTCAAACGCTTCTGCATCAACTTCTACTTCGATTGTAGCTTTCTTGTCTTTTTCCTCAACGTTTTTGACTATCATTGGTATAAACTCCTTCTTATGTTATCGTAAACATACACCAAGGTATCTTATCAGATTATAATCTTAAAATCAATCTAAAAATATGGCATTTGCTACAATGCTCATAAAACCTTAAACGGAACAAAATTCAAGTAATCTGCCGAGATAAGCCGAAACATAGTTCCGTTCAGTTCACCGTTAAAAGCAGATGTACATGCTTTGGAGTGGATATGACCATAATAACAGTGCCGAATGGAATGCTTTTTCAGAATATCCAGGATCTCTGTACATTCATATGCATTATACTTTGGAGGATAGTGAAGAAAAACGATCTTTTCCCTGTCCCCTGCACTGTTAATTGATGTTTCGAGTCGAATGCATTCCCGGTTCAGTATCTTTTCATGATGTGGATCGGATTCTTCCTCATAGAACCATCCTCTTGTTCCGCAAATCGCATAGCGGTCTTCGAAAACGAAACTGTTATTGTGAAGGATCGAGATGGAATCCAGTCCGTTGTCCGCAAAGAAAGTATCAGTTTTCTTTGCGGTCGACCACCAGTAGTCATGGTTTCCCTTGAGGATAATCTTCTTCCCTGGCAAGTCGTTGATAAACTGGAAATCCGGCAGAGATTCCTGCAGAGACATGCCCCAGGATATGTCACCACAAAGAACCGTCCAGTCTTCTTCAGTCACGACGGCATGAAAACCTTCGCGGATTTTATCCACGTAATCCTGCCATCGTCCCCCGAAAACATCCATTGGTTTTTCGCTTCCCAGAGACAAATGCAGATCTCCAATTGCGAATAATGACATATTAACCTCTTACTTCGATAAGAACTGATCAACAACATTGATCATGTTTTCTTTTTCCGTTACACCGGTAAAGCGTATTTCCCTCTTGTCCAGATCTTTCAGCGGTTCCGGAGCTTTTACCCCAGTGGTTTCATGCAATGCATTGATCAGCTCTGCACCCGGACAGTTCTCCACATTCTTTCCAAGTGCGCTGAGAACGCTGTCACAGAACTTGTACGGGCTTGCCGTAGACAGAACGACAGTGGGAACAGTATCATTCTCTTTCCTATAGTGTTCAAGAACACGGAATGCAACTCCTGTATGGGTATCAATCAGATAGTTTTCTTCCTGATAGGATTTGCGGATCATATCCTTCGTTTCGGTATCGTCACAGCATCCGGAACGGAAATCTGTGCGAATCTCGGAAATGACTGATTCATCTACCTGATAGGAGCCCTCAGCGAATAGCCGCTGCATCAGATTGCTCACAAGCGCATCATCACTTGACACTGTAAACAACAGACGCTCCAGATTGCTGGAAACAAGAATGTCCATGGACGGTGATATTGTGGTATAGAACGGACGATTCTTGTTGTATTTTCCTGTATTGAGAAAATCAGTGAGAACATTGTTGGCATTGCTGCAGCAAATCAGATTTCCTACAGGAAGCCCCATCTTCTTGGCATACCAGCCGGCAAGAATATCTCCGAAGTTTCCGGTGGGAACGGCATAATCCAGCAGATCTCCCCATCCGATATTACCGGAATTGACAAAATCACAGTAGGCGCTGAAATAATATACGATTTGAGGAAGGAGTCTGCCCCAGTTAATGGAATTGGCAGAAGAAAGGAAATAACCACGATCCGAAAGGATACCAGCAAATTCCTTATCGCCAAAGATCTTCTTAACACCAGTCTGTGCGTCATCGAAATTGCCTTTGACCGCATAAACAAGCACATTGTCACCAATCTGCGTTACCATCTGGAGTTTCTGGACATTGGAAACACCATCATCCGGATAAAACACAATGATCTTTGTTCCATCAACATCTGCGAATCCGTCCAAAGCAGCTTTTCCTGTATCTCCGCTGGTAGCAACCAGAATGCATACTTCTCTGGTCTCTCCACATTTTTTCAGTGATCTTGTAAGAAGATGCGGAAGCATCTGAAGAGCCAGATCCTTAAATGCGCATGTCGGACCATGCCAGAGTTCCAGGCAGGCAGTATTGTTATCAATAAAATGGAGCGGAGTGATGTCTTCATGATCGAAATTCGAACCATAGGATGCAGAAATGATCTCTTTTAATTCATCTTCGGTAAAATCCGAAAGGTATTTTTTCAGAATCACAAAAGCCCTTTCCTGATAGGACTTGTTTCCCATTTCACGAATCTCATCCATGGAGATGGCCGGAATCGTCTCCGGAACAAACAATCCGCCGTCCGGAGCAAGTCCGCGCGCAATGGCTTCTGCGGCGCTTACTTTATAGCCTTTGTTTCTGGTACTGATATAGTTCATAACAAATCTCCTCGGATCAGTGTATTTTTTTCAAAAAGCTGGGGCGATGTATGGGACAAGGACCAAATTCACGCAAAGCATTGTAATGGTCTTTGGTGCCATACCCTTTATGTTTTTCAAAATGATAATTGGGGTACTGTTCTGCCATTTCCACCATAAAACGGTCTCGAGTTACTTTTGCAAGTATCGATGCAGCGGCAATGCTGACGCAGCTGGCATCTCCTTTGATCACAGTCTCATGAGGAAATTTGATATCCCCTGCCTGATTTCCGTCAATAAGTGCAAGATCCGGAACCGGATCCAATTCGTTGATTGCTCGGATCATGGCAAGCTGAGTTGCATGCAGAATATTCAGCTCTTCAATCTCGGCAACCGTCGCAAATGAGATCGCATAACTGACCGCAGTTTCGCAGATCACATCATACAATTGTTCGCGTTTCTTTTCCGAAAGCTTTTTGGAGTCATTCAGACCCTCAATCACCGTTTCTTTTGGAAGTATTACGGCTGCAGCACAAACCGGTCCGGCTAACGGGCCTCTTCCTGCCTCATCGACGCCGCACAGAATTTGAACAGAGTCGTTATAAAAGGATTTCTCTTTAGTCAGCAGATCAATCATGCGGTTTCTCCAGCGTCATATTCCCAAGTTTACCGTCATGGTATTCACTGAGAAGAGTATGGGCCATGCGTTCATAATCCGGATCTCCTCCGCTCACAAGAAAACCGCGTTTTCTTGCCGCCAATTCCAATAGTTCGAATCCATTTGCGTCAGCAGGAGGATCAAATTTATAACGATTTCGAATTGCGTCAGGATAGTATTCTCTAAGCCGTAAAATAAAGTTAGCAGCAAGAGTTTCCACATCCAGCACCTCGGTTTTAATCGCACTCGTAACCGCAAGCATTTCGGCTACTTCCTGAGACTCAAACTTCGGCCAGAGAATACCCGGTGTATCCAACAGTTCCGTGCTGTTGTCGATCTTGATCCATTGCCGGCCTCTCGTAACGCCGGGACGGTTTCCGACAGCACTGACTTTACGATGTGCCAACTGATTGATCACGGTGGATTTTCCTACGTTGGGTATTCCCAGAATCATGATGCGTATCGTACGACCGGCCTGTCCTTTAGCTTTGTATGCTTCCAGCTTTTCGCTGATCAGCTTTTTAACCTCTGGAACGATGCGGTTGATATTTTTTCCGCTCTTTCCGCAGATCGGAAGGACCGGGGTCTCCTTTTCTTCCCAGTATCGGATCCATTCTTCCGTTACCTTGGGGTCGGCAAGATCCGTGCGGTTCAATAGAACCAGTTTTGGTTTGTCTCCGCGCAGATCATCGATTTCGGGATTCCGGCTGGAATAAGGGATGCGGGCATCCAGAATTTCACATACAACATCCACGAGCTGAAGACTTTCCTGCATCTCCCGCTTCGCTTTTGTCATATGCCCTGGAAACCATTGTATATTCATCGATTCATAGGGTATCTCTGCCATAAATCAGATCTCCTGTGTTCAGTAAACGCTTCCAAAGGAGGAAAACGGAAATGCCCTCAGAAGGACTTTCCCGATAATCAGGCGTTTGTCCACCATGCCGATGCGGGAATCACGGCTATCCGAAGAATTATTCCTGTTGTCTCCCATGACAAATACACATCCGGCCGGAACGACCTGCGCGCCGTCAAAATCGATTCGGTTTTGTGTGAGTTCCGCAATGTAGGGTTCATCCATTGCGACACCATCGACATAGACGATTCCTTTGCTGAAGTCAATGTCAATTGTCTGCCCCTCTGTTGCGATTACACGTTTGACAAGCGCTTCATCCTTGAATTCAGTCTTTTTGAATATGATAATGTCACCCTGCTTCGGGTTATAAAAAAGATTAGAGACGACCATTTTATCACTGTCCTGCAGTGTAGGTACCATAGATGTTCCTACGACATCAACGAGCCGGACAACAAAAACGAACAGAAGCACGCAAAAAACAAGCGCAAAAAGGATGCTTTGGATCCAGTCGTATACTTCGGATAAACTATTGGTTGTTTTTTTCTGGGTCTCGTCCATGATTAATACCTCAGATCAAAATAGAATATATTATTATACAATAAAAATGGACATAATAGCAATGAATTTTGCCATGTATAAAGACACACGCTTCCTTTTGAAAGGAAGCGTGTCAGTTAATTTTAAATTATTTAAGCTGCTCTTTGACCTTAGCTGCCTTACCAACGCGATCACGCAGGTAATACAGTTTAGCTCTGCGAACTTTACCTCTGCGTACCGTATCGATGGATACGATAGACGGAGAATTAACCGGGAATACCTTTTCACAACCTACACCGTAGGAAATACGTCTTACGGTAATGGTCTCGTTGATTCCGCCATGCTTCTTAGCAATAACAGTACCTTCGAATGCCTGAGTACGCTCACGGTTTCCCTCTTTAACCTTGACGGTTACGCGTACAGTATCACCAATGCTGACACTGGGTTTGTCTTCTTTCAAGTACTGCTCGGATAAAGTCTTTACTAAATCCATAATAATACCCTTCCTTTATTTAGACGTTCGTATCATGTATAGAATTAAAAGAATGACATAGGACCGCCTTAGTAAATGTACCTTAGTACATAAGCTTTAATACAATACCACAACGAAAATTGAATTTCAAGACATTTTTATCGGAAAATATTCATTTCCTCATCAAAGACTTCAATTCGGTGGAAACGTGAAAAATCCGGTTTCCATTCCTCTGGGATTGCCTTGATAAGCAAGTTCGGATTCACAGTAGGGTTCTGCGCAGAAATCATACCGGTCATCTTCACCTTTTGATCATCGAAAGGCTGTATCATCAGGTTCCTCAAATGAGGCTTACAGTCAAACATCTGCTCCCCTTTTTTGGTTTTTTTCAGCACTTCAATGCTGTCCTGTTGAAAAACATCATTCAGGTTGGAGATCAGATCGTCGGATACGCCGGTATCATAGTCCAGGATACCTTCGATCTGCAGCCACTTAATAGCGGTCACTTTAACTTCGGGATGATAGATTTCATGAATCATAAGTCCTTCCGGAAGTGCTCGTGTCACAGACTGTGCGGCAAGTTCAAGATCCGAAGGCTCATTATCCATTTTAAAATCCAGAATCTCACAATCACTGGAAATACCGACAGACATAGGAAGTGCAACGGAAAGCAGCGGATGTGGATTGAATCCCTCCGAGTACTTCAATGGATACCCGGCCCGTTGAAACGAGCGCTGCAGGGTGCGCATCAGATCGAGCTGAGAGATATAAACAGCACGTCCCTTCTTTGAAAAAACAAGTCGTAGCTTAACTATCGCAGACACACCCTTTCTTCAACAGGCGAGCAGCGCCGCACGCACTGCACTGTTTCCTGCAGTCCGGAGATAATGTGGACTGATAGCACATTTCACGCTCATTCCACAAGTGCTTCTTGAATACACCTACATCAATCACATCCCAAGGAAGCGTCTCTTCAAAAGTGCGCTCACGGTTAGCATAGAAGGAAGGATCGATACCAAACTGAGAAAAGGCTTCCATCCACAGATCGTAATTGAAATAGTCTTCCCATGCCTCCAGGCGTCCTCCATGCTTCCACACATATTCCAGGACATCTGCAAGCCTGCGATCGCCTCGGGAAAGGACAGCTTCAATGAAGCTTGTCTCTGGATCATGCCATTTGTAAGTAACATTTTTGGCAGTAATCGAATTTTTCAGAAGATTCACTCTGCGTCGGTACTCATCCATAGAGATCTGCTGTTCCCACTGGAAAGGAGAAAACGGCTTAGGGATGAAACAAGATGTGGAAATGGTGATTTTTACACCTCTGTTTTTGTTTTTAGCATTTTCTCTCCAACAGTGCAGAACGGCATTGGCCATCTGAGCAATACCGAGAATATCCTCATCCGTCTCCGTAGGAAGTCCCAGCATATAGTAAAGCTTTACTGTGTTCCATCCGCCGGAAAATGCGATCTTACATGTGTTTAACAGATCCTCTTCCGTAACATTCTTATTGATTGCGTCGCGAAGACGCTGACTGCCGCCCTCAACGGCAAAGGTCAGGCCGCTTTTTCGTACTCTTTGAATGCGATCCATGATATCCATTGAAAAATTATCTGCCCGAAGTGATGGAAGAGACAAGCCGATGCTCTTCGGTTCGCAGTACTCGAGCAGGCCGTTAAGAAGAGGCATCAATTCACGATAATCGCTGGTGCTGAGAGAAAGAAGAGTGCAATCCTGATAGCCGGTATTTTCCAGCAGTTCTTTCCCCTGTTCCACCAGCCGGTCTGATTGTTTCATTCGAATCGGACGATAAATATACCCAGCCTGACAGAATCGACAACCGCGGACACATCCGCGAAACAGTTCAAGACTGACACGGTCCTGAACAATTTCCGTTGTCGGAATTACAGGTTCCACCGGAAAATCCACATGATCAAGATCCTGAATGATGCGTTTTTTCACGGGATATACAGTACCGTCTTTTGGTTCAATGTGATCAATAAGTCCATCATCACGGTAGACCGGCTCATAAAGACCTGGAACATAGATTCCCTGGATATCCGATGCGCTACGGAGAAACTGATCCTTGGACCACCCCGATGCCTTTGCCTGATGAAGAAGCGCAAGCAGTTCATTGTTGACTTCTTCCCCTTCCCCTATAATGGCAAGATCGATAAAATCTGCAATTGGTTCGGCATTTACACAAGCGCTTCCTCCGGCGATGACCAGTGGAGTCAAATCGTTTCGCTCTTTGCTTCGCAGCGGCAAATGAGCCATGGAGAGCATATCCAAAACCGTAGTATAAGCCATCTCATATCCGATGGAAAAAGCAAGCACATCAAAGTCACTGATGGGATCTCCGCTTTCCAACGCATATAAAGGTATCTGTGCATCAGTCATAGCTTTTGCCATGTCACCCCAAGGTGCAAATACCCGTTCACACCAAACGTAATCCAAACTGTTCATCGTGTGATAGAGAATACTCATTCCGAGATTGGACATTCCGATCTCATAGGTATCAGGAAAGCAGAAAGCTACTCGAAGATCAATATTGTCTTTATTCTTTATGATCTGGTTTACTTCGCCACCAGTATAACGGGCAGGCTTTTCTACCTGCATCAGTATTCGTTCCAGACGAGAATCCATATAATTCAACCTCAAATAAAAAAATCACCGCAAACATGCCGTTTGCGGTGATTGGTCGGAGTGGGGAGACTTGAACTCCCGGCCTCTTGGTCCCGAACCAAGCGCGCTACCATCTGCGCTACACCCCGAAATGCTTGATTATTATAATCCGCACATAGCACATTGTCAAGAATATAAAATTGAATCTTTAAAACGTGTTTTTTACAATAAAAACATAACGATCAGAGAGTTTGAAGAACCCTGATGGTCATTGGAAAGAACTTGAAAACAAAAACCCGGTATGCTATTATACAGAACATGCGGATATGGTTCATCGGTAGAACGCCGGCTTCCCAAGCCTGAAAGGAGGGTTCGACTCCCTTTATCCGCTCCATAAAAGAAGGTTGAAGATATTTCATTCAACCTTCTTTTTTTGTTTTTACTTACAGAAGCATAATATTGTGCTCACGGCACTCATCCTGAGTTTCTTTATCCCATATCGAAGCCTGCACTTCCCCGATATGTGCTTTCCCTAAGAGCAGCATGCTCACACGGGACTGACCTATTCCACCGCCAATCGTCAGAGGAAGTTCTCCGTTAAGCAACATCTGATGATAGGGCAGCTCCCGACGGTCATCGCATCCTGCGAGAGAAAGCTGTCGGTCAAGGGCTTCAGGATCAACACGGATTCCCATGGAGGAAAGCTCCAGCGGACAATCAAGAAGAGAATCCCAAACGATGATATCACCGTTCAGATCCCAGTCATCATAATCAGGGGCACGCCCATCATGGGGTTTGCCCGATGCCAGCTTTCCGCCGATCCCAATGATAAATGTGGTTGCATGATCTTTTACATACTCATGTTCCCGTTCTTTTGGGGTGAGGTCCGGATACATATCTTCCAGTTCCTGTGAGGTGATAAACGAAACCTCCGTGGAGATATCGGGAACACGGTTCAGCGCAGGATAAATGGATTTCATGGTCTTCTGCGTATCGCTCAGTGCCTGTACAATATCCATAACTGTGGATTTCAGATAATCGAGATTGCGGTCGCTGGGAAGAATTACCTTTTCCCAATCCCACTGATCCACGTAAACAGAATGTAGATTATCCAAAATCTCCTCGTCCCGGCGAACAGCATTCATATCGGTGTACAATCCCTTTCCAGGGAAGAAATTATACCGTTTCAAAGCCAGACGTTTCCATTTAGCGAGGGAATGAACGATCTGCGCAGTGCCGTCTGCGTGGAGGATCTCAAATTCAACCGGCCGTTCATAACCGTTTAGGTTGTCATTGATTCCGGAATCTTTTCGCACAAACAGAGGTGCCGACACGCGGTTCAGATTGAGATTCGCTGCCAGATTATCTTCGAAGATACGATGCAGAAGTCCAATGCTCTTCTGCGTATCGTAAATGCTTAACAGGCTGTTGTAGTTCTCTGGAATATAAACACTCATATCAATTCACACTTTCTTCGGTTAATACTTCAATAATATCCTTATACAGCTGTTCGGCATGAAGACGAAAATTACGTTTAATCTGCTTCGCCTGCTCATCATCGGATACCAGAAGCTTCATATTCAGAATATCTCCGGCACCGTCATTTAAGGACAAAGATACATAATTGCATCCGTCTTTCTCTTCCCTTTCCGCACTGATCATTCCCTGACGGCGCATCTCTTCCACAAATGGGATAAGCTCAGTTTTTGCGTGCATCCGTACAGTATACGGAATGCTGCTCTCCACAGACTCGGAATTCTTGATTCCCTTATCCGTAATGGAATAAAAGCCGTCATCGTCCAGGATATGACCATTTTGAATCAGGTCATGCACACATTCCGTATAATCAAAATAATCGATGCCGTCATCAAGGTTGTTGACCAGATCTCCCAGTGTTGAATAGTCCACCGGTCCAGGTAAACGACTCAGAACATACAGAATGAGAAGTTTGATATCAAGTTTATCATGAATAAATCCGTATTTCGGCATATTAATCAATCCTTGTATCCTTATGATTTGAATACCAATTTATGATAATTCTTCTTCCCTTTTCTCAGGATCAGTCCTTCGCCGAACTGTTCCTTTTCAAACTGCTGAGAAAATTCAGTGATCTTTTCGTTATTAACACTAACACCGCCACCGGTAATAGTACGACGGGCATCACCGTTGCTGCTGCACAGTCCGCTCTTCGTCAGCATTTTGATGATATCGATTTTATTATCGGTAAAATCTTCTTCCGTCAGTTCCGTCGTAGGGATGTTATCCAGATTCCCGGAGCCGGAAAAGAGTGCTTTGGCAGCTTCTTCCGCCTTTTTTGCCTCTTCTTCACCGTGAACGAGATTAGTCAGCTCATACGCCAGAATCTCTTTGGCACGGTTAAGCTGTTGATCTTTCCATCCTTCCATCTCTCGAATCTGTTCCATTGGAAGGAATGTGAGCATCTTGATGCATTTGATTACATCGGAATCGTCCACGTTCCTCCAGTACTGATAGAATTCATAAGGAGAAGTCTTTTCCGGATCCAGCCATACAGCACCCGATGCGGTCTTGCCCATTTTCTTTCCTTCGGAGTTAAGAAGCAGAGGAATCGTCATGGCATAGGCATCTTTGTTCAGTTTTCTGCGGATAAGCTCCGTACCGCCAAGCATATTGCTCCACTGATCGTTTCCGCCCATCTGCATGTTGCATCCAAGGGTCTGGTACATATGATAGAAATCATAGGACTGCATGATCATGTAGTTAAACTCAAGGAAGGACAGACCTTTTTCCATGCGCTGTTTGTAGCATTCCGCACGAAGCATGTTGTTGACAGAGAAACAGGCTCCGACTTCGCGAAGAAGCTCTACGTAATTCAAGTCCAGAAGCCAGTCTGCATTGTTGATCATAATGGCTTTGCCTTCGCCAAATTCTATGAAACGTTCCATCTGCTTTTTGAAACACTCACTGTTGTGACGGATAGTCTCAGGTGTCATCATGGATCGCATGTCAGTACGACCAGAAGGATCTCCAATATAACCGGTACCGCCGCCGATCAGAGCGATCGGACGGTTTCCAGCCATCTGAAGACGTTTCATAATGCAGAGAGCCATAAAATGACCGACATGAAGCGAGTCAGCAGTTGGGTCAAAGCCAATATAGAAAACAGCTTTTCCGGAATTGATCAGTTCTCTGATTTCCGGTTCATCTGTAACCTGTGCAATCAAACCTCTTTCTTGCAGTTCCTCATAAATTCCCATCGAACTTAATTCTCCTTAATTCTTCTGTGTTTGCGTTTGTATTCCAAGGAAGATTCCAGCTGATCCTGCGCGCTAGCCAAAGTGAGGTCCGTGATATGAACCCCTCCGTGGAGACGAGCGATCTCCCACTTTCGGTCTTCCATGTTTAACTTTTTAATATTTGTAAAGGTTCGGCCTTCCGTTTCCGATTTCTCGATACGGAAATGACAGTCACCCATTACGGCGATCTGTGACAGATGAGTCACACAGATCACCTGCTTGTGATCTGCGACATCCGAGAGCTTCTCACCCACTCTCTGAGCTGCGATTCCGGAGATGCCGGCATCAATTTCGTCAAACACCATGGTTTCCACGATGTCATTTTGAGCAAATACATTTTTCATAGCCAGCATGATACGACTGAGTTCACCGCCGGAAGCGACTTTAGAAATGCGATCCATCTTCTCACCAGCATTCGCGGACATGATAAAAGCAACGGAATCTCCTCCGTTTTTATCGAATCCGTATCGTTTGCCAACAGGCTCAATCTGCACTTTGAAGCGAACGGAAGGCATGTTCAGATCCTTCAATTCCCGTTCAATACTGCTCTCAAGTTCCTCAGCGGCCTTAACTCTTCTCTCCGTCAGCTTGGCTGCAGTACTCTGACAAACCTGAATCTGGCTTTCAAGTTCCAACTGAAGCTTTTCAGAAATATCGTGAGAAAAATCCAGTTCTTCCAGCTCTTTGACGCTGGTCTCCAGTTTTTGAATCAGACCTTCTTCATCCGTCATATACTTTCGCTGCAATCTCCGCAGAAAAGAAAGGCGGCTCTCCAGCTCATCGTATTCCTGAGGAGAATAATCCAGTGAAGCCCTGAAATCCGCAAGGCGCTCTGCAGCATCATTGAGAAGGTTCTCCGCATCTTTTACGATACGTGAGACCTGTTCCATCTCCTCTGACATCATTCCAGCTCTTGCAAGAAGATTTTCCGCATCTCCAGCCAGATCGAGAGCATTGATCTCCGCGCCAGTGATATCATCATAAGCATTATTGATGTATTCGGAGATTTTTTCGGAATTATGAAGCAAATCACGCCGCTCCGTCTTTTCCGCTTCCTCACCTAAGACAAGATTCGCATCCGTCAGTTCCTGAATCGTCGCACGAAGCATTTCCTGACGATGCTGACGCTCTGCTTCGTCCATGCTCAGGCGTTTCATCTTCTGATAGATCTCCGTACAGGTATGGTATTCGCTGTGAAACTGATCCAACAGATCCTTATAGTCGCCAAATGAATCCAGATACCCAAGATGATTACTTTCATCCATAAGAAGCCGACCGTCATTCTGTCCGTGGATATCCAGCAGATAGGTCCCAAGTTCTTTCAGCTGGGTCACTGTAATCGGCTGACCACAGACACGACAGGTATTCTTTCCGTCTGAGGTGATCTTCCGTTGAATAATGATATCATCATCGTCAATATCAATATCATTTTCTTCCAGCCATCGGGAAGCTTCCAAAGAACGAAAAACCGCCGTAACGGAGCCTTTATCAGAACCAGTACGAAGCATATCTCTACCAACTCTAGTACCAATTACAGCTCCAAGAGCGTCAATTACTATGGATTTGCCAGCACCAGTCTCGCCAGTCAGAACATTCAGACCGGGTTCAAATTCAATGCTGGCTTCCTCAATGACCGCAATATTCTTAATATGCAGTTCACTTAACATTCACTACACTCCAAACCGTGTTACAGCATCGCGCTGATCTCCTGACACAGTCTCTGTGCAGAAGGATTGTCTTTCATCGCCAGAAAAGCAGTATCATCCCCGGCAAGGGAACCCACCAGTTCCGGAATATTCATGGAATCCAAAGTAGAACATGCTGCGTCAGCCAGACCGGGAAGCGTTTTGATCACGATAATATTCTGTGCTGTATGAACAGATGTGACACACTCTTTGAAAATTTTAGTCAGTTTATCATCCGGATTGGGAATCTCTCTGACATCACCGATTACATATTTGTATTTATCTTTGCCGCCCGGACCCTTAACAAGATGCAGATCCTTGATATCACGGGAAAGCGTAGCCTGTGTGGACTGAATTCCACGGCGGGCCAGTGCATCCATCAATTGGTTCTGTGTCTCAATATTTTCCTCTTCAATGATCTCTAAAATTACACTTTGTCTCTTTGATTTCATTCTTCTACCCTTTAATAACCCTCGATCAGTTTTTCGAAAGCGATATCATAAAAACTCTTCTGCCCTAAGTTTGCCATGATCAGTTCAAGGTTGGATTTTTTAACCTTTATAATATCATCATTTTCAAGTTCAATAAGATCGGAACCATCGACTTTCATAAATGCCTGTTTCCCATAATGGCATTCGGCACGTGCGGAAAGAATGCGATCAGGACTTAACACAAAAGATTTGGCACTCATACCATGAACGCAGATCGGTGTGAAAATGATATCCTGTGCGGTCGGCTCCACAAGAGGCCCGCCTGCTGACAACGAATAGGCAGAGGATCCGGTCGGAGTGGCAAACACAGCACCATCCCCGAAATACTTTGTCATCTTATCCCCGTCACACCAGGCAGTCAGGCCGATGCAGTCACCAAATCCATTGACGACGATATCATTGATGGCACTGTTTTCCATAATGATCTCACCGTCACGGATGAGACTGACATCCAGCATCATTCTGCGTTCTTCCAAGTAATCGCCGGAAACCGCACGCAAAACCTGATCAGCATTACTCTTTTCCAGAATTGCCATAAAACCTTTGGTTCCGGCATTGATTCCGATGACAGGGACTTTATGGATCGCAGCACATTTTCCGCAGTGAAGGATCGTTCCGTCACCGCCGATTGCGACAACAAAAAAGGCCTCATCGATTACATCGCGAAGTCGATGCTTCTCAATGTTTTCGGGAATAGCACTATCTTCCACCTCATCAAAGATAGGGCAGATATAAGTCTTATACCCGTGTTTTTCCAAAAGATCCTGTACGTACAGTGTGACGTCCAAATCCACATCACGATATGGATTGGGACAAAGCAATACACGATCGCCCATAATTGACTCTCCTCAAAAACTCTCCGTTATGAAATATGTTTGTGAGCTGCATCTACCACAGCATCGACATCTGGTTCCAGAGCATTATTGTCTGAATTCTTAAGCCAAAGTAAGAATTCGATATTTCCTTCCGGCCCCCGGATGGGGGAATAATCAAGGCCATGACAGGAAAGCTGGTGCTCTCTGCAAAAATCAAGAATATCGCGAACCACTTCACGATGAACACCAATATCGCGGACGACACCTTTTTTGCCGACCTTATCTTTGCCGGCTTCAAACTGAGGTTTGATCAGGCAAATAATATCGGCATCCGGTTTCAGGATTCCTTTTAACGCTGGAAGAATCAGTTTAATCGAAATAAAAGAGACATCCATAACTGCAATATCCAGCAGTTCCGGAATCTGTTCGCCGCTGATATACCGGACGTTAGTACGCTCCATACATACTACACGATTATCCTCACGGAGTTTCCATGCCAGCTGTCCATATCCGACATCCACAGCATAAACAAGAGATGCGCCATGCTGTAAGAGAACGTCAGTAAAACCACCGGTGGATGCACCACAATCAATACAGTGGGAACCGGCAGGATCTACGGGAAATACTTTCAGCGCCTTATCCAACTTATAGCCTCCACGGCTTACAAAAGGCATGGTTTCACCGTGAATCTCAATTTTTGCATCTTCCGGCACTGGAGTGCCGGGTTTATCCGACCGCTGACCGTTTACAAACACCTGACCTGCCATGATCGTCGTTTTTGCCCGTTCTCTGCTCTCGGTCAGTCCGCGTTCAAAAACAAGCTGGTCCAGTCTTTTCTTAGCCATGATGCACCAGCTCCTCTGCAGCAGAAGCAATAGACCTGCAGTCAATGTTGCATAAATCCATCAGTTCAGAGACCGTTCCATGGGTAACGATTCCATCTCCGAGATTGATCAGCCTGGAGCAGCAAGGGACACTTTCCTTTTCTTCCAATCTGGCAATAACAGCCTCCCCAACGCAACCGGAACGACAGGTTTCTTCCGCAACGATCAGCTTGCCGGTACGGGAAACCGATTCCCTGATCCTTGAAACATCGAGCGGTTCAATGGTCTTCAGGCGAATCAGATCCGCATCAATCCCCTTTTCTTTCAGCAGACGTTGTGCCTTTAATACTTCCCAGAACATATTTCCGTAGGATACCAGTGTGACCGAAGCGTTCTCACTGAGCTGGTCTTCTTTGTCGGATGGGTTATAGCTCTTGGGTTCTCCGCCTCTCGGATAACGCACTGCAACCGGTCCGTCAATTTGATAGACGGCAGTATAAATCATATCCTTCAGCTCCGCAAAATCAGATGGACAAAGGATTGTGATACCGGGTACTGTTCTCAAATAAGAAACATCAAACAGTCCATGATGCGTCTCTCCGTCACTTCCCACCAAACCACATCGATCCACACAGAACACAACATGGAGATTCTGAAGGGCAATGTCATGCAAAAGCATATCATAACTTCTCTGGAAGAAGCTTGAATAGACACAGAACACCGGGATGAGCCCCTGTTTGGCCATACCGGCAGCCATGGATACAGCGCAGCCCTCAGCAATACCTACATCAAAAAACCTGCTGGGAAACTTCTTCGAGAAAGTGTCCAGTCCGGTGCCATCCGACATAGCTGCGGTAATCGCAACCACTTTGGAATTCTTCTGTGCAATCTCGCACAGCGTATACCCGGTGACGGATGAATAGGATGTAGAACCGCTGTCTACAACGCCGGTCTCAATATCAAACGGTCCTACTCCGTGGTATCGTTCAGGAGACTGTTCTGCATACGGGTATCCTTTTCCCTTAGTGGTCAAAACATGAAGAAGAACTGGAACCTTCATCTGTTTTGCCCAATTAAGAGCGGTCTCAACTTGACGAATATCATGTCCGTCAATAGGTCCAAGATAATACAGTCCGAAATCATCGAACATTGTAGATGGGAGGATACGACGTTTAATGCTTTCCTTAAGCTCGTGATTGAAATTATAAAGCTTTGGCAACCTTCCGATAGTTGCTCGGTAGTTTCGTTTAAATTCTAAATACTCCGGGCGTACACGGGCTTTAGAAAGTACCCGTTCCATGGAGCCTACATTGCCGCTGATTGACATGGCATTATCGTTAAGAACAATGACCATAGGTTCACCGCTGACACCGGCATTTTCGAGACCTTCATAAGCCAGTCCCCCAGTTAAAGCTCCATCACCTATAACAGCAACAACATCATAATTCTCACCCTGAATCGATCTTGCTTTTGCCATACCCAAAGCAATGGCTACGGAATCGGAAGCATGTCCGGCAATAAAAGCATCATCGGCCGATTCATATGGCTTCGGAAAGCCGGAAAGCCCGTTGAACTGTCGGAGTGTATGCATCTGATCCCGTCTGCCGGTAATGATTTTGTGGGCATAACATTGATGACCGACATCAAATACGATGCGGTCTTTGCTGGAATCATAGACACGATGCAGCGCTACCGTGAGTTCCACAGCCCCAAGATTAGAAGCCAGATGGCCTCCTGTCCTGGAAACATTCTCTATAATCATATTCCGCAGTTCGTTACACAGCTGGGGGAGCTGCTCTTCCGGAATCTTCTTTATATCTGCGGAATTATTTATTGTATCTAATATACTCAAGACAAAAACCTCGGCAAAAAAATCATAGTAATAATATCAAATCACGCTCTGTTTTACAACACAACAAGAGCGTGATTTTTGAATATTCATTGATTTTGTGAATAAAATTCAGTTGCGGCGAATCGCCATACTGTCAGCCAGATCCATCAGGAATTCACAATCTTCAAAATTGGAAGACAGTGTATGCTTGGCGCAAAGCGTAAGTTCTGTGATTTTCTGCTCACACTGTTCCTGTCCGAGAAGAGCCATATAAGTATTCTTCCCCTCTTCCTCATCTGATCCGATGGGTTTCCCCAATTCTTCTTCTGTACTCAGAACATCCAGAACATCATCCCGAATCTGAAATGCCAGTCCAAGATCCCGTCCGAACTGCTCTGCTGCTTTCATCTGAAGTTCAGTACCGCCTCCTGCAGCGACACCCATTTTGCAGGCGGCGATCAGAAGAGCGCTGGTCTTCAAGCGGTTGATCTCATCCAGCTGTTTGGTGGTAAGGATCGTTCCCTCTCCTTCAATATCAAGGATCTGTCCGCCGCAGATGCCGTTTACACCTGCTGCCTCCGACAAGAACAGCGCACACGCTGCTTTCCTTTCCACAGGAAGATCCGATGAAAGGATAGAATGAAATGCCTCTGCCTGCAAAGCATCACCGGCAAGAGTAGCAGTGCATTCTCCGTACACGATATGATTGGTTGGTTTCCCGCGACGCAGATCATCATTATCCATACAGGGCAGGTCATCATGGATGAGGCTGTAGGTATGGATCATTTCAATCGCACAGGCGACAGGAAGGGCCTTTTCGACGTCTCCTCCAGAAATGCGGCAGAACTCAAGGACAAGGATAGGGCGTAGCCGTTTTCCTCCAGCAAGAAGGCTGTATCGCATGGATTCCGTCAGTGTATGATATGAAACACCTGCATCCTGAAAATAAGAATTCAATGCGTGATTGATCATTGTTTTATAATCAGTCATTTGGTTATTCTCCTTCGTCAAACGGCACTTCGTTCGGATCTCCATTTTCGTCGATCTGAAGCATTTTAACTTTCTGTTCAGCGTTTTCCAGAAGTTTATTGCAATTAGCGATCATTGCGGTACCTTCTTCGAAAAGTTTAATGGATTCATCCAGAGGAACATCGCCTTTTTCCAGCGAAGAGACGATAGATTCCAGTTTTTCAAGAGATTCTTCAAAGCTATATTCTTTCTTATCCATATAATTAATCCTCATTATTTATGTGATCAACCGTACAGTCGATTCTACCGTCTGAAAGACGAAGCTGAATGCTGTCACCTGTTTTCGTATCGTTTACCGATCTTATTACCTTATCCTTATTCTGTGCAATGAGATAACCTCGCGAAATTACTGCCAATGGACTCATAGCATCAAGCAAAGCGGCATTTCGGATAAAACGCTCTTTTTTATCCCGTATCGTCCCATTCATAGAATTAAGAAGGCGTTCCGTCATTCGATCGATCTCCAGACTTCTGTTGTTCAGATACTCATAGGGTGACTGCAATACTTTTCGCGAAGACAGTTTCAATACAAGTTCCCTACGGGAAGACACAATGTTATTCATAGAAAGCCCAAGACGGCTGGACAGGATCCGAACACGGTGTCGGATATCATGCTGATCCGGAACTACGATCTCGGCAGCATTGGACGGTGTAGAGGCTCGGAAATCGGAAACATAATCGGATATCGTAACGTCGGGCTCATGGCCTACTGCTGAGATGACAGGTATATGAGATGCAAAGATCGCTCGTGCAACATTCTCATCATTAAACGCCCAGAGATCTTCCGCAGAACCTCCGCCGCGTCCCGTTATGATAACATCGGCAAGCTGATGCTGATTGACATATTGTATTGCTCTTGTTATCTCTCCCGGTGCCTCCTCCCCCTGCACACGAACCGGTACCAGCAGGATCTCCGCAGCCGGCCAGCGTTCACCGAGAATCCGGATCATATCATGAACTGCAGCGCCTGCTGAGGATGTAACCAGTGCGATTCTGGATGGGTAAACCGGAAGCGGTTTTTTGTGTCGTTCATCAAATAAACCTTCTTTTTCCAGTTTTTCCTTCAGCTGTTCAAAAGCAAACTGAAGATCCCCTTCCCCCTGCGGAATCATATGATTCACGTACAGTTGATAAACGCCATCACGGGGATAGACAGAAATCCGCCCTATCGCAGTAACGCTCATCCCGCTTTCAGGACGAAACCGAAGTCTGGACGAATTGCTGCGAAACATCACACATTTCAGGCTGCTTTCCGCATCCTTCAACGTAAAATAGTGATGACCGGACGGATAGACCTTATAATTAGATAATTCCCCGCAAACCATAATACTGGAAAAGCGGGGTTCATTATCTAACATATTTTTAATTATTTCATTTACTTCAGAAACGGATAAATACATTTCATTCATCGGACTTGGACTGCTCCTTCATATCCTTTACATATTTACCCAGAATGCCATTGACAAAGGATCCGGAATCCTCCTCAGCAAAACGTTTCGTCAGTTCCACTGCTTCATTGATTGCAACGCTCTCCGGAACGTCCTCCACATAAAGGATCTCGCAGATGGCACATCGTAGGATCTCCTTAGTCATGGGAGAGATCCGATGGATCTTCCAGCTGCTGGAATAGCTGGAGATGATATTATCCAGCTGTTCCCGATGTTCCGCTACAAGTGCTGTGAGCTGGCGGATATAGGATTCCTGAGCCCCGGGATTCTCTTTGAAGATATCGTCTTCCTCAGATAGTCTTGCAAAATATTCTTCGGTCAGAATCTCATCACAGAGTTCGGAGGGTTCTTGCTGAGAGGATGATGCGGCAAAGGAAATCTGCAACGCGATTTGTCTGGCTCGTGATCTAGTCATATTTTTCTCCAAAAAGGTTATTTCTCAAATGCGATTCCGGAGACATGAACATTAACCTGTGCAGTCTCGACTCCGGTCACGGAAATGACTCCGTCATAGATGGCATCCTGTACCTTCTTTGCGACGTCTACAAGATTATAATGATATTTTACAAGGATCAACACGTCAACGATAAAGGAGTCTTCCTTAATCTGAACTTTTGTACCCTTGTTGACATTCTTGATGCCAATCAGTTCCGCAAGTTCAGAACCTGCGGTTGTGGCAAGACCAGCGACGCCGTCGATCTCATTGACGACTTTATTCACGAGAGAAATGATCACATCCTCAGAAACATTGATGCTGCCCTTCTCTTCCTGAAGCGTAATATAATTATCAGCCATAAATATCAGCCTCCAAATACATTTTCACGTAATTTTACCATGCAATAAGGAAAAAATAAAGCGTAAAACAGTATCATTTTATGCTCATTTAAGGATGCGGAATTAGACAATTATCACATTCGAATTATTGCTTCTGACTTCGAGTGATGATAGTATGGTAAAAAACATCTTGGAGATGGAATTATGGCCAATCAAGTTTTGTATGTTGCTCTTATGTTTCTGGTTGGATGGCTATGGTATTTCTTAGTTGTCCGTCAGTTTGTATTTAACTTTACAACCGTACACCCAATGCTGAAACGGTTCAAAAAACTATCGGATGACTGGGAGAAGATTATCTCCATCAATTCATTCCGTTATCTTACGATCAATATCATCGTATGGATCCTGATCAGCTTTGGTCTCTGCTTCCTGGCATATTATCTCTGCCGGAATCATCTTTATCTTTTCATTTCATTTCTGGTCGGCGGAGCAGTTGGCGTGATCACATTCCTTGGGCGATACAGCGAATACACAGAGCGTAATTTCAAGGACTTCTGTTCAACCTATTACCGGTTCGTTTTTGATGATGAGTTGCGTACCGCAATGTATAACAGCAAAATTCCAGCAATGAAAAACAGAATGAACGACATGAATCTTGATAAAACAATTCTGATACCAGAATTCAAAAACTGAATATATTATTCACGCTCCTTTGAAATCTCTCATTTCAAAGGAGCGTTTCAATATTCAAATCAAAAAAATGGTGCTGTCTGGATTGACAGCACCAGATGATTTAGAAATGAAAGTCTTCTCCGCGAAGCCGTTTCTGACGGTATTCCGCAACAGCGGTAAACAGAACATCCGAGGAAGAGTTGATCATTGTCTCCATGGAGTCCTGGATAACACCAACTATGAAACCGACACCGACGACCTGCATGGCAACGTCAGTGGAGATCCCAAACAGCGAACAAGCCATCGGAATCAGAAGAAGCGAACCGCCGGCGACACCGGAAGTACCCGCAGCGCCAAGTGCTGCCATGATGCTGAGCAGTACGGCAACCGGCAGAAACACATGGATCCCCTGCGTGTGTGCAGCTGCAAGGGTCATTACTGTAATGGTGATGGCTGCGCCGTCCATGTTGATTGTTGCACCAAGCGGAATGGAAACGGAATAAATCTCCTTGTTAAGCCCGAGGTCCTCACAGAGTTCAAGGTTCACCGGGATGTTTGCCGCTGAACTTCTTGTAAAGAATGCGGTGATACCACTGTTCTTCAGACATTTGAAAACAAGAGGATACGGATTCCTGTGAATACAGATGAAAGCAATGATCGGATTGATGACCAGTGCGGAAACCAGCATACACCCTACAAGCAGAAGAACCAGCTTGCCGTAATCAGTAAAGATCGACATACCGCTGGTAGAGATCGCGTTATACATCAGACCCATGATACCGAACGGTGCAAAATTGATGACCCAGCGGATCATTTTCGTTACAGCATCGGATACGTCATTCAGGAAATTCTTGGAGCTTTCCGATGCACTCTTCATTGCTATACCAAAGATAACCGACCAGAAAAGGATGCCAAGATAATTGCCGTTGACAATTGCCCCCACCGGGTTCGCAACGATGCTCTGAAGCAGTGTGGAGAATACATCACCCAGAGATTGAGGGGCGCTTTCTTCCACAGCGGAGCCAAGCTGAGACAGGGTTACCGGGAAGATCTCACTGGCGATAACAGCGACAAAAGCCGCTATAAATGTAGAGATCAGATAGAGGAAAATAATCGTAATGAACTGTTTTCCCATCTTCTCCCTGGATTGACACAGTGCACTGGAGATCAGCACGAATACCAATACCGGAGCAACTGCTTTCAGAGCACCGACAAAGATCGTACCAAACATGGAGATCCACTGTGCTTTCGGAAAGACCAGAGCCAGAACAAGGCCAATGATCAGACCAATCACGATACGCAGCACCAGGCTGGTTTCGCTGTACTTTTTAATGACACTCATAATTTTTTACCTCATTTAAAAGAGTTAATTATAGTTTTAAAATAGGAGTGCTGTCGTACAAATCAGCACTCCTATTAAATTTAAGAGAGATAATAGTCTTTAATCCTCGTCATCCGTTTCCCAGTTCTTTGCTCTTTCTACAGCTTTTTTCCATTTTCTGTAGTAATGATCGGCAAGTGCTTTATCCATCTGCGGAGTGAAGATCTTGTCAGACTGGCGGATTTTTTTGATATCAGAAATATCATTCCATACGCCAACGGCAAGTCCGGCCAGGAAAGCAGCACCGAAAGCAGTGGTTTCGACCATTTTCGGCCGATCAATGGGTTTACGAAGCAGATCCGATTCGAACTGCATCATGAAGTTGCTCACGGAAGCGCCGCCGTCGACTTTCAGTTCTGACAGTTCATGACCACAATCATGCTCCATGGCGACCAGAAGATCCTTGACCTGATAGGTTACGCCTTCCAGCGTAGCTCTGGCTATATGAGCTTTGGTGGAGCCACGGGTCAGACCAACGATAGCACCTCTGGCATACATATCCCAGTGCGGTGCGCCAAGACCTGTAAATGCAGAGACAAGATAGACGCCACCATTGTCAGGAACGCTCTCTGCCAGCAGATCACATTCCCGTGCAGTTCCAATCAGTTCAAGTTCATCACGAAGCCACTGGATGGAGCTTCCGGCGTTAAACACACTGCCTTCCAGAGCATATGTTGTCTTGCCGTTTACATTCCAGGCAACACTGGTAAGCATGCCGTTTTTGGAACGTGTGGACTCTTCACCGGTATTCATCAGAGTAAAGCAGCCGGTGCCGTAAGTATTTTTGGCAGAACCGGGTTCGATGCAGGCCTGCCCGAGAAGGGCTGCGGCCTGGTCGCCAGCGCTGCCGCATACAGGAACTCCTTCAAGAGCTTCCAGTCCTTTGACATCGTGAGCGACAGTACCATAAACCTGAGAAGACGGTACCGGAGTCGGAAGCATGCACATGGGGATATCAAGGAAGTTGCAGATCTTTTCATCCCACTTCAGTTCATTGATATCGAACAGCATGGTTCTGGAACAGTTGGAATAATCGGATACATGCGCTTTTCCGCCTGTCAGATTCCAGATGAGCCAGGTATCAATCGTTCCGAAAAGAAGCTCTCCGGCTTCTGCCCTTTCACGAGCATGAGGAACGTTATCCAGGATCCATTTAATTTTGGTTCCGGAGAAGTAAGCATCGATGAGAAGACCGGTTTTCTCTCTGATATAATCTTCCATTCCAGCAGCAATAATCTCATCACAGATGGGAGCGGTTCTCCGGCACTGCCATACGATAGCATTATAGATCGGTTGACCGGTTTTCTTGTCCCAGATGATAGTGGTTTCACGCTGGTTTGTAACACCGATGCCTGCGATATCCGTTGGAGACAGACCACTCTTTTCAAATGCTTCACCCGCAGCTTCGATCTCAGTGTTCAGAATGACCATGGGATCGTGCTCTACCCAACCGGGATGAGGATAGATCTGCGGGAATGGATACTGTGCAACGGTAACAGGTTTTCCAAGGGCATCAAAAATGATTGCTCTTGAACTGGTTGTGCCTTGATCGAATGCAAGAATATATCCGTCCATATCACATTTACCTTTCTGTTGACATATTTTTAATTCAGAATTAATATGTAAGTTAAGATTATATTAACATAAGTGGGAGGAATTTACCATGCCTGAACAGAAAGAATTTTATTTTCCTTCTTCCACAGGGAAAAATCAGATCTATGTGCGCATGTGGATACCCGATGCCGCTACGGATATCAAGGCAACCGTTCAGTTATCTCATGGTATAGCTGAGGGCATCGACCGTTATGATGACTTCGCTCAGTTCCTGGCTAGAAACGGCTATGTCGTTATTGGAAACGACCATCTTGGACATGCCAAATCTGTTCAGGATCCGAAAGACAAAGGCTTCTTTGCTGAGGAAAACGGATGGGCATATGTCGTAGCAGACCTGAAAGGAATCTATAATCAGGTCAAAGAGCTCTTCCCTGATCTTCCCCATGTCCTTCTGGGACACAGCATGGGCAGCTTCCTTGCCAGAACTTATATCATCAAATACCCGAATGATTTTGATGCTTGCATTATCAGTGGTACAGGCAACCAGGCAAAGATCGTTGTCGCAACCGGCTATGCTGTTGCTCAGAACTTGGTCAACAGACTCGGCCCCAGAGGTGACGGCACTACCATCAACAACCTCTCCATGGGCGGATATAACAAGGGCTTTGGTCCGAAAAACGGCCCCAGCGCATGGCTGACCCGCGACCAGGACGTCGTTACTGCATATGATGCCAATCCGGATTATGGTTATGTTGCTTGCTGCAGTGTATACCGTGATATGCTTGGCGGCATCAAGCTTGTTACCGACAAGAAAAACATCGCCAAAGTCAACAAAAACATGCCCATCCTAATCTTCTCCGGAGATCAAGATCCTGTCGGCGAAAAAGGCAAAGGCCCGAAGAAAGCTTACAAAGCATACAAAAAGGCCGGTGTAAAAGATGTTACTCTCACCCTTTATCCCGGTGGAAGACATGAGATGCTCAACGAGATCAACAAAGAGCAGGTCTATGAAGATATCCTGAAATGGATTCAGGCTAAAGTCGGTTGATTAAATCAATAGTTTAAAGGCGGAACGAAAGTTCCGCCTTTTGTTTTTCCGTAAACTAGTAAAAGATCGCGTCATACCAGCTTTTGATGATATGACGCGATTCTTTATTTTTTATTTTTTCAACTGCCGTTTTCTGGCGAAGTTTACCATTCCCTCAGGCATGTCGTTCAGATGCTTCAGCATCTTTCCGGCGCCATATGCGGCACAGGAAACAGCATCATCAACGACCACCGTCCGAATACCGGTAGAACGCTCAATAAGCTGATCCAATCCGAACAACAGGCTGCCGCCCCCGGACATAACAATGCCGTTCGCAGAAAGATCGCCGACCAATTCCGGAGGAGTACGCTCCAGTGTATTGTGAACAGCTTCCATAATGGAGACCACAGGCTCGCGGAATACTTCAAGCAGTTCAGAAGAATGGATCTTGATCACCTTGGGCAGGCCTGTGACCACATCTCTTCCTTTAATCTCATCCACGCTGTCCGTAGGCCGTTTCATAACACATCCGATACTGCACTTTAATTCTTCTGCGGTGCGTTGACCAATTATGAGATTGTACTTGCGGCGTACGTAACGGACAATGGAGTCATCAAAGGCATCACCAGCAGTTTTGATGGATTCACATTCCACCACTCCCCCCATGGAGATCACTGCCACTTCCGTTGTTCCGCTGCCAATGTCGATAACCATATGTCCATCCGGCAGAGAAATGTCGATACCGGCGCCCATAGCGGTAGCAACAGCAGTTTCAAGCAGATACACCTTTCTGGCACCGGCTTCAATCACTGCATCACAGATAGCGCGCTCTTCTACTCCGGAAATGCTGCTTGGGACACACATCAGAACGCGAGGTTTAAACAAACTGAAGGAGGTGTTGCGGTTGATATACTCACGCAGCATCTGCGCCGTCATATCATAATCGTTAATGACACCAGACTGAATGGGATGAATGGAAACGATATTAGCAGGTGTACGACCAAGCATCTTCTCCGCTTCCTGTCCGGTCTTCAGCATTTCTCCGGAAAACTTGTCCACTGCCACAACAGTAGGCTCACGGAGAACCAACCCGGAATCCTGTGCATAGACAAGAGTTTCCGATGTTCCCATATCAATAGCCATATCTCTTTCAAATATCAGCATCGATTCAACCTCACTCTTTTCCTATTTCCTGATAGGCTTTCAGCCGAAGCCGAAGCCCGCTGTATCGTTTCGATACACGATCCGTCTGGATCATGGCATGTATGATCTCGTCCACGCCGACGATAATCAACAGTTGCTTTGCCCTTGTGATCGCCGTATATAGAATACCGCGATTCATGAGAGATTTTGCGCAGGAATTCAAAACAAGGATAACAGCCTGAAACTCACTGCCCTGAGATTTATGAACCGTCAAAGCCCATGCGTGTTCCAGCTCATCCAGTGCGTCATACTCGTATTTCACATATCGGTCATCAAAATCCACCGTGATGATCCGGTTGCCAGGATCGATGGAACGGATAACTCCGATATCACCGTTATAAATACCCTGACCGGACTGAATCCCCTTTGAGTCGCTCCACATTATATCATAATTGTTCCGCGTTTGCATTACCCTGTCGCCTTCACGGAAAATAATATCACCGAATGCTTTTTCCATTTTGGTGGGATCTGCCGGATTCAGTGTATTCTGAAGCAGTTTGTTCAGACTGACCGTACCGGTCTCCCCCTTTTTTGTGGGTGACAGGATCTGGATTCTATCCGAAGGAATATTCATGTTATTGGGAAGACGTTCCGAGCACAGTTCTGCGACTGTATTCGCGCACTCCTGCGGATCGATCCTGGACAGTCGGAAGAAATCTCCTTTATTTTCCGTATAATTAGGGATCTTTCCGATATTGATTTCATGAGCGAAACGAACGATTCTGCTGTCCTGTTTCTGCCGGAATATTTGATTCAGATAGACAGTCGGTACTACCTTACTGTTAATGATATCAGCAAAAACCTTGCCAGGGCCGACCGAGGGAAGCTGATCCACATCCCCTACCAGCACAACTCTGCAGGTATCCGGCAATGCACATAACAGAGCCTTCATCAAAGTGATATCAACCATGGAACATTCATCGACAATCACGGCATCACATTTAAGCGGTTCTTCCTCGTTAAAACTAAATACCGTTTTTTCCTCCGCTTCAGACATTTGGGCTCCCAGCAGCCGATGAAGTGTATATGCTTCTCTTCCGGTGAGTTCCGTCATCCGTTTTGCTGCTCTTCCGGTGGGTGCACAAAGCTTCGTATCAAGCCCAATGGTCTCAAATGCGGCTAGGATTGCACAGATGGAAGTAGTTTTTCCGGTGCCGGGACCTCCAGTCAGGACCGCGATCTGATGGTTGAGTGCGATGCCGAGGATGACTTTTTGATCCTCCGAATAAGTGATCCCCTGCTCCCGTTCCACCTGTTCAATGATCTTAGTTGGATCCATGCGAATGGAGAGCCGGTTGTTGGACATCTCATATATTCGCTCGGCGGTATATGTTTCCGCCTCATAAATATCAGAAAGATAGCATCCTGTAACATTACCGATCGGTTCCACAATGATCTCACCGTCATCCTCCAGGCTGGCAAGACCCTGTTCGCATCGGTCCAGTTCCAATGAGAGCAGCATAGAACATGCTTCACAGAGCTTGTTCTTGGAAATAAAGCAATGTCCGTTATTCAGATTATGCTTCAGCTCAAACAGAATTGCGGCCTTGACCCGATCAATACTGTTTCTTTCAATTCCGATACTGGAAGCAAAAGAATCCGCTTCGTGAAATGAACCGCCGATCCGTTCCGAGCAAAGAAGATACGGGTTTTCCTGAATCCGTTCCATCGCCTTTTCACCGTAATAGCGATAAAGCCGAACAGCAAGAATCGGACGAAGTCCGCGAATGGAGAGGTAATCTACAATCCGATGAAGGATCATCTGAGAATGAAATGACTGAGAGATCTCCACAGCTCGTTGTGGCGAGATGCCTTTGATCTGCGAAAGCTGTTCCGGATTGTTTTCCAAAATATCCAGAACACTTTCCCCGAATTTATTCACGAGAAGAGCTGCCGTAGCCGCACCAATATACTTAATAGCACCGCTGGAAAGATAAAGGAACAGGTTTTCCTTTGTTTTCGGCATAACGAGATCGTACTGCTCAATATTAAACTGGGCCCCATAGGTTTTATAATTGGTCCATTTACCTTCCGCATAAAGCCACTCCCCGGGATATGCATAAGGAAGATAGCCGACTGCCGTAATGGTATTGCCCGAATCCGAGAGAAGTTTCAGAACCGTGTATGCATTGGAATCATTGTTATATAGAATTGTCTGTATCGTTCCTGAAACAATATCCAGTTCCGATTCTTCCTGAAAGTTATCAAATTCCATTTCATAACTCGAATTCAGGTTATCCATTCGATATAAACCTCAAATCAAAGAATTTTCTTCAAAAACTGACCGGTAAAACTGGTTTCACATTTTGCACATTCTTCCGGAGTTCCGGTAAAGACCAGTTCACCGCCGCCGTCTCCGCCTTCCGGTCCGAGATCGATTATACTGTCCGCTGTTTTGATAACATCCAGGTTATGCTCGATCACGACTACCGTGTTGCCGGCATCAGCAAGCCTCCCAAGAATGTTGATAAGGCGATGGACATCTGCAGCATGAAGACCGGTAGTCGGTTCGTCCAGAATATATACCGTAGATCCGGTAGATTTCTTGGACAGTTCCGTTGCAAGTTTAATGCGCTGCGCTTCGCCTCCGGATAGGGTCGTACTGGACTGCCCCAATTTGATATAACCGAGTCCGACATCAAAAATGACCTGAAGCCGATTACGGATCTTGGTATGATTCTCAAAGAAGGACAATGCCTCCTCCACCGTCATATCCAATACATCTGCGATGTTCTTTCCTTTATAACGGACTTCCAGAGTCTCGCGGTTGTAGCGTTTTCCTCCGCAGACTTCGCATGGAACGTAAACATCGGAAAGGAAGTTCATTTCGATCTTGACCAAACCGTCTCCAGAACAGGCTTCACAGCGACCGCCTTTTACATTGAAGGAAAACCGACCGGCGTCATATCCACGGAGTTTCGCATCATTGGAATTGGCAAAAAGATCCCGAATATCATTAAACAGTCCGGTATAAGTCGCAGGATTTGAACGCGGTGAGCGTCCGATGGGGCTCTGATCGATCGCAATGACTTTATCCACATATTCAAGCCCTTCCATTCGATCATATTTGCCCGGGCGCAGTTTCATATGGTTTTTCTTTGCGCCCAGTGTCTTATAAAGGATCTCATTGACCAGGGAGGACTTTCCGCTTCCGGAAACGCCGGTAACACAAATGAATGTGCCCAGTGGAAATTCCACATCGATGTTCTTTAGATTGTTTTCCTGCGCGCCAATCACACGGATTGTTTTTCCATTGCCGGTTCTCCGCTGGGAAGGCACCGGAACATATTTAGCTCCGGAAAGATACTGTCCTGTCACACTCTCCTTGCAATTGCAGATATCATCCACTGTGCCTGCTGCGACAATATTACCACCATGTATTCCTGCTCCAGGCCCAATATCCACGATATAATCAGCTTCCCGCATCGTTTCTTCATCGTGTTCGACCACGATCAGAGAATTACCAATATCCCGTAGCTGTTTTAATGTGGCAAGCAGTTTGGCATTGTCACGCTGATGAAGACCGATACTGGGTTCATCCAGAATATACAGCACGCCCATAAGACTGGAACCGATCTGGGTCGCCAGCCGAATCCGCTGACTCTCCCCTCCTGACAGAGTTCCTGCGGCACGGGAAAGATTCAGATAGCCGAGCCCGACACTGGATAGAAACTGCAGACGGTTGATGATTTCCTTCAGGATCTGCTTAGCAATGATCTGATCCCGTTCACTAAGGGAAAGATGTTTCATGAACTCCAGTGCGTCATTGACGGAGTAATCCGAAAACTGGGATATGTTCAGATCTCCTACAGTGACTGCAAGTATCTCCTTTTTCAGCCGTCGTCCATCGCATTCGGGGCAAGGGATGGGAGACATACAGTCTTCGATATCAGATCTCACAGATTCACTGGTGGATTCGCGATATCTTCGTTCCATATTATTGACGATCCCCTCAAAGGGCTGATGAAGAACACCGGTTCCTCTTCTTCCGTCAAATTTCAGCTCAAGATTCTCTTCTCCGGTGCCGTAAAAAATGATTTTGCGAACGTCCTTGCTTAATGAACGAAAAGGAGCATCCAGTCGAAAATGATACTTCTTGCTCATGGCATCAAAATACATTTTCGCGATGCTGTCATCCTTCATGTTGCTCCATCCGGTTGCAGTGATCGCGCCATCCTGAATGGATTTGTCTTCATCCGGAACGATCAGTGCTGGATCGATCAGCATCTGAACACCAAGACCGGAACATTTAGGACAGGCGCCGAACGGATTGTTGAAAGAAAAACTTCTGGGAGCTAGCTCTTCAATGGAGATCCCACAGTCTTCGCAGGCAAAATTCTGAGAATACAGCACATCACGGTCTTCATCCAGGATATTGATAATAACCAGATTGTCCGATAGCGATACCGCGGTCTCTATGCTGTCTGTCAGACGGCGTACGATATCAGGTTTTATCACCAGACGATCCACTACGATCTCAATGCTGTGCTTTTTGTTCTTTTCCAGCTTGATCTCTTCCGACAGATCATAAATGATGCCGTCCACACGAACACGTACATATCCGGAACGCTGAGCATCTTCAAAGATCTTAACATGTTCTCCTTTTTTTGCGCGGACAACAGGAGAAAGAATCTGGATTCTGGTCCGTTCCGGGTATGACATGATCTGATCCACGATCTGATCGATCGTCTGCTTTTTGATTTCCTTTCCGCAGTTAGGACAGTGCGGCACTCCAATCCGAGCCCAAAGAAGACGCAGATAATCGTAGATCTCCGTAACGGTACCGACCGTAGATCTGGGATTTCGGGAAGTCGTCTTCTGATCAATAGAGATTGCTGGAGACAGTCCCTCGATATAATCCACATCCGGCTTGTCCATCTGACCGAGAAACTGTCGTGCATAGGAACTGAGAGATTCCACATATCTTCTCTGCCCTTCCGCATAGATCGTATCAAATGCCAGGCTGGATTTGCCCGAACCGGACAGTCCGGTCATGACTACCAGTTTATCTCTCGGAATGGTGACACTCACGTTATTCAGATTATTGGTGCGAGCACCTTTTACTTCAATGTTTTCTTTCATGAATTTTCCTCAAATACAAGATCTGCCGTGCTTCCGCTGATGAGAGTGATCAAGTCGTCCGGATTCAATTCGATCTGAAGTCCGATCTTTCCGGCAGAGATAAAGATAGTATCATATAATATGCAGGTTTCATCGATCACAGTCGAAAACTGTTTTTTCATCCCGATGGGAGAACAGCCTCCGTGAACATATCCGGTAAGTGGGAACAGTTCCTTTAAATGAATCATTGCAATGCTCTTTTCACCTACCGCTTTTGCGGCTTTTTTCAAGTCCAGAGACCCGGAAACCGGTATGTCGAATACATAATATTCTCCGGACGCTCCCCTTGCCACAAGGGTCTTGAACACTTGGCCCGGATCCTGACCTAGCATTGCAGCTACCGAATTCCCATCCGGTGCATTTTTCCCGTCCCAATCATAGCTAAGCATATTGAAACGGATATCAGCCCGTTCAAGAATACGGACCGCATTGGTTTTTACATTAGCCATCAGATCCCCCAAAACCGCAATATATAGATCGTATTTTATTATTATACAACAACATATACACCTAATCCATGTTTATTTTCTATAAGCAGTCGCTTTTTTGATGGAATGCAAGTATAATCATTGAAAAGGAAGTGATTCCATGAGTCATTCATTCATCGGTCGTTATGCACCTAGTCCCAGCGGCCGACTTCATATCGGCAATATTATGTCCAGTCTTCTGGCTTGGCTGGACGTAAGAAGTCATGACGGCACGCTCGTTTTCCGTCTGGAAGATCTGGATCCGGATCGGAGCGATTATGAATACGCAGCTCTTATGGCGGAAGATCTCCAATGGCTTGGGCTGTATTGGGACGAAGGCTGGTTCCCTGGAAACGGATCGGAATACACACAGGGTGCCAGGACACGACTCTATGATGCTGCCTTTCAGGTTCTTGATGAGAAAGGGCTGCTGTATCCCTGTTACTGCAGCCGATCCCAGCGGCTTGCCGCATCGGCACCTCATCCCGGCGAGGAAAGAGACTCCAGCTGTTCCTGCAGGTATATGACCGACCTCCAGCGAGCAGAAATAGAAGCCAAAGGAAGAAAACCGGCCTGGAAAGTAATTGTTCCCGATGAAGTAATCGAGTTTAACGATGCCCATTACGGTGTGCAGAGCGAAAACTTGAAAACACAGGGAGATTTTATTGTTCGACGCTCGGATGGAGTTTATGCATATCAACTGGCTGTCTCCGTTGATGACGCTGCAATGAATATTTCTTCCGTGGTACGTGCAAGAGATCTGATGTCCTCAACTTTCAAGCAGATCTGGCTCATCCGGACGCTTGGCGGAAATATACCTGAATATGCGCACTCCCCTCTTCTTGTTTCAGAAGAAGGAAGAAAACTGTCAAAACGCGAAGGGGATCTGAATATGGAAACTCTGAGGAAAAAGTATACACCGGAGCAACTGCTTGGGCACCTGGGTGAAATGTGCGGACTTTTAGATACCTATCGGGAATGCACTGCATTGGAACTGTGCCAGGAGTTCTCATGGAAACGTATTTATAAAGATGATATCCTCATCAGTATATAAAAATAAAAGGCAAGCACAAACGCTTGCCTTATATTTCTGTTATTAAGTATCAGAGATCTTCTCCCAGTAGAATATGAGCCAGTTGATCCACATCCTGAAGAACATAATCCGGCTTTCTTTCTGCCTCTTCCACCATATCAACGGAAGTCTCACCGGACAACACCAAGCAGGATACGGCACCAGCATTCTGAGCAACGGCAATATCAGTATAAAGGCGGTCACCCACACAGCAGATCTGCTCGTTGGGGATTCCGGTATATCCGGAGATGATATCGACCATATTACGGTTCGGTTTACCGATGAAGACCGGTTCCACACCGGATGCAGCGGTTAACAGCGCACAGATACTGCCACAGTCCGGTAAAACCTCATCCGCAGGCATTGGGCATACCCAGTCCGGGTTGGCTGCAATAAAGTCGCATCCGCGGCGCAGGAAATGAACCGCTTTATCCAGTTTCTCGTAATACAGCTCCGTATCAAAACCGACAACAACTACATCAGCGTCCGTTTCAGAGAACTCTACACCGTAGCTTTCCAGCTCTCGAAGGAATGCACGTGTACCAACAGGATAGATCTTCTTCCCTTTGTATTTTTCATTGAGATAAAGACCGGTGGCCATTCCGGAGGTAAAAACATTTTCCATCTCACACGGAAAACCGAGTCTGTTCAGACGTCCGACATAGTCAACGCCTGCACGGGAAGAGTTGTTCGTAAGATAGATATACTTTCTTCCGGTTTCCGACAATGTATTGATATACTCGATTGCACCTTTGAATACTTCATCACCAAGATAAAGAGTTCCATCCATATCAAGAAGGAACAGTTTGCAGTTTCTGATTTTCGTGTAATCCATTCTTATACCACCTTTAATTATTATCTCTTTCTTCCAATGGAAGTTATTTATGCATCTGGGTGCGGAATATCAATCTTTTCTACCGTAAACCCGTCCTCTTCCACATAAAGGACAGCCATGGTAATGGGCTGAGTCGTCTTTCTGGGTCCACAACTACCGGGATTAAGAAAAACCTGATCTCCGATAGTTTTATATTCATACTTATGAGTATGGCCGGTGATAATCAGATCATATGAGGACAGATCTTCCGGAAGATCCTTCTTCTTATGTGTCATATATACCTTGACACCACCGATAGAAAAGGATTCAAACAACGGAACGGCTTCTGCCCATTCCTTATCATTATTCCCTCGAACAACTATCAACGGAGCGATCTGCTTTAACGAATCGATAATATCCTGTCGATTGATATCACCACCGTGAAGGATCAGTTCGCAATCCATAATCTTTTCCAGTACCTCCGGACGCAATAGGCCATGGGTATCGGAAATCACAGCGACTTTCATAAGCCCTCCATAACATGGGTTGTTTTCATTAAACCATAAATCATAATCAGTTTCAAACATATGTAATATTTTTCATGGAAAATACAGAATAATATGTTATGATTATGAAGATATTAGAGAGATAACCGGGAGTGATTATAGTAATGGTTGATACCAAGAATTACAAAAAATATATTGCCATCGGCAGTTTGATGATGCCAAACAGTCTGGTAGGCTCATTCCGCAAGAAAAATGATGACAGCTTTACCTGTGACATTATCATGAACGATGCAAAAGTGGATGAAGCAGGTTTCATCACCTGTGCCACTACGATGTACCCTGACAAGGCGGTAATCTATATCACCAAAGATATGCTGGAAGCATTGCAGCAGGATGATGACATTGCATTATTTGATCTATACCGCGAACTAGGCCACATCGAATGCGGT
>CAJOQP010000119.1 GCA_905236515.1 uncultured Oscillospiraceae bacterium | reverse complement strand
TTTGTATTGCAATCCGCCAGACATTGCATTACAATTTGAGTGAAAGGTGGTGATTTCCATGAAAGACGCAAACGTCAGCGCACGCGTTGAATACGACATTAAAACCGAAGCAGAAGATATCCTGCAGCAGCTTGGTGTTCCGGTCTCCGTTTTAATAAACTCTCTGTACCGCCAGATCATCTTCCGGCACGGTATACCATTCTCGTTAACAATCCCGGCAGCGCCAAAGACAATCGATACCATGACACGGGAAGAACTCGACAGAAAGCTCCAGTCTAGTTATGAACAATCCCTTGCCGGAGAAGGCAGACCGTTCAATGAGGTATTTGATGAGTTGGAAAGGAGCCTTACTTAATGGATCCTTACGAGATCATCATCACACCGGATGCTGAGACCGACCTTCTGGAACTTCGCGATTATATAGCTGATACTCTTCTTGTTCCGGATACCGCTATCTCCTATATCAGGGCGATCCGAACGGAGATTGCCAAGCTTTCTGAAATGCCCGGAAGAATCAAACCAGTTGATGAAGAACCCTGGCATTCACGCGGGCTCCGCAAGATCAACGCGAAAAATTTCTACGTATACTTTCGTGTCGATGAGCCTACGAAGCGCGTATATATCCTTAACATCATCTACGACAAACGAGACCAACTCAAACAGATGGCCAAAACGAAAATCTGACAAAAGGGCTGCCGCACAGCATTGTGCGACAGCCCTTTTGTCGTAAATCCAATATCACATTATCTGCATGCGTCTCCTAAAGAGCAGCCATCCCGCTCCCAAAGCCAGCACCGATCCGAGGACCGCATAAGCCCGCGAGGGCACGTAGGCACCGACCATAGCGAAGCGGAGACCGCAGGGATTCGGTTTGGAAGATTGTCAGCTAACGCTGATCCGAATTCCGCGCCAAGTCTCGCGAGCGATACTTGAATGGTGCCGCTTATACATCCATTATACATCCTAGTGGTATGCGATGACAGCGAACAAAATGGGAATAATGGTGAAAATGTCGGTGAGGCGTGTACGAGGGTATAGTGCATCCCTATCCGTGGTGCAAGGCCCGTTTAACTCTTGAAATCTGGATTTGGTCACAAATAGATACTATCGATGTAGACCGAGTGCCGGTCTCACAAACTCGCTTTAATCGCCACAGCCAATTGATGATACAGATTTTCATCCACATCAGGCAGGTATTCACGGACCAGCTTTTCAACCGTTTTCAGCGAGCTGTTCTTCCGTGTGTTATAAGCAATAGAATCCGCTTCATAGTGATACTGATAAAGACTCTCATGCGGCAGGAAATAGTTAATGATGGCAAGAATGCGTTCGGTTTTAGATAACATATTTTTCACTCTTTTACTTGTCTACTCGGTTTTCTACAGTTATTATTCCGCCCTTATAACAGCAGCACATTAAGGACTGGCATCTGCCGATGATCTCGGACATTGACACACCTGACTGACGCATACTCTTACCACACCTCTTCTACACTCTTTATCCAATCTTTCATAATTATTGGGAAGGCCGCCTGGATGTCATACTTCTCCAAAGCAATCCCGACCGGTGTAGAAAAACTTCGCAGCCGTCTTCCTTCCAGCCGCAGGATGTTATCCCAGCTGGATACAGTTTCATCCCAGAGCTTTTGTGCCATCACTGTTTTTCTTTCTATGTCCGTCTCGTTCGTCATGCTGTTCAGGAGATCATAGTATCTTTTGTTCTTATCTTCTTCATCTTCGTCAAATTCATAGCAGGGACGCCCCTCCAGGGCACAGTACCAGGCATTTGCATCAGATAGAAGAACTAACCTCTCCGGAATCTCCAGTGTGATCAGCCTCGTTTCACCTCGAGTCAGATTCCAGTCCATCACGTCATTTTCTCCGCCCCCGTCGAAACAGTAGCTTCTATCAGGTTTCTGATTTTTCCCATCTGTGATATACCATCCCCAAAAGGGAAGGAGCGGCATCTTTCTCCCCAAATCATCAATATAGTCACCATCTTTATCTTTG
>CAJOQP010000118.1 GCA_905236515.1 uncultured Oscillospiraceae bacterium | reverse complement strand
TAATAATTGCCCCCGAATACCAAATGAATGCATTCGGGGGCAATCTGTATATTCTGTGATATGGATCATAATGCTTCCGGCGGTTCCGGTTCTTTTGGCGGTTTTTCCACAGGAGCGTTGTGACCCTTACGCATTTCCAGTTTGGGAATGACGTATTCGTCATATACAAACATCAGGATAGCGGCAACAGGGATACCTAGAAGGATACCCACCATGCCAAAGATCCGCCCGCCAACGATGATGGCGATGAGGATCAGGACACCGGAGACACCCAGCTGATCGCCGTAGAGACGGGGCTTAATAATGTATCCGTCCACTGTCTGGAGAATGAGTGTAAAGATGACGAACAGCAGAGCCTGCCACGGATTGTTCAGTACGAGGATCAGGCCGCCCACGACGGTGCCGATGATGGGGCCGAAGGTGGGGATCAGGTTCGTCACAGCCACGATCACGGAGATCAGAACGTTGTACGGCATTCCGCAGATGGCCATGAAGATGAAGTTTACGATACCCACGATCACACCGTCAATGACTTCGCAGGAAATGAATTTTACGAGGATCTTGTCGCTGCGGGTGCAGAAACGGACGAATCCGTCAAAAGACCGCGGGGGAAGTACGGCATGGAAGAAACGATTGAGGCCGCGAACCTGAGCTGGCTTGTCCACGAGAAAATATACCGCCAGGACGAATCCCAGAAGCCATGTCACCAGATTGCTTCCCAGTGTCTTGGAAGCCGATACCAGCCGATTGAGACGGGACGGAAGGGAGTCTACCAGGTTGTTCACCATGTTATGGGCGGAAGCTTCCAGTGCCGTGGCATCCAGGTTGTATTTGGCTGCCAGATTGGTGATCTTATCGAGGAATCTGTCCACGCTGGCGGCGTAACTGTCAAAGTTCGATACCAGGGACACGATGCTGTTGATGACCTGAGGAATCAGAGCCATGAAGAGCAGTACGATCAAAAGGACCAGAACCATGAGAGCCACCACGACGGACCACAGCCACGCCGTGCGATCATTCTTCATTTTATAAAACAGCTTTCTCTCGACGAATTTCGCCAGGGGATTGATCACGTAGGCGATGATTGCACCGAGAACCACAGGGAGGATAAAGTTCCAGATCACCCCGAAAGCATGAAAGATGGTCCCTACATGACTTAGCAGAACGAACAGGGTTACTGTGATGCATCCTGCAATGGTATAGGGAATCCATTTATTATCTTTTGGAAAAAGTTTCACCGAAAGGACTCCTTCTTCGTGTAGAATGTCTGGGTATATTCTGCCACAATGTTGACAAAGAAACAAGAGAAGATCGGTCTTTTCCGGTTGCTTTTAGCGCTCAAATGATGGATAATGAAAAACTAGTAAGAGACAAATCCCCCAGAGTTTCTGTCACCGGTCGGAGGTGTAGACTTTGAAAAAAAGACTTCTTTCAGTGACACTGGTCATCGTGCTGATCCTGAGCATTGGATGTACGGCATTTGCTGCCAGTGTAAATGATTATGTGGATGTTCCCCAGAATGCATGGTACCGCTCTGCCGTGGATTATGTCGTGCAGCGCGGATATATGGTGGGAGCCACCGCCAATCAGTTTAATCCGGAAGGGGCCGTGACCAGAGCACAGATCGCCCAGATCTTTTACGCCATGAACGGAAAACCCAGTGCCGGCAAGAAGCCGCGGTTTTCCGATGTTTCTTCCGATGCATGGTACGCCGCCGCAGTCAACTGGGCTGCGACCTTTGGCGCTGTCTCCGGATATCCCGACGGCAGTTATCATCCTATGGAGTTTATCACCCGTCAGCAGCTTGCAACGATCTTATACAAGTATGCTCAGCTGAAGGGTTATGCCGTGGAAGGGGAAGGCCGGGGAATCGGCCTCGGAGGATATGCGGATGTGCAGGAAGTAGGTTCCTGGGCATGGGAAGCCATGGCCTGGTGCGTGCATAAGGGGATTATTTCCGGATCCAACATCGGACTGGAGCCCAATGCACATGCTACCAGATCACAGATCGCAGCAATCCTGAAATCATACGATGAAAAATGTGCGAACAGAGCATGATTTTCTTTCATTCATGAAATGAAACGGATCTTTCGTGCATTAACTGTACGAAAGATCTTTTTTGGTATTTGATACTGGGATAGGAAGGCGAAGATGGACAGAACGTTAGGGAGGAGAATAACGGCAGCAGTTTTGGTACTGACGGTGCTGATACTGCTGATGGCAGGAATGGGAAGCCTGGGAATGACTTCTGCAGCACTGCAGGGAGTGGAGGATCTATATCCGGTAGAACCCATTGAATCCGGAAACGGTTCCATGGAACTGCTGCAGACACCCAATGATCCGTACTTCCGGAATCAGTGGGGCATGCAGACCATCGGCATGGAGACTGCCTGGGATCAGGGACTGACGGGAAAAGGTGTAACCGTCGGGATCATCGATACCGGTGTTCATGCTGGTCATCCGGATCTGAAAGGCAGCAACATGGTCTCCGGATATAATTATCTGAACAATAACCACAGTACTGATGATACGGAAGGTCATGGTACTTTCGTGGCGGGAATCATCGGCGCGAAAAGGAACAATCATATCGATATCGCCGGAATGGCGCCGGAAGCGACCATCGTGGCCATGAAGTGTTTTGACGGCAATACGAGCATCGTAGGGGATGCGGTTAAGGCCATCCGTTCCTGTGTGGACGATTATCACTGCAACGTGATCAACATGTCCTTCGGTGCACCGGAAGATGTGGACATCCTTCATGAGGCAGTTCAGTACGCGGCCGGTAAGGGTGTCATCATTGTGGCGTCAGCAGGCAATGAAGGGACCAGGACTCTGTACTATCCCGCGGCCTATAACGAGACTGTCGGTGTCGGCGCAGTGGATGCCAATAAGAGAGTGGCATCTTTCTCTCAGCAGAACAACAGTGTCTTTGTCGTAGCTCCCGGTTCTTCCGTGGTAAGCCTGGGCGCGGACAACAATTCCGTGAAGACGGGAAGCGGCACGTCCTTTGCCGCCCCCTTCGTCTCCGGACTGGCAGTGCTGCTGAAGCAGATGTATCCCAATATGACACTGGCGGATTTCAAGAACATCCTCATCGCGTCCTCTCAGGATCTGGGAGCCGGCGGTTATGATATTGCCTACGGCAACGGACTTATCAATGTGCCGGAAGCCATCACCCAGGCAAAGATCTATTTCGGTGACAGCCGGGAAGAGGGATGCCCCAGTGCCGGTTACCGGGATGTTCCCGGCAATGCCTGGTATCACCAGTATGTGGATTACGCACTGAGCCATCAGTATATGACGGGAACAGCTAAGAACGTGTTCTCCCCGGACGGTACCGTGACGAGAGCACAGGTGGCAACGATCCTGTACGCCAAGAAGGGAAAACCCGCAATTGGGAAAAGCACGTCCTTCGGAGATGTGAAACAGGGGCAGTGGTATTACGATCCCGTGCAGTGGTGTTCCGGCTACGGACTGGTGGCCGGATATCCCAACGGAAACTTCGGACCGGGGGATGCCATCACCCGAGAACAGCTGGTGGCGATCCTGTACCAGTTTGCTCAGAAGGAAGGGAAGAACACCTGGAACCTGGGAAACCTCAGCCGTTACTCGGATGCCTCATCGGTATCCAATTACGCGGTGCCGGCCATGCGATGGGCGGTGAGCATCGGACTGGTCCAGGGAACGGATTCCCGGACTCTCAGTCCCAAAAAGACCGCCACCCGCGCGGAGATCGCCGTCATCCTGAAGGCATTTGACGAAAAAGTCGGAGCATGACAATAAACAGATATAATAAAAGAGAAGCGACATGACATCGCTTCTCTTTTATTTCTAAATACTGAAAACCAGTCCGAT
>CAJOQP010000117.1 GCA_905236515.1 uncultured Oscillospiraceae bacterium | reverse complement strand
TGTAGGAATACTCCATAGTCGATCCTCATGTTCTTTTACAGAGATTTGCGGTATTATTATACTACGTTACGAAAGCAATTGCATTTTTGGCCAATAGCGCCTTATATCCCTAGCCTTAAAAGGCAGGGTTTTACGGCGCATTTTGATATTTTTTCATAAGCACTTAATTGGAGGTCTGATATGGAAGATACAAAAACCAGCTATTTCTGCCATTGGAACAGCCCATTGGGAGGAATCACCATGGCTTCTGACGGCACTTATCTTACCGGTCTCTGGTTTGACGGGCAAAAGCATTTCGGCTCCACTCTGTCCCCGGATTCCTCAGAAACTGTTCTCAACATATTTCATACCACGATCCTCTGGCTGGAAAAATACTTTCAAGGGGAATGTCCTCCGGAATCGGTACCGATCCGAATGATCGGTACCGATTATCAGAAATCCGTATGGCGAGCACTTCTCGAAATTCCGTTTGGCAGTACTGTTACCTACGGAGAACTGGCCAAGTCTCTGGAAATCACTTCCGGGAGACGCACCAGTGCGCGGGCAGTTGGAAATGCAGTGGGAAGGAATCCTGTATCCATACTAATCCCCTGCCACCGTGTCATAGGAGCGGGCGGGTCTCTTACGGGTTATGCTGCTGGAACGGATAGAAAACAGGCCTTGCTCCGGCTCGAGAGAACGAAATGTGCTATTTCCATGGAGTCCGGCTCCATTTCCGGCGGAAACTGAGCTGTTACCACAAATGAGGTTGCCATAGTTTATTGTACAAAATATAATTTTATAAAATGAAATAAGGAGCTGCTTTCATGAAAAATATTATCCGAAACCGGAGAAGCGTCCGGACTTTTGACGGTATTCCTTTAAAGCCGGAAACCGCACAGGAGATCCTCGACTATGCCAATTCGGTAGTAAACCCCTACGGTCTGTCTATTCAGTGGTTTCTGCTGGATGCGGGCAAGGAGAACCTCAAATGTCCCGTGATCACCGGGACCGACATTTATATTGCCGGGAAAATGAAAAAAGCCCCCCACGGGGAGGAAGCGTTTGGGTACGCATTTGAAAAGGTCGTTCTTTTTGCGGAGTCCAAAGGCCTTGGCACCACCTGGATCGGAGGGACCATGGACCGGAAAGCATTTGAAAAAGCCATCCATCTCGGTTCCGACGAGGTTATGCCCTGCGTCAGTCCGCTGGGCGTTCCCGCGGATAAGATGGCGATAAAGGAAACTCTGATGCGAAAAGCAGTGAAGGCAGATACCCGTCTTCCCCTGTCCGACCTGGTCTTCGATAAAGACTTCGATACGCCGCTGTCTTCCGAACGTTATGGAGACCTGGCAGATGCATTGGAGATGGTCCGATGGGCACCGTCCGCAGTTAACAAGCAGCCATGGCGTCTGGTATTGGACGGAAGCAACGTTCATTTCTTTGAAAAGAAGAGCAAGGGTTATGTGGATGCCGCAGGCTGGGACATGCAGAAGATCGATCTGGGCATTGCTCTGAGCCACTTTGAGATCGGTCTCAGGGAGATCGGTCGCAGCTGCGACTTCATCCTGTCGGATCCCGGCATCTCCACTCCTGCCGACACAAATTACATCGCCACCTTACAGCTTAAGTAAAACATAAGGAGAAGAAAGAAAATGAAAAAGACACGGGCACTCATCGCAGCGATCCTCTGTCTTGCGATGATCTTCCTCACCGGATGCAGCAGTGCAGACAGCACCGCTGAAGTTCCGGAACGAAACGACTACGAATACATCTTTGTCCATGGTCTCTCCGGCTGGGGAAGCTATGACAAAGCATACAAATACTTCCCCTACTGGGGCACATCCCACGGAGATCTGATGGAATACCTCCGCGGTGAAGGCTTCTCCTGTCACGCCGCTTCGGTGGATCCCGTCGGCAGTGCCTGGGACCGTGCCTGCGAGCTGTATGCGCAGCTCACCGGCAGCGTGGTGGATTACGGAAAAGAACACAGCGAACGCTGTGGCCATGAACGGTTCGGAACGGACTATTCCAAAAATCCTCTGATCGCGGACTGGAGTGCCGGAAAAAAGATCGTTCTTCTCGGCCATTCCTTTGGCGGCGCAACGATCCGCATGTTTTCGGAGATCCTGGCTAACGGTTCCGCTGCCGAACAGGCGGCAACCTCACCAGAGGATCTTTCCGATTACTTCCGCGGCGGTCAGGGCGACCGTATCCATGCGTTGATCACACTGGCAGCCCCCACCAACGGGACCACCGCCTATGATCTTTTCTCCGACAAGGATTTCGATCCCGATTCCGTATCTGTTCCCCGCTCGGATCAGTGGCTGGCGAAACTCTTCGAACTGAGAGATCAGGGCAGTCCGGATTCCAGAGTCGAGACCGACTATGCAGACTATGACATGCACATCGACAATGCTCAGGAGCTGAACAAGCACATCTCCACGCTCCCCAACACCTACTATTTTGCAGTCCCCTGCAGCGCCACCAGAAAAGCCGAGGACGGAACACAGCGTCCGGTACGCTTCAAAATGGAAGGAATGTTCCGGCGTACATCCGCACTCATGGGCGCATATACGGGTGTCACGGATGGCGGCTTCGTACTGGATGAGACCTGGCAGGAGAACGACGGTCTTGTGAACACAGTCTCCGCCGGCGCCCCCATCGGTGCCCCCACGGCGGAATATCCAGCGGAAAACTATATCACCGGAGCATGGTATGTAATGCCAATCTATTACGGTGATCACATGTCGATACAGGGCGGTATGACCAAGCGAAATGAGGTCCGCCCCTACTATCTGGATCTGTTGAATCTCATTGACTCCCTGCCGGCAAAATAGAATAACAGATCATAAAAAAAGCGATCCTTTTCCAACAACAAGATCAGAAAAGGATCGCTCTCTTTTTATCTATATTGGCAGCAGCCCTGCCATCACTGCCAGTATCACGGCAGGCAGCATGTTTGCCACACGCAGCTTTGTGTCCCATACCAGATTAACTCCGACACAGAAGATCAGGATGGAACCGATCATGGACAGGTTCGCAACGGCTGCGGCAGTCATGATCGGCGAGATCAGATGAGCCAGCAGTGTCATGCATCCTTCGAAAACGAAGACGGGAATCGCTGAAAACGCACAGCCCTTTCCCAGGGAAGATGTCATGACAACGATGATCACGAAATCCAGGACCGATTTCAGTGCCAGCGTAGTGTAATCCTGAGAGATCCCATCTTCAATGGAACCGACAATTGCCATAGCTCCGATACTCACAGTCAGAGATGCGGTCACAAAAGCATTGACAAAGTTTCGGTCGCCTTCATTCCCCGTTTTTTTCTTAAGCCATTCGCCGAAAGATATGAACCAGCTTTCGATCCTCATCAGTTCTCCGATGACAGTCCCCAGCACGACACAGATCACCACAAGCATGGTATTCGTCGCCGTCAATGCACCACCGTCCGGTTTCAGCATTCCTTCCATGGCTCCGGCGATGGCAATGAAGAGTACACTGATCCCGCACACTCTTCCAACGGATTCCTGCTGTTCCTCTTTGAATAGATTCCCCGCAAAATGTCCTACAATTCCAGCACCGATAATACTGGCCGTATTGATAATAGTCCCCAATCCAATCATCTGCTATTTCCTGTTCCATTCTTTATCGATTAAGCATCGCGATTCGCTTTCCTACGAGGATCCCCGCAATACAGAGAACCACACTAAGCGCAATATACACAGTCCCCGCTGCGATCTGGCGTTCGTCAAACAGCGAATACGCCTCCAGGGAAAACGTCGAAAACGTAGTGAAACCCCCGCAAACACCGGTCTTCCAAAACAGAAGCGTGTTTGGCGATATGTCCTCTCGTTCACTGACAAGTCCCACGATAAAACCTATCAGTACCGCACCGAGCACATTGGTTACCAATGTCAGCACCGGAAATCCTGTTTTTACAGGAATCAAGCTGATCGCATATCTCCCTACCGCTCCAAGTGCACCTCCCAGTGCAACAAATAAAAAACCCATTCTGCCCTCCTGACAAATCTGTCCTAAGACTCCAGCAGATAATGCAGCATCCCTTCCGGATTATCCAGAAACTGCTTCGTAAGCTGATAGCTTTCTGTCTCCCGGTACATTACTTTCCGGATCCCGGAATCCGAACATTCGTAGATCTCTGCCTGCGGGAATGCAAGAAGGATGGGAGAATGCGTGGCAATGATGAACTGAGAGTCCTCCTTCACCAGCCGGTCTATCTCTGCCAACAGGCTCATGAGACGCAGCGGAGAAAGCGCGGATTCCGGTTCATCCAGCAGATACAGACCGTTTCCCTCAAACCGGTTCGTGATAAGGGACAGAAATGCCTCTCCATGCGACTGTTCATGGAAAGACACATTTCCGTACCGTTTCAACTCACTGTTCTCATCCAGGTAGCTTGCAATGTTGTAAAAACTCTCCGCACGCAGAAAGAATCCGTCTTTCGGAGAGACTGTTTTAATCGTTGTGATCCATTCGTACAGTTCCGAATGAGTCTCTTTTGTGGAAAAGGAGAAATCTCTGGAACCACCTTCTGCATTAAAACCCATAGACACCGCTATGGCCTCCAACAGTGTGGATTTTCCGGTACCATTCTCCCCTACAAAGAATGTAACCGGAGAATGGAATGTTAGACTGTCCACTTGCTTCAGATACGAAATTGCGGGAATGCTCCAGATATAAGATTCCTCTTCCGGCGGTTTGCCGAGACGGATCCCTCGAAGATACATCATACGCGTTCAACTCCAAACACTCTGGAAATCATAGTGATTTCCAATTCCTCACAACATCCCGTCTCCTATTCGCGGACAAAGGATGCATCTGTGCCAAGTTCTTCCGAGACGAACCGTTCCACTTTCATATGCAGATCATACCGTTCTCTCAATTCGGCGATTTGCTGCATCATAGGCGAAGCGTGGTGTTCATCGATGGCTTTCTGGTCCTCCCATGCGTCGATCAGCAGCACAGTCTCCGGATCGGCAAAAGGCTGAAAATACTCGTATCTCAGATTACCCGGCTCCTTTCGAATAAGCGACGCCAGACCGGAAGATTCCATTTCATCGGCAAATTTCCTGGCATTTCCATTCTCACCGGTATAAAACAAATGCAATGTGATCATGTTGATTCTCTCCTGATTAGTTTTTCTTAATCTCGTCAAATCGTATACACAACTGGATGCGTCACATATAACGATCCAGCAGATCATCCACGTACTTCATCCGTTTTACTTTCGGATTCCGAATCAGTCGTCCGCGAACCATAACCATGGACACACTCCGAAGCACCGTCAGGTCTTCCAGCGGATTCTCCTTCACAACGATCAGGTCCGCACTCTTTCCCTTTTCCAGGCTTCCTGTCTCGTTATCAATGCCTGCGATTTGAGCATTTCCCATCGTCGCCGTATGAAGTGTCTCCTCATTGGATGCACCAACATACTTGTGATAGTAGCAGAGCTCACGCCAGAAATTGTAGTGAACGATGAAGGGACATCCCACATCATTTCCCAATCCCACCGGGATCCCGTTCTCCCGGCAGGTTCTGGCACATTCGATAATGCCGTCCATGACGATCTTTCCATTCTTTTTCGCAACGGCGGGTGCATGGCTCTCCGAAAGATCGAACACAGCGTAAGGCAGTGCCGGAGAGATAGTACAAACAGGAGACGCCCCCCGCTCTTTAAACAGACGAATCATGTTATCATCAAGTTTCGCCCCGTGTTCCACCGTATCCACACCGTTTTCCAGCGCGACCCGGACCCCTTCCGGACTTTCCACATGAGCTGCCACCTTATACCCGAGCCGATGCGCCTCATCGCAGGCAGCTTTCACGATTTCCGGCGGCATTCGGAGCACGCCGGGCTCACCTTCTTCGGAGGCATCCATTACACCTCCGGTGATCATGAGTTTGATATGATCCGGACCCGTGGCCGCAATCTGACGCACGTGTTCCCTGGCCTGTTCCGGCGACTCTGCCTCCGTGGCGATGGATCCGGCAAAATGTCCTCCCGGTACAGACACCCCGGTATTCCCGGCAAGGATCCGCGGTCCGATCAGTTTTCCGTCATTGATCTCATCCCGGATCCGTGCATCCATATCCAAAATCCCGCCCACGGTGCGGATGGTAGTGACGCCGCTCATCAGTTCCGTGCGGGCATATCCTTTAAGCATTCGTTTCAGCACGAATTTCACAAGTCTGCTTCTGGAAAGGATCTGAAACAGCCTTTTATAGTTCGTTGGTTTTTTGTTCGCCTTGGGAGGTTTTCCACTGGTTGCCATGTGAACATGGAGATTGATCAGTCCGGGAAGAACGTATGCTCCCTTCAGATCGATGACCTCACAATCGGAAACCCTGTCCTCATCCGGCTGGATCTCTTTGATTTTCCCGTCCTCGATTCGGATCATCATTCCCGAAACAGGCTGCATCTCTCTTGTCCCGTCCAGTATGATTCCATTTTTTAAAACATACTTCATTCCAATGCCCCCTTTTTCACGAATCAATAATAACAGAAAAGCGCGTTAATTTTAATCAAAATACATTGTCATGAAAAAAGAACGGTAATTCTACTATAATTACCGCTCTTTTCTGGTGGACCTATCGGGACTTAAGTCAAACTTTTTCATGTAATCGTTCTGAAATCTCGGCCTTCACTTTTTCAAGGTTGCCGCAAGTGAGCAGCGGAATCAGTTGATTGATTTCCCCAACACTTTTATCCCACCACTTGAAATCCAGCA
>CAJOQP010000116.1 GCA_905236515.1 uncultured Oscillospiraceae bacterium | reverse complement strand
TTAACATACTAACATAAGGTGGTTTAAGGAGGATAGTTTTCTATCTTCCTTTTTTTGTTCGTTTGCCAATCATTATTTTACTCAAAGGACTCACATCGAAAATCCACGTTTCCGAGCCATCCAGTCTCTTAATAAATCTTAAAAAAGCGGCAATTCAATAAAGTGTAATGGTAAAATTAAGGAGTTCCGCAACTATTATTATCATAGTTTTGGGAAAGAGAGGAGATGTCGGATAGATGAGCGAACGTGCCGTCATACTGATCGTAGATGATGACAGCAGCATCCGGTCTCTGGTTCGGCTTCAGCTGGAAACGGAGGGGTACTCCGTCCTTGAGGCTTCCGGAGGTCTTGAGGCTTTGGAGATTGCAAAGAGCAACCGGGATATCGATTTGATCATACTGGATATCATGATGCCGGACATCTCTGGAATCGAAATGTGCGAACGGCTGCGTGCTTTTTCCGTCGTTCCGGTCCTGTTCCTGACAGCAAGGACCCAGCAGGAAGACAAACTGGCCGCATACAGCATCGGTGGAGACAGTTTTCTGACAAAGCCCTTTCTGAAAGAAGAGCTCGTAACAAAGGTCCATTCCCTTCTGCGCCGCTATCTGGTATACCGCGGCAAAGTTACCGAGGCGCAGGGCATCACCCTGGATGTTGAGAAACGAATCGTCCTGAAAAACGGAGAAAAAGTGGAAATGACCGATCTGGAGATGAGCATCCTCTCCTATTTGTTCTCCCGCAAAGGAGAAGTCGTTTCCATTCAGGACATCTATGAAAATGTATGGGGAGAGCGTTTCTTTTCCCAATCCTCCAACACCGTCATGGTACATATCCTGAACATCCGCAAAAAACTGGAAGATGATGCCGCCAATCCAAAGATCATCCGTACCGTATGGGGAAAGGGATATCAGCTTGGGTAAAAATGGCAATCTGAAAGTTCATGCCGCACGTACCATAGCACTGGGAGGGCTCTTTGCCGTTCTGGTCTATGTCCTGATCACGACGACATCCTCTGCGCTGATTCGACGGCACTATTCAGAATATGGAGATGCAGAAGCCCAGAAGACCGAGTATGCTACCAGCCTGCAGGAATATGTCTCTGAGAATCAGATCCAATCCCGGGACCGCAAGGCCCTGCGGGCCTGGACAGATGAGTACAAATATCTTTTCATCTCCGTGTATCAGGGTTCCCTTCCCATTTCGGAAGAAGGTTTTTATTATAAGGAGACTGTCAACAGCCGTCACATCAATCCGGTGCTGAAATCACAGGCATCTATCGCATTCTCAGACGGAACCTATATCGTCGTATTTGAAGACTACCGCTATATAAGGTATACCCAGTTATGGCAACTTATCGCTGCCGTTCTCGCGTTTTGGCCGCTGCTGACAGTGGCACTCTACTGGATCCGTCTGCTGAGCAAATATATCTCCTCGCTGTCTCTGGCTGCACGGAGGATCAATAACGGAGATCTTTATTCGGAAGTTTCCGTTCCTCCCCATGCTTCCGAGGAGATCCTCTCTCTGGCGAAAAGCATGGACGAGATGCGAACGACCTTTCTGGACCGTCTCAACGAGGAAAAGCAGCGTTCCCACTCCAATCAGGAACTGCTCACCGTCATGTCCCATGATATCCGTACTCCTCTGACTACACTCATCGGTTACGCGGAGATCATGGATAAATCACCGGATCTTCCGGAAGACGAGCGGAAACAGTATTCCTCCATCATTTATCAGCGTGCGCTCCGTCTGAAAGAGCTGACCGACGAAATGTTCTATTATTTTCTCGTGTATGGTTCTTCCGACATCCAGGTGGATCTGGCCTATTATAATGCGCAGGTGCTGATTCCACAGCTGATCAATGACCGCCTTTCCGCGTTTCAGGATCTGGACGTGGAGTTCCAGATCCAGGTGATCGAGTATCCTTTTACGGTCCATACCGATATCTCACTTCTGAACCGTGTGTTCGAGAACATTTTTTCCAATATTCGAAAATACGGGGATCTTACCTGTCCCATTACCATTGAGATGCGGCGGAAAGAAGACAATTTCATTCATATCGAAATCCGCAACCGCATACGGGACACAAACCCGGATGTGGAGAGCACTCATATCGGCACCAAAACCTGCAGCAAACTCATGGAACTTCTGGATGGTTTCTTTACATTCCATTCCGATGAGGAATTCTATACTGCAGAAGTGCTCATTCCCATCTCATACAACAGACCGGCGGATAAGCTTTAGCCGACGATATGACAGGACGAAATCTCCCAGGATTTCGTCCTTTTTTCTGGACAGTCTGAAAAAAGCCATGCATAATGAGTTTAGAAAGACACAAAGAGAGGAGGGTTCTGCCTTGGCGGTACGTCTCATCGCACTGGATCTGGACGGCACTTTGCTTACGGACAGCAAGGAGATTCTGCCGGATACGTTATCCGCGCTCACCATGGCCGGTGAAGCCGGGATCCTTGTCGTGCCGGCCACCGGACGTCCTCTTTCCGGAGTGCCGGAGGAGGTCCTTTCGATCCCCTTTCTTCGGTATCTCATTACTTCCAACGGTGCGTTTACCTACCAGTACCCCGGTGAAACGATCCTGCGCCGTCATACGATCCCCTGTCACAGAGCATTGGAGATCCTGGAGTATCTGGATCATCCCGGTCTTCTCACGGAGATCTTTATTGAAGGGCGTGGATACCATGAACCGGAGACCAGCCGCATCATGAACGACCTGTATCGCGGCACACCTCTGGAAAACTATCTTGCTGGCAGCCGTACCATAGTAGACAGTCTCTCCGGATTCCTGGACTCGCAGCCCATGGATGTGGAGAACATTTCCATTTTGTTTTTGGATCCGGAACAGCTGGACCCCAGTTATCGGGAACTGAGTGAGCAGAACGATATTACCGTCGTCCAGTCTGCTCCTCGCGTACTGGAGATCGGTTCCGCGGAAGCGGACAAGGGAAAAGCGGTCTCCGAGCTGGCCGGATCTCTGGGGATCGTCCGGGAAGAGATCATGGTGTTCGGCGACAGCAACAACGATTTCGGTCTGTTCGATGCTGCCGGGACCGCAGTTGCCATGAACAATGCCACCAGGGAACTCAAGGACCATGCCCATCGGATCACTGCCAGCAACGAAGATGACGGCATCGGCATCGTGGTCCGGGAAATCCTGGCTCATTAGCGCAAAAAGGAGAGCTTCCGCTCTCCTTTAATCGGAATAGATATTTTCTTCCGTAATCACAGCATCCATGGAGATATCCGTGTCCTCCATGGGTGCTTTTTTCAGTTTCTGCGCTTCAAACGCTACTGCAAAGATACGGCTGTTCCCGCATCGTTTAAGATAACGGTCATAGTATCCGGCTCCCATTCCGATCCTTCCGCCATGGGGATCAAATCCTGCACAGGGGCAGAAGATCAGATCGATCTCCTCCGGCATTATTACGGATGAGCAGTTCGGATCCGGTTCCCGGATCCCGAACGCCCCCGTTCGATACGCTTCCGGATGGTCTGGAGATCTTGCCTCCATCGTCTCGCTGTCCAGACATACCGGATACGCGATGGTCTTTCCCCGGGATTCTGCGATCTGATGCAAACGTTCCAGGGATACCTCCGCCCGAACCGCATGGTAGGAAAGGATGGTTTTTGCGCAGGCAAATTCCTCCGTCTGCAGAATGGTATCCACGATCCTGTCCGAGTATTCTTTTCTTTTTTCCGGATCCAGCTGTTCCCTTCCCCGGATCGCTTTTCTTCGAAGATACTGTTTCAGTACTTTCGGAAATGCGCTTCTCAGTTCTCCTGCCATATATAACGAACCGACTGCAACGACCGGCGGTTTCTCCGTCTCCAGTGCTTTGCGGATCCCCTCTTCGATGGTGTCCGCAGCTTCTGCCGGGCATCCCATGATCTCCCGGACCGGCTGCAGCAGCTCTTCCCCTGTCAGTGCCCGGCTGCTGTTGGGAGTGACACAGATCACGGAGCCTGCCGAATCTTTCAGCAGTTCCAGCATCTGACGGTAATCCTTGTCCCCTAGGATCCCCAGCAGGAAAGTAATTTTCTTTTTTGGAAACAACTCTTTCAGATTGCCCGCCAGCGCTTCGATGCACTGCGGATTGTGCCCTCCGTCGAGGAAAAACAGAGGTTCTTCCCACAGCATTTCCATACGGGCAGGCCAGTTTGTCGCCGCGAGACCCGCGGCAGCAGACTCTTCCGGGATTGTCCATCCTCTCAAGCGGAGGACCTCCAGAATCTTCAGTACCACGCTGGCATTGAAAAGCTGGTATTTCCCGGTTAGCGGGATACGGTATTCTCTGTTTTGGTAGACGAATGACTGTCCATACAGGTCAGAAGAACGCTCGGTCAGCAGGGACGGATCTGCGTGGTAAAGCATGACTTGTTTCCTGCGGCATATTGCGGCGATCGTATCTTCCACTTCCGGTCTGTTGGGATACAGCACGACATCGCTTCCGGTCTTGATGATACCGCCTTTTGTTGCAGCGATCTTCTCCAGTGAGTCGCCCAGATATTCCGTGTGCTCCAGACCGATGTTGGTGATCACTGCAACTTCCGGTGCCGGGATCACGTTCGTGCTGTCCAGTTCTCCGCCCATACCAACTTCCAGGATCACGATATCACACTGCTCGGAAAGAAAATGCAGCATGGCAATAGCGGTAGAGATTTCAAACTGACTGGGATGGTCCTCCATCTGTTCCGCCTGTTCCCTTACCTGCTCTGTGACCGCGGCAAGTGCCTCCGGACGGATCCATTCCCCGTTGATCTGAAATCGCTCGCAGAAACTCATCAGATGGGGAGAAGTATATAAACCTGTCCGATAGCCCGCCTGCCTGAGAGCAGATTCGAGCATCGAACAGGTACTTCCCTTTCCATTGCTGCCAGCCACATGGATGAACCGCAGTTGTTTCTGCGGATCCCCCAGCCGTTCAAGCAGCTCCGTGGTGCGCTCCAGCCCCAGACGGGTCGTGCTCCACGTTTTGGTCTCAATATATTCTATGGCTTCTTCATAGGTCATGCTTCTGTCCTCGGATCAATACGCAAATTCCACCGTCCGCCTGGCAGCTTCCGCGGTATGGGATGCCAGCATCGCACTGCTGATGCTTCCGATTCCGCCGGGTACCGGAGAGATTGCTTCCACGATATCTACCACTGCATCAAAGTCCACATCGCCTACGATCTTCTGTTCGTCTTCCAGCCAGTTGATTCCCACATCCAGAATGATCTGTCCGGGAGATACGCAGTCCCGTCCCACAATTCTGGGCGAACCGGCTGCTGCGATAATGATATCCGCTTTTTTCAGTTCCTCTGCCAGATTTGCGGTATGGGAATGGCAGATGGTCACCGTTGCATTGGCGCGAAGGAGCATCATGGATACCGGTCGTCCGATGACCGGGCTGCGTCCAAGAACGACGACTTTCTTTCCATCCAGAGGAATCTTGTGATACTGGAGCATTCGCATGCACGCTTCTGCAGTACAGGGCGGGTAACCGACATTCTTTCCCGTGTAAACACCGCCGCTGGAAAGCATGGTGATGCCGTCCACGTCCTTTTTCGCCTTTACCGCCTCACAGATGGTAAACTCGTTAAGATTTTTCGGTACCGGACGGAAGATCAGGATCCCGGAAACATCGATGTTGGAATTGAGCTGTCCAAGCTTAGCCGTGATCGTGTACTGATCCACATCCTTGGGAAACACCTCCAGAGATGTCTCGATCCCCAGTTTCTCGCACCGGCGCATAATGGCATTCTGATAGGTGATATCATCTGCCTCATCCCCGATACGAATCATGGAAAGATGCGCCACGACATTGTAGTTGTACAATGCCTGAACAATCTGTTTTGTCTTCTGGTCGATCTCATGTGCCACGGGACCGCCGTATAAAATCTCTGCACTCATGATGAATCCACGGCAGCAGTCTGGAACAGACCGCTGCCGTATTACTCCTTAAAAATATCAGAACAGTCCGGAAATGACGCCGTTTGCATCGACATCAATCCGCTCTGCTGCCGGAACTTTCGGAAGTCCAGGCATGGTCATAATGTCTCCGGTAAGTGCCACGATAAATCCGGCACCAGCCGAGACCTTCAGATTGCGCACTGTAATCATAAAGTCTTTCGGTGCTCCCAGCTTCAGAGGATCATCGCTGAAGCTGTACTGGGTCTTTGCCATGCAGATAGGCATGTTTCCAAAGCCCATTTCTTCCAGCTGCTGCATCTGTTTCTCCGCTGCAGGAGTCAGGTTCACGCCGTCGGCGTGATAGATCTTGGTGGAAATGGCTTCAAGTTTTTCGCGGATCGTAAGATCAGTGTCATAGCTAAAGCGGAAATCATTGGGCTCTTCACAGAGACGAACCACCTCTTCCGCCAGTGCCAGACCGCCTTCTCCGCCTTTGCCCCACACTTCGGAAATGGCAACGTTAACGCCGTATTTGCGGCATTCCTCCGCCACAAGATCCAGTTCCTTCTTCGTATCGGTGGGAAATACATTTACAGCGACAACACAGGGAAGCTGATAAACCTTTGTAATGTTCTCCACATGCTGCAGAAGGTTGGGGATTCCGGCGCTCAGTGCCTCACAGTTCTCTTCGTTCAGTTTGTCTTTTTTCACACCGCCATGATGCTTCAGTGCGCGGACCGTTGCCACGACAACGACAGCAGACGGCTTCAGCCCTGCCATACGGCATTTGATATCCAGGAATTTCTCGGCTCCCAGGTCGGCACCGAATCCTGCCTCGGTAACTGCATATTCGCCAAGCTTCATTGCGATCTTTGTCGCAGTGATGCTGTTGCATCCGTGAGCGATGTTTGCGAAGGGGCCGCCGTGCACGAATGCCGGAGTTCCTTCCAGCGTCTGCACCAGGTTGGGCTTCAGCGCATCTTTCAGCAGTGCCGTCATGGCACCCGCTGCCTTTAGCTGGCCAGCCGTCACGGGTTCTCCGCTGTAGGTATAGCCGACAATGATGCTGGAAAGTCGTTCCTTCAGATCGGTGATATCTCTGGCCAAGCACAGGATCGCCATGATCTCGGAAGCGACAGTAATATCGAAGGAATCCTCTCTGGGCGTGCCGTTGGGCTTTCCGCCAAGTCCGATAACGATGTTTCTGAGCTGACGGTCATTCATATCCACAGCACGGTGCCATGTGATGCGTCTGGGATCGATATTCAGTGCATTTCCCTGATGGATGTGGTTATCCAGCATGGCGGCAAGCAGGTTGTTGGCCGCTCCGATTGCGTGAAAGTCTCCGGTAAAGTGAAGGTTAATATCTTCCATGGGGACCACCTGAGAGTATCCGCCGCCGGCAGCACCGCCCTTCAGTCCGAACACCGGGCCGAGAGACGGCTCACGCAGTGCCACAATGGATTTCTTGCCCAGTCTCCGAAGTGCATCGGCCAGTCCAACAGTCGTTGTGGTCTTTCCCTCTCCCGCAGGAGTCGGGTTGATCGCTGTTACAAGGATCAGTTTTCCGTCCGGGTCATTCTGGCGGTCATCCAGAAGTTTCAGGTCGATCTTCGCTTTGTATCTCCCGTACTGTTCCAGATAATCCTCTTCCACTCCGGCAACTTCCGCGATTCTGCGGATGTCTTTCATCTCACACGCCTGTGCAATCTCA
>CAJOQP010000115.1 GCA_905236515.1 uncultured Oscillospiraceae bacterium | reverse complement strand
TTTTCAGAGAGGCTTAGCTTATGATCACCAATCACATCTACAATCAGTATGACCCGCAGGATCCTTCTCCGCAGGATACCGTCTTCTTTTTCCGCCGGGGTGAGGTTCTGATCCGGACTCTTCCGTCGGGCGAATACCGTTGTCCCACAGTGGAGGAAGCGGGATCGCAGGATCTGCGTTATCTGCTTCGTATCGACGACACCTGCTATTTCATGCGTGAAGACTCCGAGTCCGTTCCGGAAGGATATGAATATGTTAATATCCGCACGACCCGTACCCTCTCCCCGCACGATCTCAGCTTTGCCGTAATGACGGGATACCATCTTTATCAATGGTACCACTATCACCGGTTCTGCGGCCGGTGCGGGACTCGTCTGGAGCATCATCCCCGCGCCCGCAAAATGATCTGTCCCCAGTGCGGGCATGCCGTTTATCCTTACGTCAAGCCTGCCATCATCGTTGCGATCACAGACGGAGACCGGCTGCTCCTTACCACCCGCCCCGGGCACACCATCCGGGCACTGGTGGCCGGATACTGCGAGATCGGCGAGAGCGCCGAAGAGGCGGTCATCCGCGAGGTACGGGAGGAAACGGGACTGGAAGTTACAGACCTCAAATATTTTGGCACACAGCCCTGGGGCTATGACGCCAATCTCATGATCGGTTATTTTGCCCGGGTCACAGGCGACTCCACTCCCCATCCGGACGGAAACGAGCTCACCGGTGCCGTGTGGGTCCCCCGGGAAGAGATCGAAGATCAGGTCATTCCCAGCCTGGGTTCGGAAATGATCATGTATTTCAAGTATCACGGATGGTTTGCCGAAGATGTACCTTCCGAGGAGTATTTCCGTTTCTGAGAGCATCTTGCTTTTGCTCCTTCAAACAATTATCATGAAATCGATACTGGTAATCGGCCAATTGATTCTCATTATCGAGTGTTTCTGTGAGGGGTGACGAAATGTTAAGTTATGGTCAGTATCAGAACATAGTCAAGCTGGCTACCGGTGAGGAAAAACCCGGCGAGATCCTCATTGCCATGAAAAAATGGGCACGGCAGCAGTACGGTATCACGCTGATGGACACCACGTTCGACAGCGGTTATTTTGGTTCCTCCACTCTGAGTGTCGTAGTATACGACGTACAGGATTATGAACGCACCGGCCGCGGAAATGACCCGGATGTCAGCAGTGCGTTCTGCAGAAAGTTCATTGAGGAATGCGCGTCCCATCCCGATTCCGTTCCGGCCGGATACGAAAGTATCAGCCGTGCGGAATTCAGCTGCTTTACGGACGATGCCCGCAGCTGGCTGCTGGACGACACCGCCGAGGAACTCATCGCCATTCAGGACCTTCCCTATTATCACAAGGACATGGGTCTGATGCGGGTCCGGGTATACGGAGATACGGTCTTCTTCTTTTACGACCGGGCTCTGCAGTGCTGGCAGGGGTTCTCCCACGGCACGAACAACGAACTGCGCGCCAGAGTGAATGAGCTGGTGCGCCGACACGATCCCGCCGGCGTCTTTCGCGGCGAAAACGTCCCCTGTATCTTCTTCAGTCTGCAGGAGGTACGTCTGGATTACCACGGAAAAATGGAAAACTATATGGAGCACATGAAGGAGATCGGCAAGACCGGCCGTGCCGCCGGCTGATCACTTCCGTGCCTTAAAGGAGAATTATGAGCAAAAGAATCATTGCAATCCTGATGCTGTTGACCCTGATTGCTCTCACCGCATGCGGTGCCGCTCCCGGAGCAGTACCAACGGTAGAACCGGTGGAGCAGGAAGACGGAGCAACCGGTACCCCGCAGTTTCTGTTTCCGAAATCCTATGCGTGGTTTCTGGGGAAAATGGACTATGCTCCCCTTGGTGCATCCAATGTTCCGGCTCCCAGCGGAGATTACCCTATTCCACCGGAATTCGGAGAGTCTGCCATGGTACAGGGCAACAAGATCATCCTCACAGCCACCGATGAGCAGCGCGCTGCTCTTGCAGCTCAGACGGATCTTCTTCTGTCCCAGGCCGTGGATGCATGGATGAACCTCAATCCGGAATACACGTTCCAGAATGCGGAAGACTATTCCTCTCTCGTATTCGGAATGGATGAGTCCTATTCGGCAATCGATGTGGAGCATCAGATCGAGGAGACCAACCTCATCCTGACGATCCTCTACATGGTCCATTCCAACCACATCCTGGTCTCCGGGGACAGCGATATCACCACCGAGGTAAAACTCGTGAATTATCATTCGGAAAAGACCGCTCAGGAGTTCAGCTATCCCACACAGTCTCTGGAACTGGCCGCGATCCAGTGGGAAGAGACCTACTGACGGATAACAAAGGAGAACGTCAATGGAACGATCCTATATCTATTTTTACGGCGGAGAAGGCCGGAAGTATTCCGTCTACATCTCCCCGGAAGACGGCAGCTGCATCAAGTGTCCCGCTCCTGCAGAGAGGCGCTCCATGGTGTATGTTATCGCAGCCGTCCTTGTGGTGCTGATCGCCAGTGTCTTCAGCAGTCTGTTTGAGGAGTTTCTGAAGCCCCGTCCAGGAATCGTCATCGGAATGCTTCTGGCGGCAGTTCTGGCTGGAGTCGTCACCTGTCTCACCTCCCGGAGCAAAAAGGAGGATGCCGTCCGGAAGAACGGGCAGCCCCTTTTGAAAAGCGAGATCTCCAAAGGTCACATCGCTCTGGGCAAGCGGCATTTAAAGACGGACGTTCGCATGCTCCTTCTTCTCGCAGCGGCTGCACTGTTCTTCGGCGTGGCATTTTACATCACCTGCCGTGTGAGTTACTGGCTCATCTGCATCGGAATCCTGGTCATTCTGGGCAGTCTGGCCGGCCCCATGCAGCTGAAAGCCCGCAAGGAGATGTATCAGTGGCTTGAAATCTATCAGGATCATCCCGAGTGGAACTGCATGCTGCAGTTTTCCGGCGGCTATCTGACCATGACAAAAAACGGACGGAGGTTCCCGGACGACAACATCCGTGCCGTCAACAACAGCGGAACCGTGCTTTGGGATATCGCCTCCATCCAGAATGACCCCGTCAGTCAGGGCTATATGCTGCTGGAGCGCATCGACAGAGACACCTTCCGGGTGCAGTCGGTCACAGAAGAGGAATACATCCTTCATGCCGACATCCCGTCTCTCGAACCTGTTCCGAACGAAGAAACGACCGAATAACCGAATCCCCTGTGTATG
>CAJOQP010000114.1 GCA_905236515.1 uncultured Oscillospiraceae bacterium | reverse complement strand
CAGCGACTTTCGTACTCTGAAGACAGAAAAAGCAAAAAGGAGGTGCCGGTATGGCAGTTTATCGATGCGTCATCTGCGGCGCGATCTGGGATGAGGAAAAAGAAGGAAAACCATTGTCGGAACTGGATGCATGCCCTGTCTGCAAGCAGCCCATTTCCAAGTTTGAAAAAATAGAAGACACCCCGGCAAAACCGGAGACCAGCGCTGTTCGGAGTGATCTGGACTACGATCCCGCATTTGCCCGTCAGGATTCCGGTATCCGTTATATGAGTGAGATCCATGAGATGTCCGTGACCGGGCACAGTATCCATGCGGCCATGGGAACGCAGATGCCCATGCCCAGCTGGGATGATATCCTGATGAAAGGAGCACAGCTGGATCCGGCACCGCTGAATGACGGAGATCCGGTGGTGACGAAGACCATCATCGGAAAGAACGCTGCCAAACCCATGGTGCTGGAGACCCCTGTTTTTGTCTCCCACATGTCCTTCGGCGCCCTGTCCAAGGAAGCAAAGACCGCTCTGTCCAGAGGAGCAGCCATGGCAAAGACGGCCATGTGCAGCGGCGAAGGGGGGATCCTTCCGGAGGAAAAAGCAGCCGCATATAAATACATCTTTGAGTATATTCCCAACAAGTACAGCGTGACCAAAGAGAACCTGACCACGTCCGATGCCATCGAGATCAAGATCGGACAGGGAACCAAACCGGGAATGGGAGGACACCTTCCCGGAGAAAAGGTCACCCCGGAGATCGCCGCCATCCGAGGGAAAGCGGTGGGCGAAGATGTGCAGAGCCCCAGCAAGTTCCCGGAGATCAACTCCAGAGAAGATCTGAAGAACATGGTGGCGAATCTGCGCAAGCTCTCCGATGGACGACCCATCGGCATCAAGATCTCTGCCGGCAATATCGAGGCGGATCTTGCCTACTGTCTTGCGGCGGAACCGGACTTTATCACTATTGACGGCCGGGGCGGAGCTACCGGCTCCAGCCCGTATTTCCTGCGGGAGGCTACCACCGTGCCGACCATCTTTGCACTGACGAGAGCCCGGAAGTTCCTGGACGAGCAGGGGTCCGATGTCTCCCTCATCATTACCGGGGGACTGAGAGTGTCCTCGGATATCGCGAAAGCTCTGGCTCTGGGAGCCGATGCCGTTGCCGTGGCTACCGGCGCGCTGATGGCCGCCGGATGCCAGCAGTATCGGATCTGCGGATCCGGCAACTGCCCCGTGGGCATCGCCACCCAGGATCCGGAACTGAGGAAACGGCTGGACATGGATGCTGCCGCGCAGCGGGTGGGCAATTATCTGAATGTCCTGACGGAGGAGCTGAAAACCTTTGCCCGCATCACGGGAAATGAATCGGTCCACGATCTGTCGCTGAAAGAGCTGATGACCACCAGCCGGGATATCGCGGACTTTACCGAGATCCCTTACGTCGGGAAAGCTTGACAGAATCCCTTCATAATCGTACTCTGAAACTACAGAAAACAATTATTTGGATCAGAGAGGAGAAACCGCATGAAAGTTACGAAACGAAATGGCAATATGGTCATTTATGATGACCAGAAGAACATCAAAAGTATCCTGAAGGCCAACGCCGAAGTAGCATGTGAGACGATCTCCGAGAAGGAAGCCACTGCGATCGTGGGACAGATCTTTTCCAAACTTGCGGAAACAAGCACGATCATCACGACAGACGAGATCCGTGTCTGCACGGAGAAGACGCTTCGGGAAAAAGGATATCCCATGACAGCCAAGGCATATATGGATTACAAAAAGAAAAAATCGTAACCGCACAGCATCGGAACTACAGGCGGCATCCTATGGAAACAGGATGCCGCCCGAATTATTTTCAGGGTCGGAGATGCGACTCCCTATATCATGCGTGTGATCTGTGATATACTGTCCATAGTCCATCCGAAAGAAGGTGGGAAGGTGAAAAACAGAAATTATTATACGAGATTCCACATGATCCTGGAGATCCTGTCCTGGGTCCTGATGCTGGCATCCCTGCTGATCGCCATTATCGGAAGCCTCACACTGGAAGGTCCCATCCCCATCCACTATGACGGCAGAGGAAATCCCGACGGATACGGATCTCCGGCCACCATGCTGCTCATGCCGATTATCATGATCGTTACCAATGGAATCGTCAGCCTGATCGGACATTTTCTGGACCCATCCGCTTGGAACATGCCCTTTAAAGTGAACTATCTTAAAAGGAGCATCGTCTACCGGGACATGATGAGCATGCTGTTCATGATGGAACTGGAGCTTGCCGTCTTTGCATTTGTTTTCACCTTGATGACGTTCCTTCAGACCATGCACGGGATCGGCCTGTTCGGCATCCTTTTTACGGTGGTGCTTCTGGGAACTATCCTGTTTTGGAGTGTTGTCGCCTATCGACACAATAAGATATGATTTCAGCCCGGGAAGGAAAAAGCCCGGGCTGTTTGCCGCTTTCACGGAATGACCATCCTATTCCCGTCGGAAGTATGGTATACTGTTGCCACGACCGAATGGAGGAACTTCATTATGGCAAGACGAAAGAATTATATCAACCGGACCCATATTATGATCGAGATCGCAGCTCTGGTGATCTGGCTGGCATCCATGATCCTGGCTGCTGTCGGAGCCGTGACGCTGGATGGAGATGTTCCGACTCACTTCAGCAATAAGGGCGTGGCGGATGCCTTCGGTGCACCGTCCTCGCTGCTGATCACACCGGTTGTGTTGATGGTGGTGCTCGGCCCCATGAGCCTGGTGTGTCATCACTTCACACCGAGCCTGTGGAAAATGCCGTTCAACATAAAACCGGAACGGCTTGATCTGGTGTATACGGATATCACCTATCTGATCCTGATCCTGGAACTGATCATCTCCATCATCTGTCTGTGGATGACGGTGGCCGGTTTCCGTCAGGGAAATGTGGGGATCGGGTTCCCAATCTTCACCGCGGTCTCTATCGCACTGGATCTTATTGTTTGGATCGCCATCGCAGTCCGTCACAACCGCATGTGAGAGAAGCTGCGATGACCCGCTATTATGATATCGGCCTGAATCTGTTCAGCCGGCAGTTTCCGGACCCGGAGCGCATACTGAAAAATGCCCGGGACGCGGGCGTGACCTGTATCCTTACCGGTAGCGACCCGGAGGAAAACGAGAAGATCCATACATTTACCAAAACCCACACCGGCGTCTTCGGTACTGCAGGGATCCATCCTCACAATGCCGATGAGGCCAGGGAAGAATACTTTTGCCGGATACGGGAGATCCTGCGGGACAATCCCCGTGTGGTGGCAGTGGGAGAATGCGGGCTGGACTATAACCGCATGTTTTCCAAGAAGGAAAATCAGATAAGCTGCCTTAAAAGGCAGATGGATCTGGCAGAGGAGCTGGGAAAGCCGCTGTTCCTCCATGAGAGGGACGCATCCGAGGATCTGATGCGTCTGTTTGAAGACCGGAAGGATCTGTGCCGGCGAGCGGTGGTACACTGCTTTACCGGAGACTGGGATACGCTCCGCGGATACATCGCCATGGGATTCATGATCGGCATCACGGGGTGGATCTGCGATGAACGGAGAGCGGAAGCTCTGCGGGATGCGGTAGCGGCGCTGCCCAATGACCGATTCATGATCGAGACGGACGCCCCCTATCTGACACCAAAAAACATACCGGGCCTTTCCCGTGTCAATGTACCGGAGAACATTCGGTATGTGGCTAAGGATCTGGCCTATTATATGAGTCTTTCCCAGAAAGAACTGGAGGAATGCGCCCGGCAGAACACCCGCCGGTTCTTCGGACTGCCGGAAGAGGAAGAGTTTGGAGTAATAGAATGAAATTATCCTGGAAAAAGATCATACCATGCCTGCTGGTTCTGGCAATCGTGATAATAATGCTGGTTACGTATGGAGGACCTCCGGAATCGGAAGACAACTCCTTACAACTGGTATCACCGACTCCGACGGAACAGACGGATGCATCTGCCACGAAATCCAGCGTATCAACCCCGTCACCATCCGCTGCCCAATCCGGAGTTACGGAGGACGGAACCTATGACAGCAAGGCGGAAGTGGCAGAGTATATCCATACCTACGGACATCTTCCTTCCAACTACATTACGAAGAAGGAAGCGGAATCTCTGGGCTGGAGCGGAGGATCCCTGAGGGATGTGGCACCGGGAAAATGCATTGGCGGAGACCGGTTCGGAAACTATGAGGGAAGACTTCCTGCCAAGAAGGGCCGTACCTATTATGAGTGCGATATCGATACGCTCAACTGGAAGAACCGGGGTTCCCGGCGGATCATTTAT
>CAJOQP010000113.1 GCA_905236515.1 uncultured Oscillospiraceae bacterium | reverse complement strand
CCATCATCCCCCCGGCGAACAACCGAGGAGGAAGAAAAAGAGAAGGAGATGCATGCTTCGGCACACACCTCCTTCGGTATGGGGTAGATCTTCAAAACAGGAGGAAAAGTCAATGAACCAGCTCACCGGATGTGTTTCTTAAGGAACTCCATCTCCTCGTCATTGCACTGGCGGGACACGCTTTTCCGAAGGTCCAGATGGAACACGTGCATCAGCGGTTCCTTCTTTGATCCCCACAGTTTATACGTATGCTCGATCCCCTGCTGTTCCAGCACGGGGAGGAAGTATTCCGGCTGGGTGCGGAGGAAATCGTCGGAGGCGGTCATCACGTGGCAGGGCGGAAAATCCCCGGAAACATGGCGGGCCGGGCTTAAAAGCTCCATCTCCTCATCCGTCATGGTGTGCCCCATGAGGTCCCTGGTCAGATCCCGGGTGCCTTTTCCCAGGAGCATGGCCACTCCCATATCGTAGATGCCGCAGTTGAACACCGCCGCCCGGGGAACGAAATCCTCCGGCACGGAGAAGGAAAACTTTTCGGCGTACTCCCGGTTGACGCACATGCAGGTATATACCGCCGCCATGTGGGCGCCGGCGGAATCTCCCACGAGAAAGACGTTGCGGGTGTCCAGGCCGTATTCTTCGGCATGGTCCAGCGTGAAATGCACCGCTCTGTTCATATCCTCGAAGCCCGCGGGAAAACGGTGGCGGGGGGCCAGCCGGTAGTTGAAGTTCACCACCGCGAAGCCCCGGCGAGCCAGATCCATGCAGTAGTGGGAATACAGGTTCTTGTCCCCGTAGACCCATCCCCCGCCGTGAACGTCGATGATGACGGGGAGCTTTCCTTCCGAGGCTTTCGGACGGTAGATGTCCAGAAGATGCCACCAGGGATCGGGGCCGTAGGAGATGTTATCAAAACGGAGGATTTCCTCCGGTGTGGTCAGTCCTTCATCCCGTTTCCGGTCATTGCGGGATGCGGTGAGACGGAACACGGCAGCGGTAAGAGACATGCCGTTCCCTCCTTTTTCAGATTCTGTCTCCATCATACTGGATGGACGGCGGAAATGGTACCCGCAGAAAGAAAAAAAGATGCCGCCGGGAGGATCATCCCAGGGCGACATCCAATATCATCATAACGGTGAATCCTGCGGAGAAGGCCAGCACCCCGATATTGGAGTGGGTCCCTTCCGACATCTCCGGGATCAGTTCCTCCACCACCACATAGATCATGGCACCTGCGGCGAACCCGGTGAGAGCCCTCTGGATCATCCGGCTCAGATCCTTCCGCATAAAGAACACACAGGCGCTGCCGGCAGCGGTCCCGAAAAACGGGATCAGAAGCCCCAGCAGGATCTGCTGTTTCAGTTCCAACTCTCTCACCTGCCTTCCGAATGGTTGTTTGTCATAACTAACACGCTGGCCTTAAAAGCCCCGGCAGGAGATTCCTGCCGGGTCACATCTATTGAGATAAGGGGAGGATACCCTTGATCAGTCTTCCTTATCCGCAAAGAAGCGGTCGGCGATGTGGGTGATGATCTCCACGGTGCCGTCGATGCCGAAGGTGGCAGAGTTGATCATGAAGTCATGGGTGTCGGTAGTGCCCCAGCCTTCACCGGTGTAGTAGTTGAAGTAATCCCGGCGTTCCTTGTCGATCTTGTCCATCATCTTCTTTGCTTCCGCGTCGCTGGTCAGACCGTACTGCTCCTTCACGCGGGGGATGCGGAAATCGTCATCGGCAAAGATGTGCAGATGCAGGGTGTGGGGGTTGTCTGCCAGAATGGCGTTGCCGGACCGGCCGACGATGACGCAGTTCTCGGTGGCGGCGAGGTTTGCAATGAGAGCATACTCGGTGAGATACATACGGTCGGACTTGGTCATCTTGCCCATCAGAGTATCCTTTGCGGCGGCAAAGCCGCTCTTGGTGCTGAAGTGACCGGTGACCTTCTCTTCCAGTTTCGCGACCTCGTCTTCCGGCATGTTCATGCGTTCTGCCAGCATGGTGACGATCTCTTTGTCATAGAACTTGATGCCGTAATGATCAGCCAGCTTCTTGCCCACTTCACGGCCGCCGCTGCCGCAGCGTCTTCCGATCGCAAATACCATACGTTTCTCAGCCATAGTAATCCGCCTTTCCGATCCGGCCGGATCCGGCCGTGATCATAAAAATTTTTCTCAGTCAAGTTTGTTAATTATTTACCAAAAGCACTATATTATATTGTCTCTGGAAAGTCAATAGATTTTTGGAGTATTTAGAAATATCTAGGTTTTTCCATCAAAAAAGTGTCAGGATTCCACATCCGTCAGTCCCGATTCCATCTGCCGCAGCACCGGGTACAGGTCCTCCCCGATGAAGAACAGTTCCGAGTTCATGTTCACTACGATGCCTGCCACGGCATACTCGCTGTCCTTGGCAAAGCGGATGGCGGAGAGGATGTCGCTGCGCATGGGCCGGCAGGTATCCTTCATCTCCCCCATCTCCTCCAGATCGGAGAACACGGGAAGGAAATACTGATCCTTGATGTTCTTCATGATCTGCGGGATCATCATGACGCCGTCCGGATCAGAATCCTCCGACGGCGCGCCTTCCGCCGCGACCTGGCAGGGAATGTAGAACTGGCTGTCCCGCAGAATATGGAGAAGTCCCATGAGGTTCTTTTCGGTACGGTCCCCGCGGAAGCGGTGGATGGCCTCCTTCAGGATCGTTCCGTCCTCCAGCTGTTCCGGAGTATAGCCCGTGTCGGCATCAAAATCCTTGTAGGCGGTGAGACGTTTCTGCCCGTTGCGGAATACAACAAATCGGATCTCGTCCCCCTCATGCACACCGAAATCTTGCTTCGGCTCCTGGCGGATCTGGCCGATGAGGGCGTCCATGTCGCTGTCGGTGATGCGCACCATCACGGTCTCTGCATCCCGGTCCTTCCGCCACAGCTCCACGGGGACATCGTCGATGAACCGGGGATCCCGGAGCTCGTCAATGAAGGTGATGCTGCGGTTGGCACGCATGTATTCCACGTCGTTGCGGTTTCCCAGGGCTCGGATCTGATCGTCATACTGCATCCGAAGGATCCGGTCCGATTCCTTGAATGTGATGATCTCCTCGTCCTCAAACTCCTCCGGCGGCATGGAGATGATCTTCTCCTGGGGCTCGCGGAAGCACTGGATATCCGATCCCTCCAGCATGCCGATGGCCATGACCGCCAGCATCAGTCCCTCCTCCGGATGCATGTATCCGTAGCACAGCATCCCGTCGGCCTTGTTGAAGCCGGGGTAGTTCATCAGATCCTCTCTCATCTCGTCTTTCAGGGGAAATGCGCAGAACTGCTCATAGATGGCGCGAAATCCCAGGTCTTTGTATTTCAACGGTCTATTCCTCCATTTTTAAACCGATCCCGGGTCTTCCGAAAAAGACGCGGTCCGGCCCTCATTTGTCTGATTTCAATTATACACCATGTGGCAGTTTTTTTCTCCTATGATTTCCCCACAATCTTTCCCGCCACAAAATATTAAAAATCTTAAATTAAAAAAATTTGAAGTAAAAATGCAAGATTCCGGATAAACCTGCGTCTTTAGAGTTAACAGCGGGAAAAAGGACGGTTCTCGGAAAAATGCCGTTCCCCCCATCCCGCATTTCAGAAAAATCTAGCAAAGGAGAAACAAAAAATGGTTAAAAGCATTCTTAACATCATCGGTTGGGGCCTGTCCGTAGGCAACGAAAACGAAGAAGCAGGCATTCTTTGGAAAATTGCCAGCTGGTTCTGATTTCATCTGATTGCTGATCAACAGTAACAGACGAACCGTAAAAGTGTATTTAGGCAGGAAAAAGGACGGTACTCGGAAAAACGCCATTCCCCCCATTCCTGCTGTATTGAAAATCTAGTAAAGGAGAAACAAAAATGGGTAAACTCGCAAAGTTCGTACTCGGTTGGGTAGGCCAGGGCCTCGCATGGGGCAATGAAGGCAAAGAAGCTTCCATCATCTGGTCCATTGCTGACCTGTTCTAATCGAACATACCAATAACACGGCCGCTGAGTCTTCGGACTCAGCGGTCTTTTTTCTTATCTTTTCTGAGAAGCATGCCGGTCTGACTTCGGACCGGTTTTTTAGTGGAAAATGGTTATTTTTAATCTCTTTTGAGGAAATTTCCGAAAAACCGTCACGTTTACCCCCCTTTTCTCTCCTAAGGGTAGGAGGGGAAATTATTCTGGTATTTTTTTCCAGTCTCGGATCCCCTTCCAAACTGCAGGAAAGGAGGGCTTACCGAAGGTCCCGGAGAGGGGCCGCAATCCATCATTTTTTCTCAAAGGAGGATTTTCATGACACAGATGAAACACCAACTCCTCCGCTGGCTGCTGACTGTCTGCGCCATCGTGTGCCTGTTCACCGTCTCGGCATTCGCCGACGAGGCCGATCCCGTATCGGCAGTGACAGAGACGGGCACCGCCATGGCCGGCGATCTCATCGATCTGGGTGCAGGTCTGACACAGAACCTTGTGACAGGCAGTGCGGATCTGGCCTCGTCCTTTGTGGAGACGGTATCCGGAGGAATGATCCCCGGAGATCTGATCCGCATGGGCGCCGATGCCGCTTCGGATCTCATCGGCACTGCCGCCGGGATCACGAAGGAACTGGCAGGCGGAGCGATGAGCATTCCCGCTCAGGCGGCACAGACAGGCAGTCAGGCGGTCTCCGAATGGATCCCCGGCATGGGGGACACCGGTTCGGACATCGCCTCGGCACTGGCGGAGAGCGCATCCGGTCTGGCTCAGGCCAATGCGCAGAACCTGGAGAGACTGGCGGAAAATACCGGTTCCGTAGTCTCCCAGCTGGCACAAAGCGGACTGTCCGGCACTTCCGGACTGATCCAGTCCGCAAATTCCGGTATGGCAAACCTTATCTCCGGCACGGCTAATGATCTCGTCTCCGGTCTCACCGGCAGTTCTCTTGCCGGTGATCTCACCGGAGGTCTGGCCGGCACCGGGCTGTCTCTGATGAGCAACCTCACCAACGCCGCGGTCAGCGGTCTGGATCAGATCGCCCGGAATCTTCTTGGCGGCGGAACGGATCTTCTCACTGCTCTTCTGGGCGGAGGGACCCGCGGGCTGGGGGATCTTATGACCCTGCCCACGTCCCTTCTTCCCGGTACGGAGGTCCTGAATGATGCTCTCACCGGCGGCGCGGACCTAGTCTCTTCTCTCATCCCCGTCCCCGGCAGTGTGGGCACGGACAGCCTCACTTCCGTCATCCGGGATCTGGGCAGCAGCTTTGCCGATTCCGTCTCCGGAACGGTCCGTTCCCTGGCTTCCGCCGCCCCGTCGGACGGCAGTGCACTGGGTTCCCTGCTGGGCACCGGTCTTCCGGTAAACATGGCATCTGCCGGCTCCTCCGTTCTGGAGCAGCTGCAGGAGCAGGCCCGGACTCTGGCGGAAAACACCGTGCGTGCCGCTTCGGACAACGCAGGGACCGCCGGTCTCGTTGCCAGTGACTTTGCCTCGGAACTGCAGGGACTTCTGCAGAACCTCTCCCAGGGGGCCGTACGCATGGCAGAGGGAACCTCTTCCGCCGGAGAGGGTCTTCTGGAGGAACTGATGAACGTCACCGGTTCCGCCGACCCCGGAGTGCTGGAGGAGTTTCTGGAATCGATCCGCACTTCCGCTTCTCCGGAGGTGGACCGAGGGGGGCTTCTCTCTTCCCTTCTGAATTCCTTCGGCACTGCCGCATCGGAGGGCTCGGACGGATTTTCATCCCTTCTGTCTCTTCTGACGCCGGAGGCTCTTCCGGCAGCGGAGACGGAACCGGTCCTGTCCATCTATCAGAACCCGATGGAACAGGAGCCCGTGGACTTCAACGGCGCTGCGGATCTCTTCCTTCTCCCGGCGCGCATCCTGACCTCTCTGGCCGGCGCGGCCATGGGAACGCTGAATGCGCTTCCGGAAGATGCGCCTGAGCTTCTGGCGGATGCCGGCAGAGACGGCTGTCTGGGCCGGGTGCTGGGTTTCGGTCTCGGAACCATGGCGGATGCCTTTACCGGGGCTGTCACCGGCACGCTGCTGGGCACACCCGTGGGAGCCGGACTGGGTGCTCTCACCGGAGCCGCCATCGGTACCGGATTTGACATCCTCACCGGTTCTCTTCTGGGCAGTGTCCTGTCCGCTCCCGTGGGTGCTGCCGCCGGCAGTCTCCTGGGCGGAGTCACCGGTGCTGCTCTGCTGCCCGCCAAATGGGTGGGCGCTGCCGCACTGGGCACGGCGACCACCCTTCTGGGACCTGCCAAGTGGATCGACGGACTGGCCGGGGCCGGTCTGGGCGCTCTCCTGGGAGCTCCCATGGCGGGGATCCTGGAACTG
>CAJOQP010000112.1 GCA_905236515.1 uncultured Oscillospiraceae bacterium | reverse complement strand
CATCTTATCCCGGTATTTACAGATCATCGCCGAGAATGCCATGATAACACCGATCTTGGCGATCTCGGAAGGCTGGATCGTAAACAGGCCCAGATTGATCCATCGTTTGGCTCCATTTGCCCGCGTACCGACAACGGGGACCAGAAGCATCAGTGCCACTGCAATGAGCAGCACACGCATAGACCATTTTTTATAGATGCGCAGAGGCAAACGGGAAAGAAGCATCATCAGCACCAGCCCGACAGCTGCAAAAAACAGCTGACGGATAAAGATGGAGACGGGGCTGCTTCCTTCATAATATGCTCTGGCATAACTTGCGGACAGAAGCATGATCAATCCGATGGTCATGAGGATCAGGACCAGCAGCAGGAAAGGAGCATCCATGGATCTCCGTTTCTGCCGTTCTCTGGTATAGTCCGCGATCTCATCCGTCGGTTCCGACGTCCGATAAGGATTGTCCATTGCTGCTCCTCCTTCCCTTTCAGATTACTTTGATCTCAGATTGCGTAACGGCCAAATACGCCAATGAAGGCCAGGATGCACATCAGCACCGTGATGCAGACATACAGTGCAACCAGCTCTTTTTCTTTCCATTTATGACCGGCGAATCCGCCCATCTCCAGATGATGATGAAACGGTGCCATTTTGAAGATCCGTTTTCCGTGAGTCAGCTTGAAATAACCGACCTGCAGAATATCGGACATGGTCTCAATGATAAACATGATCCCTATAAGTATCAGGACCAGCGGCATGTCATAGGCAAATGCCATCGCTGCGATCGCGCCGCCCAGAAACAGGGAGCCGGTATCCCCCATGAACACTTTCGCCGGATTCCAGTTATAAACCAGAAAACCGAGCAGTCCTCCCAGCAGTGCAGAGGCAAAGATTCCAAGAGAAAGATACTGATGGGACAGGAAGGTCACTGCCACAAAGAACAGGCACACCGGGATGGAAGTGCTTGCGGCAAGACCATCGATGCCGTCGGTAAGATTGACAGAGTTTACCGTGCCGACGATTACGAAGACAGCGAAAATATAGTACAGCCATTCCGGCATATTTACTGTTACATTCCAGAACGGAATATACAGATGCGGCTGGCAGTATCCCATCCTGCGCAGGAAGAATATAAAGATCACGGCAGCGACCAGCTGCAGTGCGAATTTCTGTTTTGCCGTCAGACCCAGATTCTGTTTCTTTTTCAGTTTCTCCCAGTCATCCAGGAAACCGATAATACCGAAGATCAGGGCAAACAGGAACATAACGATATGTCCCCAGTCTCCACGGAGCATTCTTTCAAACCCTACCGTCAGGCAGACAAACGCCACCGCTGCGATGAACATGGCGCCGCCCATGGTGGGAGTCCCCTGTTTGGACATATGCCAGTTGGGCCCGATTTCCAGGATCTGCTGCCCGGCCTTTTGTTTTCTCAGCCAGGGAATGTAATACTTACCGAAAACCGTCGACACCAGAAATGCCAGGATCAGTGCTAATATCAGACGAATAGTCATACTTTCTTCCTTCTCTCCAAATGTTCTGCAATTACTTCCCGTTCATCCAGATGATGCTTTTCATGCCCAACGATCTGGTAGTCTTCGTGTCCCTTGCCGCATAAAACGATCACATCGTGATCCTTATGATTGTCGATGGCCCATTGAATGGCCTTGACACGATCAGGAATGATTTCTTTGGGAACATATTTCAGATTGTCTTCCTTAAGTCCTTCCAGAATATCCTGAATGATTGCTTCCGGATCTTCAGTACGCGGATTATCGGAAGTGATGATGCAGAAATCGGCATTTTCCGCACCAATACGCCCCATGATGGGCCGCTTTGTACGGTCGCGGTCACCGCCGCAGCCAAACAGTGCTACTATACGCCCTTTTGTTACAGCACGCAACGATTTCAGAACATTTTCCAATGCGTCCGGAGTATGCGCGTAATCTATAAGGATTGTATAGTCACCGTCCGTTGGAACGACTTCCATTCGTCCCTTGACTCCAGTAGCGGTATTCATCGCCTCGCAGCACTGCTCCAGTGTAAAGCCCACCGACAGACCGGCAGCAATGACACCCAGAGCATTATAAACGGAAAACACTCCGGGGATCTTCAGATTCACACGCTGAAGTTCATTTTTGTACATGACATGGAAACGGACTCCGTCCGACGCAAAACGGGGATCTTTTGCAATGAGATCCGCATCCGTGGATTCCGTAGAATAGGTCATGACACTGCATGTGGCATCCTTCATCATATTTTCAGCCCACGCATCATCGATGTTAAAGCATCCGTACTCGCAGCGGCGGAACAGCAGTGCCTTGGCACGGGCATACTCCTCCATGGTCTTGTGGAAATCCAGGTGATCCTGCGTCAGGTTAGTAAAAATACCGGTATGGAAATGAATGCCGTCAACGCGGCTCAGCACGAGCGAATGCGAAGATACTTCCATGACCACATATTTACAGCCGGAATCGGCCATCTCCCGGAACAGCTTTTGAAGTTCCAGGCTCTCTGGTGTAGTACGTTCCGTGTGGAATGCGACATCGCCGATCATGTTGCCGTTGGTTCCGATCAGACCAACCTTCTCTTTTGCGACCTCTTCAATCATATGCTTGAGAAGATAAGTGGATGTCGTTTTTCCATTGGTTCCGGTGACCGCGATTACGGTCATTTCCGAAGAAGGATCATGATAGAAATTCCTGCCCGCAAGTGCCAGGGCATTCCGGCAGTCTTCCACCAGAACGTAAGGAATATCCACAGAGGGAACTTCCTCGCAGATGACTGCAGCCGCGCCGAGTTCTGCTGCTGAAGGAATATATTTGTGTCCGTCAGTATCAAAACCACGGATCGCCACGAACAGATCACCCGGTTTTACCAGACGGGAATCATAGCAGATCTCCCGGATCTCCGTGGAATCCTCTGCTGTTTTTTTCAGTACTTGAATGTCGCGTAAAATGTCTTGGAGTTGCATAAGATGGTCCTTTCAGGGGAAATTAGTATCTTCCGATCATACTGCCGCCTCCGCCGGAACGAAGTGTTACATTGATGATAGTTCCGTGTTCCACTTCTTCCCCTTCAGCGATGCTTTGACTGGTGATCAGCTGTGAATCCGGATCGGATACAGGGCTGGACGTTGAGATAAAGACCCCGATCTGGCTCAGTTTCTCTCTCGCTGTCACATAATCATAGTCAATCAGATCGATCATTTTTTCTTTATTCTTGGAGGGTTCCTCATCGGCATAAAGAATCACTTCACTGCCGGCTGCAATCACGGAATGTGCTGCAGGAAGCTGTTTTGTTACCGTGTCGCCCTCTCCAATCACTCGATATCGCATGCCGGAATCCTCAAGTGCCTTGGCGGCGTCGCCGATCTTCTTTTCCAGAACATCCGGCACACCGCGGTCTCGATTGAGGATCTCTTCCTCGGAGTACTGCGCTTCAACACCGATATACGGGAGGATATCTGAGAGCATGGCTCCTACAGTAGGTGCGCCCATCTGTCCGCCGGAAATATAAGTCTCTCCTTCATCGTTTGGCGTATCCAGGAATGCAAGAATCGCGATTTCCGGTTCATCTGCCGGTGCGATTCCCATAAAGGAAACGATATACTCCTTTTCTCCGGTATCCGCAAGTTTCGATACTTTTTCCGAGGTTCCGGTCTTGCCGCCGATGCGGTATCCGGCCACATAGGCGTTTTTGCCGGTACCGTCTACGGGATCATTGACAACCTTCTCAAGGATCTCACAGATTTTGTCACTGGTCTCTTCGCTGATGACCTGACGAACCGGAGTCGAATCGTGAGTATACACCGCGTCTCCGTTGTCATCTACCAGTTCCCTT
>CAJOQP010000111.1 GCA_905236515.1 uncultured Oscillospiraceae bacterium | reverse complement strand
ATTAAATTTGGAAGCATTAACAACTGCCAAAACTGTCGGAATCACAGCTGGAGCGTCGGCACCCGCGTGGATAATCAAGGAGGTAATTAATACGATGAGTGAAGAGATCAAAGCTGAACAGATCCCAGAGACAGAGGAAGCAGTAGAGGAAGTCGCCAAAGTCGAAGTGGCTGCTGAAGAGGAAGCTGTGGAAGCTCCTGTTGCAGAAGAGGCTGCTGAAGAAGTTGCAGCAGAGCCTGCAGAAGAAGCAAGCGAGAAGGAACTGACCTTCGATGAAATGCTGGAAGAGTCTTTCAAGACGATTCGCAATGGCGATTTGGTTTCTGGTGTAGTTGCTGCCATTACTCCTATGGATGTAAACGTTGATCTTGGCATCAAGTATTCCGGATTTATTCCTACTTCTGAATTTACCGATAACGGCGATAACATTGAGGATGTTATCAAAGTTGGTGATACGATTGAAGCAATCGTTACCCGCGTCAATGACGTAGAGGGAACTGTGACCCTTTCCAAACGTCGTCTGGATGCTGCAAAGAGCTGGACCGTTATCGAAGCAGCTCAGGAATCCGGCGAAGTTGTTGAAGGCAATGTAACTGAAGTTAACAAGGGTGGCGTTGTTGTTAACGTCAAGGGTGCACGAGTATTTGTTCCCGCATCCCAGTCCGGACAGCCCAGAGAGGCTGATCTGAGCGGTATGGTTGGCTCCACGGTTCGCCTGATCGTTACCGAAGTGAATAAAGGCCGCAAACGTGTTGTCGGCTCTATCCGCAGAGTTCTGCAGAGCGAGCGCAAGGCTGCTGCTGAAGCAATCTGGAACGACATTGAGATCGGCAAGAAATATCACGGAAGAGTTAAGAGCATGACTTCTTACGGTGCTTTTGTCGACATTGGCGGCATCGACGGAATGGTTCACGTATCCGAACTCAGCTGGCAGCGTGTAAAACAGCCTTCCGAAGTTCTGAACATCGGTGATGAAGTTGATGTTTATGTTCTTGGATTTGATAAAGAGAAGAGAAGAATTTCTCTTGGTTACAAAGATCCGGAAGCAAATCCTTGGAAGGTGTTTACCAATGCCTATCAGGTTGGAGATGTAGCTTCTGTCAAAATCGTTAAGCTGATGCCTTTTGGCGCATTTGCTGAAGTTGTTGACGGCGTTGACGGTCTGATTCATATTTCTCAGATTGCTAACCGCAGAATCGGCAAACCGGAAGACGTTCTTGAAGTTGGTCAGGTCGTGGATGCAAAGATCACTGCAATCGATGATGAAAAGCAGAAGATCTCCCTGTCTATCCGTGCTCTCTCCGAGCCGGAACCGGCAGATGCTCCTGAAGAAGACGAAGTAATCTACGATACTTCTGTTGTAGAGCATGAAGCTGAGGAAGCAGTTGAGGAAGTTGTGGAAGAAGCTGCAGAGCCTGTTGAAGCTGCAGAAGAAGCACCTCAGGAATAAACTGATTCGATCTTAAGAATCCCTCATATTGGTTTTTCCAGTATGAGGGAGTTTTTTTAAAATAATCATAGGGGAGGCTTAAAATGTCTTTTATTAATAATCTTATTCCCCAAAAAATGAAAACTCCTGCCTGTTCCATGGTTGTCCTTGCCGCAGGAAGCTCACAGCGCATGGGCTATGATAAGATTACAGCCGATCTGAAAGGCAAACCTGTGATTCTTCGAACACTGCAGGCATTCGAAGATTCCGAATTCGTCAATGAGATCATTGTTGTTACCCGGAACGAATCCCTTGCAGAATTATCCGATATCATTGCCCAGGCCGGTCTTAAAAAAGTGAAAAAAGTAGTAGAGGGAGGAAAAACAAGAGCTGAATCCTCCAATATAGGGATCTTTCAATGCAACCGAAATGCTAAGCTCATTGGAATTCACGACGGAGCACGCCCGCTCATTACCGAAGATGTGATCCTTCGTTGCGCCAAAGGGGCACGCTCCAATCGTGCCTGTATCCCTGGAATCCCTCCCACAGATACTATCAAGCAGATCGATGTAAAACATGAAGTGGAACGAACAGTCCCACGAGAAAAGACCCGTCTTATTCAGACACCGCAGATTTTTGATGCTTCACTGATCAAAGGAGCCTTAACAAAAGCAATTAATGAGGGCTGGACGATAACTGACGATGCTTCCGCTGTGGAAATGATGGGTATTAACATCCATGTGGTTGAAGGAAGCCCGGAAAACATTAAACTGACCAGCCCAATAGATTTTTATGTAGCTGAGAAGATTCTGGAAAACAGAGGGGTGGAATAATGCGCATTGGACATGGTTATGACGTGCACCGATTGGTAGAAGGCCGCAAACTGATCCTCGGAGGTGTAGAGATCTCCTGGGAGAAGGGACTGGACGGACACTCAGATGCAGATGTTCTGGTACATGCCATCATGGATTCGATCCTGGGTGCTGCAGCTCTCGGTGATATCGGTCATTTATTCCCGGATACAGACGACCGTTTTAAAGGTGCAGACAGTATTTTACTGCTTAAGGAAGTCTGTCGTGTTGTATATGAAAATGGATATAGAATTGGCAATATCGATTCAACAATTCTTGCACAGAAGCCGAAACTGGCTCCCCATATCATTTCCATGCGGGAGAACATTGCCAACGCGCTGAAGATTGATGTTTCTCATGTAAGCGTAAAGGCTACGACAGAAGAAAAACTCGGCTTTACCGGAGAGGAAAAGGGGATAGCTGCTCATGCAGTATGTCTTCTGGAAGAAATTTGATTTATAACCGTTAATATCATATAATTAACTATTAATACTAAAGGTTATTAGAATGTATTTGGATAGATAGGAGAATGATTTGGCTGCTTTACATTCCATACTGATTAATAGCTGGAATTATTTCCTGACCATTCGATTTACGGATGTGCTGGATATCCTAATCGTGGCATTCCTCATCTATAAGTTGATCGGTCTGATTCGAAAGACCAACTCCATGCGTCTTGCGAAGGGAATTATCGTCCTGCTGATCATATTATGGCTTTCCGGGATCTTTAACCTGACCATGATCAACTATATATTGCGTAAAGGTGTCGAACTTGGCCTTATTGCCATCGTCATAATTTTCCAGCCGGAGCTGCGCAAACTTCTGGCTCGAATGGGGAGCAGTTCTTCCATCGCAAGACTGTTTTCCTCCAAGGACAGTAATGCTACGGCCATGGATAGCGCCATCGCCCAGACGGTGATTGCATGCCAGCAGATGAGCAGTACCCGCACCGGCGCTCTCATCGTGTTTGAACGGTCCAATAATCTGGATGAATATATGCGCACCGGCACTATAGTTGATGCAGCATTGTCTTCGGAGCTTCTTAAAAATATTTTCTTTGTTAAAGCTCCACTGCATGATGGTGCTGTCTTTGTACGTGATGGCCGTGTCGCGGCTGCCGGATGTGTTCTTCCGCTGTCCCAGAGTCACAATCTCAGCAAAGATCTGGGAATGCGTCATCGCGCCGGTATCGGAATGAGCGAATCTTCTGATGCGATCATCGTTATTGTGTCCGAAGAAACCGGTTCTATTTCGATTGCGGAAAATGGAATGCTGAAACGTCATTTAAACGCCGCTACAGCAGAAAAACTTCTTCGCAGCAAATTGATCCCGGACGAAAATGAAAACAGCAAATCCAATGACGGGTTCATAGCTCGGATCCAGAACTTCATGAAAGGACGCGGCAATGAATCAAAAAAGTAAATCTAAAATAACAGACAGCAAGCTGTTTTGGATGGTCGTCTCTCTTTTCATTTCTCTGGTTTTGTGGGCTTATGTAACGCAGCAGGACAATTCGACTATCACCCGTACTTTTTCCGATGTGAAAGTCGAATTTACCGGAGAAGATGATCTGGAAGCTGCCGGCCTGGCGATCGCTAATGTAGATACTGATAAAGTGTCCGTAACACTTCGCGGCAGCAGAAGAGTCATGGGAAGACTGGATTCTTCGAAGATTGCAGCTGTGATCGATGTCGGCAGCATCACTCGTACCGGAGAAATGAAGTGGGCTTATTATCTGAAATATACCGGAATAGGCAACGAGAACAACAACATCTCTGTTGTCAGCAGGAACCCGGAAACAATCAGTTTCAGCATCTCGGAACTGAAATCCAAGACGGTAGATATCAAGGCAGAATTTTCCGGGACGACTGCATATGGTTATTACGCGAAGGATCCCGTAGTGGACCCGACTTCCATCAACATATCCGGATCCTCCTATGTGCTTCAGAATATAGCTGGTGTAAAAATATATATGTACGGAACAAACGCCGCTGCTGATATAAAGGAGACAATCTCTGTTGACAGCGATCAGTTTGTGGTACTGGATGTAAATGGTGAAGAGATCAATAAGAGCAGTCTTTTGTTTTCTGTTGATCATGTGGATGTATCCGTGCCTATCGGTACGACAAAGATGGTTCCGTTGACTCTGAAGATTGAGGATACCACAGGTCTGACGAAAGAAGACTGTAACGTCAGCATCGATCCTTCTCAGGTCGAAGTCACCGGAGATCCTGAAGTACTTAACTCGCTGGAATCAATCAGCCTCGGATCCTTCAGTCTGGATGGTCTAGGGGAATCCTACGAACAGGATTATGATATTACCTATCCGGAAGGGGTTTCTTCCGTAGATAATGTCACTCGCGCAAAAGTAAAGATCACCATTCAGGGAATGGAAGTAAGAGAGTTTACGGTCACGGATATCGTATGTGACAATGTTCCTGAGAACATGATTGCGGAACCAGTTGGTAATCTTACGATCCTTCTTCGTGGATCTAAGGATGATCTGGAAAATGTTTCGGAAGCCAATCTTCACGCCGTTGCAGATCTGGCAAACGCAACTCACGAGGCTGGAAGCGTCACGGTACCCGTCACAATTACATGTGACATTAATGATATCGGAATCGTCGGAACGTATCAGATGACGGTTTCTCTAAAGAATAATTAGTAAGGACAGGAAAACAACATGATATACAGCATGACAGGATATGGAACCGCTAAAGGCAAGATTGAAGATCTGGATGTCACCATCGAACTGAAATCAGTTAACAACCGATACCTCGACACTTCGGTCCGAGTCCCTCGCGGATTCGTTTTCCTGGAAGATAAAATTAAAAGCGCTATTCAGAGCAAACTTTCCCGCGGAAAGATCGATGTATTTGTTACGATTGATTCCTCTTCCTCTGAAGATCTGATCGTTCGCATCAATGAGCCGTTGGCCCGCGGATACTTCGAGGCCCTCAAGTCCCTATCAGAAGAATTCGAAATACCCAATAATGTTGACGCTGTTACCATCAGTCGTTTTCCTGATGTCCTTTCTCTGGAAAAAAAGGAACTGGATATGGATGCCGTTTCTGCTGGGATGCAGGAACTGACTTTGGCTGCAGTCGATGACTTTGACCGTATGCGTGCCATCGAAGGGGAAAAACTACAGCAGGATCTATATGAGAAGATCGCCTGCATCGAAGCTCTGCTTTCCAAGATTGAAGAAGAAGCTCCTAAAACGGTAGAAGAATACCAGAATCGGCTTCTTCAGAAAATGAAAGACGTCTTGGAGGACTCTTCCGTAGAGGAGAATCGGATCATTCAGGAGGCGGCCATTTACGCTGATCATATCGCGATCAACGAGGAAACTGTTCGACTCCACAGCCATATCGCACAGTTGAAGATGATGATCGAACAGGGATCTCCCATTGGGCGGAAAATGGACTTTCTGATCCAGGAATTCAACCGTGAGGCGAATACCATCGGTTCAAAATGTCAGAATTCGGAAGTTGCACATTATGTCGTTGATATGAAGTCCGAGATCGAAAAAATGCGTGAACAGGTTCAGAATATTGAGTAAGGACTGAAGGCTCATGACTTTATTAAATATTGGTTTTGGCAATATGGTATCTGCTGAACGGATCATAGCGGTCGTCAGCCCTGATTCTGCTCCCATAAAAAGAATCATTCAGGAAGTAAAGGAAGATGGAATGCTGATTGATGCTTCTTTTGGCAGAAGTACCCGTTCTGTACTGATGATGGACAATGGGAATGTTGTTTTGTCGTCCCTTGAAACAGAAACTATCTCAGAAAGGATTGCTGCTATTAATGATGAATCCGAGGAATAAAAAAACCGGCTGTCTCATCGTGGTATCCGGTCCTTCCGGAACTGGAAAAAGCACCATTGTAAATACTGTGCTGGATACCTGCAATGATCTTTCTTTCTCTGTATCTGCCACTACAAGACAGCAGAGAGAAGGAGAGACGGAAGGAGTCGATTACTTCTTCGTAACAAAAGAACGATTCCAGCAGATGATCGATAATAATGAGCTGCTGGAGCATGCGGAATATGTAGGAAACTACTACGGCACTCCGCGTAAAGCGGTACTGGATAAGATTGAAAATGGTTCCAGTATTCTGCTGGACATTGAAGTGCAGGGGGCAGAACAGGTAAAGGATCAGTTTCCGGAAGCAGTCACCATGTTTGTGATCCCTCCGTCATGGGAAGAGCTAGAAAGAAGACTCGTGAACCGCGGGACTGATTCCATGGAAAAGATCCAGGCTCGTTTGAAACAGGCAAAATCTGAGATTGAAAAGATTGAGAATTACGATTATATTATTGTGAATGATGTTCTTGAGACCGCGATCAGTGAAGTAATCTCCATTATTGCTACTCAGAACTATAAATATAATAAAAGAATAAATGATTTAACGGAGGCGTATTCATTATGATGTTATATCCACCTATGGCTGATCTGGTCGATAAAGTCGGCAGCCGTTATATGCTGGTCAATGTGGTTGCACACCGTGCTCGCCAGCTGGCCATCAAAGAGGAAGATCCTGAATTGGCAACCGGCAAGAAACCGGTCTCAGAAGCCATTGATGAGGTGTTTACCGGTAAACTGACGATAGAAAAATGAAATTAGGCGAGGATTATCCTCGCCTGTTTCTCGTGTTATCAAAAGTAATCTTTTATGAAGGAAGGCAGATCAATGATTGCAAAAGTTGCTGTTTCCAATGCAACATACTGGATTGATCAGCCCTATGACTATCTTATTCCTGAACATTTGGTTTCTCAGGTTCAGATCGGTTGCCGGGTTATGGTTCCTTTTTCAAGAGGAAACCGTGCCACAGAAGCACTGGTCATCGGTATTGCGGATCAATCCGATTATGAAAATCTGAAAGAGATCTCTCTGGTTTTGGACCAGGAACCAGTTCTGTCTGCAGAGATGGTGCAGCTGGCATTATGGATGCATGACCGCTTCTTCTGTACTGTTTATGATGCAGTAAAATCCATGCTTCCAACCGGTTTGTGGTTCAATAAAAGCGGAAAAAAGAAGGCAACGGATAAATACATCGAATATATCAGTTTATCCGTTCCGGGCGAAGAAGCTTTGAGGATCGCAGAAATAAAACAGCGGAAGGCCCGGCGACAGGCTGAAGTTTTGAAGACCCTTGCTCCGCTTGGGCAGGTCCAGCTGCGGGATCTGATGGACTTCATCCAGGTATCCAGGGCGACTATTGACTGTCTTGTGAAAGAAGAACTGGTGGAGATCACAAAAGAGGAAACGTTCCGACGTCCGGAACTGTTTCAGGGGGAAACTCAGCCTCTGCCGGTTCTGAACGAAGGGCAAAAGGCGGTGTACGAAGAGATGCTGCCTCTTTTGTCAGAAAACGAAGGGCAGGCTGCACTTCTTTACGGTGTCACCGGAAGCGGAAAGACCACGATCTATATGCACTTGATCCATCAGATGCTTCAGAGGAGTAAGGGAGTTATCCTTCTCGTCCCTGAGATCGCATTAACTCCTCAGATGATCCGTACATTCTCGCAGTATTTCGGCGATCAGATCGCGGTACTGCACAGCAGTCTTTCCATCGGGGAACGATATGATGAATGGAAGCGCATCCGATATGGTCAGGCCACTGTCGTAATCGGAACGCGAAGTGCGATTTTTGCTCCGGTAAAGGATCTTGGGCTGATCGTTATTGATGAGGAGCAGGAAGATACCTACCGTTCGGAAAACACTCCTCGTTATGATGCGAAGGAGATCGCAAAGTACCGCTGCGTTAAGTGCGGAGGTCTCCTTGTGTTGGGAAGCGCGACACCAGCAGTGGAGAGCTGGTATGCCGCTGAAAAGGGTATCTATCATCGTTATGAGCTTCACGGACGGTATAACAATCAGAAACTCCCCGAAGTAAAGATCGTTGATATGAAAGAGGAGCTACGGCATGGAAACGGTCGAAACATCAGCCGGGTTCTGGAGGAAGAGATTCGGGAAAACATCAATTCCGGAGAACAGACCATCCTCTTTCTCAACCGGCGCGGACGAAACCGTCTGATTCAATGCAGTGAATGCGGATATGTATATCAGTGCCCAAACTGTAGTGTTTCCATGACATATCATTCTGACCGCAAGCGTCTAATCTGCCACTACTGCGGATACAGCAGTCGGGTGGATGAGCATTGCCCAGACTGCGGAGGGATACTGAATTATGTCGGTGCTGGAACCGAACTGATTGAAGAGGAACTTGATTCTCTGTTTCCTGGTGTGAAGACGATCCGCATGGATGCAGACAGTGTATCCAAGGCAGGCGGGCATAAACTCTTATTTGAGCAGTTTCGCGCCGACAGGATCCCGATAATGATCGGAACACAAATGGTGACCAAAGGTCTGGATTTCGAAAATGTAACTCTGGTAGGAGTCTTGTCTGCCGATCAGAGTTTATATGTGAACGATTATCGCGCCAATGAAAAAACGTTTTCTCTGCTGACTCAGGTCGTAGGACGAAGCGGTCGGGGAGAAAGGGAAGGGCGCGCGATCATACAGACATATACTCCGGATAATGATACGATCAAATTAGCCGCAAAACAGGATTACAAGGGGTTTTACGAGTCGGAGATCCGGCTTCGTGAATTACAGCAGTCACCGCCGTTTCAGGAACTGTATTCCATAACAGTTTCCGGGACTGACGAATCGGAAGTCATCCGATGCTGCAGATATATTGATCAGGTGCTGACAAAATGGGAAAACGAACGGCCGGATCTTCATGTTCTCGGTATCGCCCCATATCATATCGTCATGGTAAACCGGCATTTCCGGTATCGTGTTTCCATACGATGCAACGGAGACCGGGACATCCGCCAGCGTCTGGCTTCCATTGTAATCTACTGCAGTAAGAACAAGAAGTTTAAAGGTGTTTCTGTATTTGCAGAAAGCAATCCCCTCGAGTAGCAGAAAGAAGGAACTAATATGGCATTACGCAACATACTAACAAACGGAGATGAGACTTTAAATAAACAGTGCCGCCCTGTAACCGAGTTCAATACACGGCTGCACATGTTACTGGATGATATGGCAGAAACGCTGAAGCAGGCAGGAGGCGTTGGCCTTGCAGCACCGCAGGTAGGTGTACTTCGTCAGGCGGTTATCGTTTTGGAAACCAATGTTCCGGAAGGAGAAGAGGAACAGCTGATAGAACTCATCAACCCTGAGATCATTTCTCAGGATGGGGAACAGACCGGCGCAGAAGGATGCCTGAGCGTTCCCGGAGAATATGGTATCGTCACAAGACCGATGAACGTTACTGTTCGGGCTCAGAATCGATTCGGCCAGACGTTTGAAGTAAGCGGTACCGGGCTGACTGCACGATGCTTTTGTCATGAGATCGATCATCTCAGCGGTCATCTGTTTCTGGAAAAATGTGAACGCATGCTTACCGATGAAGAATTAGGAAATAACGAGGTCGACGAATAATGCGAATCGTATTTATGGGAACTCCGGATTTCGCCAGTGCTTCTCTGGAAGCCCTACTGGAAAACAGTTTTGATGTTGCTGCTGTTTTTACGCAGCCGGATAAACCACGCGGGCGAGGAATGGAAGTAAGCTACTGTGACGTAAAAAAAGTCGCATTGGCTCATGGCCTGCCTGTTTATCAGCCCACTACGCTGCGGACAGAAGAAGCTGTAGATCAAATCCGTAGTCTTAATCCGGATATACTTGTTGTCGTAGCATACGGCAAACTGATTCCGGATGATATTCTGGCCATCCCTCAATATGGCGCCGTCAATGTGCATGGTTCTCTGCTGCCGAAATACCGCGGAGCAGCGCCGATCCAGTGGGCTGTTCTAAATGGAGATGATATCACCGGCATCACCACGATGTATCTCGCCAGTAAAATGGACTGCGGAGATATCATCTATCAGGCAGAAACAACGATAGGGGAATACGAAACTTCCGGCGAGCTTTTCGACCGTCTGAAAGTCTTAGGTGCAGATCTTCTGATTAAAACTCTCCATGACATTGAATCCGGGACGGCTCCCAGAATACCACAGAACGATGAAGAAGCTTCTAATGTGCATATGCTGGATAAGTCCATATGCCCAATTGATTTTTCCGCCACATCCAAACAGGTTATCAAAAAGATCTATGGTCTGCAGCCGTGGCCCGTGGCCACAGCCAGCATCGGCGGGAGCGATCTGAAGGTTTTCAAAGCAGTGTACACGCACCGCAACTATGATAAAGTTGCAGGAACTGTTGTCGCAGCAGATAAAAACGGAATTGAAGTTGTCTGCGGAGACGGAGATTCTATCCTGATCACTGAAGTTCAGGCGTCCGGCAAAAAACGCATGACCGCATCGGACTATCTGCGCGGTCATCCGCTGGAGGTAGTATGAGCGCACTGGATTCACGCCTTGCGGCAATCTACATTCTGAAACGCTTTCGAAAACAGAAATCCTGGGCTTCCGAAACGATTACATCGGCCCAGAATCGATATAATCTGGATTCGCGCGACACCGCTTTAGCAGCTGCGCTTTCAAAAAGTGTACTGGAACATCAGTCCTTGATTGATTTTTATCTGCAGCATTTCAGCAGTATTCCGATGGATAAAATGGAAAGTGATGTTCTGGAACTGCTTCGGGTTGGAGCCGCCCAGATTCTTTACATGGAACGAATTCCCGATTCCGCTGCGGTAGACACTGCAGTTTCCGGGTGCAGGGCACTGGGCAGAAAAAAAGCTTGCGGTTTTGTCAATGCGGTTCTGAGAAATATGATCCGTGAGAAGAACAACCTTCCGGAACCGGATTCCTCTGATCCTGAGGAGAATCTTTCGATACGTTACAGTCATCCAAAATGGCTAGTCCATCGGCTGGTATCGCGATACGGCAGGGAGCATACCGAAGCTTTTATGATATCCAACAATGAGAATGAAAGCCGAACCCTGTATGTTAATACATTGATTGCCGATGCGCATCTGTTTGAATCTGCGCTTCATGAACAGGGAATATCATTTGATTCGGATCCTCAACGGCCGGATTCTGTTCAGATCCGACAGATGGGGCGCGTAGATAAGATCCCCGGTTATTCTGACGGACTGTTCTATATTCAGGATCCTGCTGCACACGAAGTGTCATCTGTTGCGGGGATCGAACCGAACATGTCCGTGTTGGACTGCTGTGCCGCACCTGGCGGGAAGACTGTCAGTTCTTCTATTCGGATGAAAAACACCGGCTCCATAACAGCCTGTGATATTCACGAGAATAAGCTTCACCGTATTACGGAAAACTGCAGTCGTCTGCAGATTACAAATGTTGAATGTCTTGCTCATGATGCCCGAGAACCCCTCAAGGGCAGTTTTGACGTGGTTTTGGCAGATGTACCATGTTCCGGTATGGGCGTAATACGAAAACGCCCTGAGATTCGATATAAAAGGGAGGAAGAGATTCTCGGTCTTCCTCAGATACAATATGATATTCTCTGCAATGTATCAGAGAACGTAAAACCGGGCGGTATCCTGGTGTATTCCACCTGTACGGTACTGAAAGAGGAAAATGAAGACGTGGTACATCGTTTCCTGTCTGATCATTCCGGTTTCGAGCTGGTTCCGTTCACAACGTTCGGTCAGAGCTGTGATGGAATGTTTACTTACTGGCCGCAATTACATCATACGGATGGATTCTTTGTATGCAAGATGAAGAAAACAAATTAATAGATATCCGCTCATTGTCTCTGGACGAACTGAAGACCGAGATGTCAGAGATGGGGCAACCGTCATTTCGTGCCAAACAGATATTTCAATGGCTTTCCCGTGATATCGGAAGTTTTGATGAAATGACGAACATTTCAAAAGATCTTCGCCAACAGCTGGCCCAGCGTTATAGTGTATACCGTCCTGTTGTACTGAGCAAACAGGTTTCATCAGAAGACGGAACTATTAAATATCTGTGGGAATTGGAAGACGGCAACGCAGTGGAAACTGTTGTCATGAGCTATCACTATGGCAATACCATCTGTATCTCCACCCAGGTAGGCTGCCGGCAGGGTTGTGCGTTCTGTGCCTCCACCATTGGAGGTCTTGTTCGAAACTTAACTCCTTCCGAAATGCTGAGCGAGATCATTTTTTCGCAGGCGGATTCCGGAAAGAAGATCAACAATATAGTGTTGATGGGCATCGGGGAGCCGCTGGATAATCTGGATAATGTCATAAAATTCCTTCAATTGGTCAACTCTTCTGATGGAGTTAACATCGGAATGAGACATATCACTTTGTCTACCTGCGGACTGGTTGAAAAGTTTGACAAATTGGCTTCATATAATTTACAATTAACGTTAACGGTTTCACTACATGCTCCCGATGATGAGACCCGTTCCAGAATCATGCCGGCAAATAATGGACGTGGCATTGATGCGCTTCTGGATGCCTGTCTTCGGTATTATGAAAAGACAGGCCGCAGGATCTCTTTCGAGTATGCAATGATCAACGGTGTGAATGATTCTGATCATCATGCCAAACTTCTGGCTGACTGCGCAAAGAAAGTCGGAGCACATGTGAATCTCATTACACTGAATTATGTCGCAGAACGTCCGTTTAAACCGACGACAGATGCTCAGATGGAATCCTTTATCAAGATCCTTACAGGTCGGGGAGTCAATGTCACTGTACGCCGGAAACTTGGCAGCGATGTAGATGCCTCTTGCGGACAGCTTCGTCGTAAAAGAATGACGACATAGGAGTTGCTATGGAGTATTTCGGAAAAACCGATATTGGGAAAGTACGAAAAGAGAATCAGGACGATTTTGCAATCCGGGAGGATTCAGAAAGACGTCTTGTCGCGGCTGTTGTGTGTGACGGAATGGGCGGAGCAAAAGCCGGAGGCCTTGCCAGCAATCTCGGCACCAAGACTTTTATGGACTATCTTGAGCGTCATCTGTTTGGTTCCACTTTGAAACGGCCTTCTTACAGCAAGATCATCTCCACTGCCTGTGCAGAATCCAATGGCATCGTATACCAGTATTCCTGTTTCGATGCTGATTATAATGGCATGGGCACGACATTGGTGGGAGCTCTTATTCGAAAAGATCAGGCTTTTATCGTAAATGTCGGTGACAGCAGAGCATATCTGATCAGCAAAAAATCAATCCAGCAGATCACGCAGGATCACTCTCTTGTTGCGGAGATGGTCCGCAGAGGAGAGATTACTGAGGAACAGGCTAAGAATCATCCTCGTAAGAATATTATTACAAATGCGCTGGGGATCGAAGGAGAAATTCAGTCGGATGTATTTCATATCAATCTGCATAAAGGGGATCGGCTTTTCCTGTGCAGTGATGGAGTAACAAATATTATTTCTGATGATGAACTTCTCAACTATTCTCAGATTTATGACTCGGCGGAGGAATTCGTCAATCATCTGATTCAAGTTGCACTGGATCGCGGTGCACCGGACAATACAACGGCTGTTGCCGTTACTATTTAAGCAGGAGGTGATCATATATGGTAAATGAAGATAAGTACATTGGAAAACTTCTGGATGACCGTTATGAACAGCTCGAGCTTATTGGTTCCGGCGGTATGAGCGTGGTGTATAAATCTCTGGACCGCAAACTAAATCGCTATGATGCCATTAAAATTCTGAAAGACGATCTCATCGCCGATGATGAATCAAGAGAGCGTTTTTTGGCAGAATCCAGAGCTATTGCCATGCTTTCACATCCGAATATCGTTTCGATCTATGACGTGGGACACAGCGATGATGTAGGAGATGCTATTGAATATATCGTTATGGAACTCATCGATGGCATCACGCTGAAGCAGTATATCAAAAAACGCGGACAGCTTAACTGGAAGGAATCCCTGCATTTTTCAGCACAGATTGCAAAAGCACTTGCTCATGCCCATGAAAAGGGAATCATTCACAGAGATATCAAACCTCAGAACATTATGCTTCTGAAAGACGGCACGATCAAAGTTGCAGATTTTGGTATCGCAGCGCTTCAGAACAGTATGGGTGACTCCGATGAAGCACTTGGTTCTGTCCATTATATGGCACCGGAGCAGTCTAAAGGAGCCGCAGCAGATGCTCGTAGTGACATCTATTCTCTGGGTGTCGTAATGTATGAAATGCTCACCGGCCAGTATCCCTATACCGGGGAGACACCGGAGGAGATTGCCATTAAGCACATCAACGGCAATCCTGTCCGTCCGCGCAAACTGAATAAATCCATTCCTGTTCGTCTTGAAAAGATCATTCTTAAGGCAATGTCCAGTGATCTGCAGACCAGATACCAGACTGCAGAGGAAATGGTTCAGGATCTGGAACACTTCCGTAAAGAACAGGTTACCGAGGAGATGAAGTCCTCCATCGGACCCATCGATTTGGAACCAAAGGAAACCAAACCGGTGAAAAAGACTCCTGTCAAAAAAGAAGTGAAGGAAAAACAGGTTCCTGAAGTGGCACCCATCCGTGAAAAGGGTGAGCTAACCAAGGAAAACTATAAAAAACGCCGCAGACGTTCCCGTAAAGTCACAATGCTTACCGGAGTGTTCTGTGTGTTGCTCCTCATATTGGCTCTGGTCGCATTTCTATGGAATTTCTGGCTGAAAGATCTTTTCTCCGCCAGCGAAAAAGTGGAAATCCCCGATTTTTCCGGTCAGAAGTACGAAGACGTTATCAACAACAAGGAATACAAAGGACTGTATAATTTCTCCGAGAAGGTGGCCATCGATACTCAGCACGACTATGGTACCATCATCGGTCAGACACCTGCAGCGCATAAGAACATGTCCAAACTGTCTAACGGAATAGACATCGAGTTTACTATCAGTTCCGGATATACCCAGGTGGAAGTACCGGATATCGGTGATGGTAAATACACCGGAGAGGAAGCAAAGAAGATCCTTGAAGATGCCGGTTTTGTCGTTCAGACAAACACGGCACCATCCGGCTCCATTAAAGAAGGATATGTGATTAGCTGCACTCCGGAAATTGGTACGGATCAGGATATTGGTTCTACCATCACAATCCTTATCAGCTCCGGTCCTGAAAAAACTACGGTCGAGATGCCGGAACTGGAAGGAAAGAACATTACAGAAGTCCGTGCTATTATCGAAGAGAACAAGTTGAAATTGTCGGAGGAAATCACATATACGCCTAACAGCGGCAAGGCCTCTGGTACTGTAATAGGACAAGTTCCTAAACCTGGAGTGAGTGTCAGCAACGGCACCACTGTCTATGTAGAAGTTGCCAATTAATACATTAAGAGGTATGTATGCCGAAGGGAACGATAATTAAAGCATTAAGTGGTTTTTATTACGTAAAGACTACGGACAAGATCATACAGTGTCGTGCCAGAGGAAAATTCCGTTTAGATGGAATGACTCCTCTGGTCGGCGACCATGTCATCATCATGGAAGATCAGAATGGGGAAGGAAGGCTTGAAGAAATCCTTCCCCGTAAAAATTCCTTCATACGACCGGCAGTAGCCAATATCGATGTCATGGTATTTATTGCTGCCAATACGAATCCCATTACCGATCCTTTTCTCATCGACCGGGTTTCTGTTATTTCCGAGTATGCCGGGTGTGAAACCGTGATCTGTATCAATAAGACGGATATAGATTCAGGAGAAGAATTGTTTTCTATTTATGAAAGATGTGGATTCCGTGTGATCTCCACAAGCGCTCTTACCGGATCCGGAATTGTAGAATTGAAAGAGCTTCTGAAAGGAAAAATCTCTGCATTTACCGGCAACTCCGGTGTTGGGAAATCCAGTATACTCAATTCCATTTCACCGGAATTGAATCTGAAAGTGGATGATGTAAGCGATAAACTGGGTAGAGGCAAACACACCACCCGGCATGTAGAACTCCACGATATCGGAGAGGATACATATATTGCGGACACTCCCGGATTTGCTTCCTTTGATGTTGATATGATTGCCGGGATTGAGAAAGAAGATCTCCCTGCATGCTTCCCGGAGTTTCGTCCTCATTTGGGAAAATGCCGCTTTGACGACTGTTATCATATCAATGAACCGGACTGCTCCATTCTGACCGCTGTAGCGGAAGGTGAGATACCGGAAACACGTCATCAGAGTTATGTTCGTTTATTTGAAGTTGCAAAAAACAGGAAAGACTGGGAGAACAAGAGCAGAACAAAAAGTGGCAGAAAATAGTGTTGCTTATGGCAATACTGTGTGATAATATTCATATTTAGTGAAATTTTAGTATTTGAAGGAGTTGTTTTTATGTCCGGACATTCGAAATGGCATAACATTCAAAAGACCAAAGGCGCTGCTGATGCAAAACGCGCTCAGACCTTTACCAAGATCGCCCGTGAAATGATCGTTGCGGTCAAGGAAGGTGGAGGGGGCAACCCGGACAGCAATTCCAAACTTGCCGCGGTTATCGCAAAAGCAAAAGCCGCTAACATGCCCAACGACAACATCAAGAGAACTATCGAGAAGGCATTAGGTGCAGGCAATACCGACAACTATGAACGCATCACCTATGAAGGATATGGACCTAACGGTGTTGCCGTTATTGTTGATGCGATGACGGATAACCGCAATCGTACTGCCAGCGAAGTACGCCATTACTTTGATAAATACGGCGGAAATCTCGGCGCTACCGGATGTGTTTCCTGGTCGTTTGACCGCAAAGGTGTCATTGTTATTGATAATGAAGATCAGGAGCTGGATGAAGATACCGTTATGATGGACGCACTGGACTGCGGAGCCGAAGATTTTGAACCGGATGAGAATATCTATACGGTCTACACGGTTCCGGATGATGTTGCTGCTGTTTCCAACAAACTGACAGAGAAAGGCTATGCTCTTCTTTCTGCTCAGGTTGAAATGATTCCGCAGAACGGTTATATCAAACTGGACAGCGAAGATGATGTGAAGAACATGGAGAAAATGCTTGAAATGTTCGAAGACAATGATGATGTGCAGAACGTTTGGCACAACTGGGAAAACTGATCATAATATTATAAAACGGCCATTGCATGAAATGTCAAGCAATGGCCGTTTTTGAGTCCGCCTGTAAGCCGGGTTCTGTTAAAAGCAGTCATCTATCTGTGGCAGGGGATTGCTCCCGTGCTCAAGCCACCTCCTCAGGACGGCGGGGCGTGCCTGTATGTCCTTCCACGGTGTTGCTCCGAATAGAGTTTACAGCGTCAGCATGTCTCCATGTGACGGGTGAGCTCTTACCTCGCCTTTCCACCCTTACCGGAAAACCGGCGGTATATTTCTGTTGCACTTGTCCGAGGGTCACCCCTGGCGGATGTTATCCGTTATTCTTGCCCCTGGAGCCCGGACTTTCCTCACGTACATATTTTCATATTGTACCCGCGACTGCTCAGCGAACTACTTTAGTTATTGTAGCACCGAGTTTATTGAAGTCAACATTAATTTCCACGGCGAAATTCTTGTAAACTGATGCAAGCAGGTTTATAATTTCTCCTGATAATATCCCCATGAAAACTGAGGTAATCCGAATGACAATGAATGAATATATCAACAGCTTGAAAGGAAAGTCTATTGGAGTTCTCGGGATCGGTGTAAGTAATATTCCATTGATCCGCACTCTTCTGGATCATGGCCTGACCGACATCACCGCATGCGATGTCCATTCCGAGGAGGAACTGGGAGAAGCTGCGCAGGAGTTTAAATCCAGAGGAGTAAAGCTCCAGCTGGGCCCTGACTATCTTGAACAGCTTGATTTTGACGTTATTTTCCGCACTCCCGGTCTGATGCCTTTTGATCCACATCTTGTTCACGCCAAAGAACAGGGAAGTATCCTCACTTCAGAAATGGAAGCATTTCTTAAAATCTGTCCCTGTCGTGTTATCGCTGTAACCGGTTCAGACGGCAAAACTACTACCACCACTATCATTTCAGAGCTTTTGAAAAAACAGGGCTTCCGTGTCCATTTAGGAGGCAATATCGGCCATCCGCTGTTTTCGGAAGTGGAAATGATCCAGCCGGAGGACATTACCGTTCTGGAGCTGAGTTCTTTCCAGCTACACAGTATGGATGCTCATCCCAATATTGCTGTGATCACCAATATTTCTCCGAATCATCTTGATAAGCATCTTGATTATAAAGATTACTATGATTCCAAAGCCAACATCTTTCTGAAACAGAACAAGGAAGATCGCCTGATCCTGAATGCGAGAGATGAAATGACTCCGTATTATGAAGGAATGAGTGCTGGAAACATTTCTTATTTTGCCAGAGAGCAGAAGGTGACAGCCGGAGTTTTCAGCGAGGGTGACCGCATTTATTCGGTCGAACCCAGCGCTGAACCTCAGTTGATCATGTCATCGACCGATATCATCTTGCCCGGAGTTCACAATCTCGAGAACTATCTTGCAGCTATATGTGCCACACGCGGCCTGGTCACAGATGAGACTTGCAGGGAAGTAGCTCATACCTTTGCCGGTGTGGAGCATCGTCTGGAAAGGGTCCGGGTATGGAAAGGGATCACGTTCATCAATGATTCCATCGGAACGAGTCCGACACGCACCATTGCGGGACTCCATGCTATGAAGAAAAAACCGATCCTTATCGCCGGCGGATACGATAAGGGGATCCCATTTGAAGAACTGGGAGTCGAGGTCAACAAATACTGCAAGAAAGTGTACCTTACCGGTGCTACCGCGAGAAAGATTTATGACTCCATTCTGAACGCAGAAAACCGTGAGACAGATCATCCTCCCGTAGAGATCGTAGATGATTTCAAAAACTGTTTCCATGCTGCAGTATCCGCAGCAGAGGAGGACGATATCATTCTTCTGTCCCCGGCATGTGCCGCATTCGATCATTTTAAAAACTTCATGGAACGGGGTAAATATTACAAGGAACTGGTTGCTGAGCTTTAAGGCAACACAAAAGAGACGGTCCGGGATTTGATTCTCAGACCGTCTCTTTTACATTTTCTTATTATTCAGGGATCTTACAGACATCCACCCATCGCAACGCACGGGAGATCCTAAAAAGCTCATCCGGTGTCAGTTCAATGGCACTGTTGGCACTTCCAACGGCAGGAAAGACAGAAGAAAAACGCTTTACACTGGAATCGATGTAGATCTCCACGTCTTCTTTTACCGCGAAAGGGCACACCCCGCCGACATTATGTCCGATCAGCTCCTCCACGACATCATGTGTAAGCATGGAGGCTTTCAGCCCAAACTCAGCTTTAAATTTCTTGTTATCCACACGAGCATCGCCTGCTGCGACAACAAGCACAGGATTGACTTTCCCTTTAAAAGACAGCGTTTTTGCGATCCTGGCACCTTCCACTCCGACAGCCTGTGCTGCCAGATCAACTGTAGCACTGGAAACATCGAAGACCTGAATCCGATCTTCCACTCCATACTGTTTCAGATATGCTGTCGCGGATTCTAAAGACATAGAAATGAATCCTTTCTGTCAGATTATCTGCGGCCAAAACCACCGCCACCGAAGCCACCGCCTCCATGGCCCATTCCGCCGCCGAAACCACCAAAACCACCGCCGTGGCTGCTTCCGCCAAAAGAGCCCCATGAGCTTCCGCCCGTAAAATTGGAATGATGGGATGATGGATTATAAAAATCGTAATAGTTATGCATTCCTGTATGGTATCCCCAATATGGACGACGCGGTCCAAAGAACAGGAAATAGGGGAGCCAGGTCCCGGTTCGAATATAATGAGTCCGGCGAATAGATCGAACGATAGCATGAAAGAAGATATACAGGAATATCAGCGTGCAGATAAGTGAAAAAAGGTCCACGCTGCTTCCGTATTCTCCGTAGGTATCCGAGTTCGTAATATACTGATCGGCATGGGATACATTTGCAGTGTATTGTGTATCAAACCATTCCAACATACCATCAAAGATCGTGTTGACTGCCTGATCATATTTACCGGCATCAAAATAATCCTCAAACTTATTGAGATCTTCTCCAAGACTGTCTGCAAGAGAATCTACATCAATACCGAGACCGCACTGGATGTAATACTTGTTTTCCTCCGTTACCAGCAGAATGAGAATCCCGTTATTGTAATCGCTGGAACCGATCCCCCAGCTGTTGAACAGCTTCATTGCGTATTCATCGCTGCTGAACCCTCCGGTATATTTCACGGTGGCAACAACGATCTGAGCTCCGCTGCACTGCTGTTCCAGGGCACCGTTGAAATTTTTGATCTTCTCAACAGTAGACTGGGAAAGGACATTTGCATTATCGGTTACGTAATATACGTCACTGGCGTTCAGCGTTTCCGCATGGATCGGTATCACAAGAAAACTTGTGATCATGATCAGAACGATTAAAACATGAATAAACCTTGTTCTCATGTCATCACCTTAAGCAAAATATGCAGGAGCTTTTACTCCGGACAGCTTCGCCAGAATATTGGCCGGGAAGGAATGATACGGACCATTGATGAAAGTGCTGACAGATTCGTTGTAACCGGAACTCTCGATCGTCGCTATAGCACCGTCGTAGTTCGTCAGATACTGAGAGAATCCGGTCTGATCCCGCTCATTGAGCGTTTTTGTCTTCAGCTCATTGATCACCTGTGTAGCAACTGCTGTCAGATCGGAATAGTTTGCATACAGTTCTTTAATATTGCCTTCCTTACCGTCCAGATTGGTCTCCAAATGACTTCTTGCATCATTGAGTGATGTTGTATCGATCCCGTATTCCATGGCGATCGTACTGATCCCGAGACAGGAGCTGGAAATGTTTTTCAGTTGTGTAAAGACCGATGGATGCAGATAGCCATCATAATTGATACCATTGTAAAAACCTTCCGTGATATCATTGACTTTATTACCCAGTTTCACGTGAGTGGCAAGAAGGGTAGAGGCGATCACAAGAATCACTGCCAGTATGATAGCAACTGTTTTATTCTTAAAAAAACCCATTTTATACACCTGTTGTACTTCCTGATAGAGTAATCAGAGTTTAATATGAAACGGACGGTCAATTATCCACGCATTTCAAGCAGTTTCTGTTTCAGTTCGCCCTCGATCTGTCCCAGTTCGATCTCTGCCTGTTCGCGGCGGGCACGGCCCTCATTCTGGATCTGCTTCACTTCTTCCAGCGTGTCAATCAATTCCTGATTGGTCTTTTTCAGTGTTTCAAGATCAATGATTCCGCGCTCGGATTCCTTGGCCACAGCCACACTGCCCTGATGCAGCTTTTCAGCATTTTCTTCCAGAAGCTTATTGGTGACTTCCGTAACTTCATTCTGGGCTTTTGCAGCCTGTTCTGAGTGATAGATGGACAGTGCCATTACCATCTGATTTTTCCAAAGAGGAATGGTATTGACGATGGACGATTGGATCTTCTCACTCATCAGATTATAATTGTTCTGAATCATGCGGATCTGCGGAGCCATCTGAATGGAAACAACACGGGTCAGTTCAAGGTCGTGGATTTTCTTCTCAAATCTGCCGATCATATTGGCAAAATCATTTGCTTTCTGAGCATCTTCCGCATTGCCGCTTTTTTCGGCAGCAGCTTTCATTTTGGGGAGTTCTTCGTTGCGGAGCTGTTCGGCTTTGATCTTACCTGCAATGATATACATGGTAAGCTCTTTCTGATACTCCTCGTTGCGTTCGTACATCTTATCGAGCATTGCAGTATCCTTCATCAGGACGATCTGATGCTGCTGAAGCTGCTCAACGATCTTATCTACGTTAACTTCCGCCTTATCATACTGTGCCTTAAGACTGGCAAGGCTATGCTCGGTCTTTTTAAACAGACCTTTAAGTCCCTTCTTATCTTTCTCATCGAAATTGAATCCTTCCAATTCAACAACCAGATCAGAGAGGATGCCGCCGACTTCTCCGAGATCCTTAGTCCTAACAGACTGGAGAGCAGACTCAGAAAACTCTGCAATGTTCTTCTGTGCCGCTGCACCATAATTGAGGACCTGTTCCGTGTTGAGAACATCGATTTTATCTGCAAATTCACGAACCGCTGCCTGCTCCTCCGGAGACAGAGAGTTGATATCCAGACGTTCGCCGGAAACATCATCGGTATATACCGATTCCGTTGCTTCCACAGCGTCATCAACAGCTTCCTGTACAGCAGTCGCAAATGCATTGCCGGTTTCATTGGGATCCAGAGTCAGGTGAATGGAAGAAGTTTCAGCTTCGTTCTTTACTTCAAATTCGTTGTTATCAGCCATTTGTTCTATTTCCTTTCGTTTAACATTAGAAAAAGTTCTGTATATTTATCATTTGACAGCAAAATCTGATTTTCCGGACAGACCTTCACGTTCCAGCATCTGGTTCATCACCTGAATGTCGGTTTCAATATCCAGAGCTTGATTGGCAAACAAAGCATCCAGCTGCTTTTTATATGCTGCAATAGCGGTGTCCAGCATCGACTCGATGTTTTCCATGCTTTTATCCAGGTTGGATCCCGAGATACCCTGACTGCTCATCCGATCATAGGAGTTCAGAAGTTTCAGTGTGGTGGGAAGGTAATAGTTCATAAACTGCTTGATCTGAGGAACATCGGAAGGATCTTCGATAGCATCCTGAATAATCTTATCCGTAATCTGCATCAATTCATTGATTCTGGACCGGATCTCCGGTTTTTCAATGGATTTGTACAGTCGGCCCATCTCAGCGAGCGCCATGCGTCCTTCCTTAACGATAGGATCCACTTTCGGTCCATAACTGATGTTTTCCTGTTCCTGTTTGATCTCTTCTGCAGATGGTTTCTGGGAAGAGAGGACCATATAAGTCAGATAGGACGCGATTCCCGAAAGAACTGCAGTCAAAATCAGGGCCCACAGCTTATATACAGGGAAAATAATGCTGCAAAGCACCCAACAGAGGGCGAATGCGTAAATTGGAAAGACAGTTTTTTTGTTTTTTAAGGTCAATCAACTCACCTCGCTCAGATATATATAAATATTATATAATAATAAATATAATATTATCAATGCGAAATACCGTCAAGGTATTGGAAATATCCAACAATTATTGTATAATATATCAGTTAGATTTGACGATTATTATTCCGTTTTTTCGGAGGTACTTTAATGATAAAAATCGCTCCTTCAATTCTCTCTGCCGATTTTTCAAAACTCGGCAGAGAAGTGGATGAATGCCTGCAGGGCGGTGCAGATTATATCCATTTTGACGTAATGGACGGGGAATTCGTCCCTAACATTTCCATTGGAATCCCCGTGCTGAAATCCCTGCGCAAATATACTGATAGTTTCATCGATGTTCATCTGATGATCGATCGCCCGATCCGTTATGTGGAGACGTTTGTAAATGCCGGTGCAGACCTTCTTACATTCCATGTGGAATCCGACTCAGAAGAGAATATCATGGCTGCAGTCAGAAAAGCAAAAGACCTTGGTAAAAAAGTCGGATTGTCCGTAAAACCAAAAACACCGGCAGATGCCCTGTATCCATATATGGATCTTCTGGACCTGGTTCTGGTCATGACAGTGGAACCGGGTTTTGGAGGCCAGTCCTTTATGGCAGATATGCTGCCGAAAATTGAAGCTTTAGCATCATATATTGAGGAGCATCACCTGAACTGTGAGTTGGAAGTAGACGGCGGTATTGATATTAATACCGCACCTTTGGTCAAACAGGCCGGCGCAAATGTTCTTGTTGCCGGAAGTGCTGTGTTTCGTGAAAGTGACCGCGGACAGATCATCCGGGCATTACGCGAAGTCTGAGAAAACAGAAGGAGATCACTATGGATTTTTATCCTGCTTCAATGGAAAACCTGATAGATAAATTTGCTTCTCTTCCGGGGGTCGGCAGAAAAAGCGCACAGCGGTTGGCATTTCACATGCTCTCTCTTCCTGACGGTCAGGCAGAGCTGTTTGCCGATGCAATCATTCAGGCGAGAAAAAACGTCCATTGCTGCAAGGTATGTCAGAATCTAACAGAAGGTGATATCTGTGGAATCTGTGACAATGACAACCGGGATCATTCTACAATCTGCGTTGTTACGGAACCGAAAGATGTCATTACGATTGAACAGAGTCATGAGTATCACGGTGTTTATCATGTGCTGCATGGAGCGCTTTCTCCCATCAGCCATGTAGGCCCGGACGATATTCGGATCCGTGAACTGCTTCAGCGAATCGCAGAGAATGATATTCACGAGATCATCATGGCAACGAACCCAGACACCGAAGGCGAAGCCACTGCTATGTATATTTCCCGGCTTCTTCAGCCATTTGGAGTAAAAGTTACCCGCCTGGCCTATGGCATTCCAGTGGGATCCAATATCGAATTTGCGGATTCTGCGACCATTGTACGGGCAATTGAGGGAAGAACAGAAATGTAATTGACGTGGATAAGAAGATAAATACAAGTATGGAGGTTATATGGCGAATACAAAAAACAACAATAAAAAGCCAAAAGAACGAAATACCGAAGAACGAAAAAACAAAGATAATAAAAAGAACTCAAACAAAGCAATAAATAAATCCAAAAACGGAAAAGCCTCTTCCAGGAAGAGACCTGTTCCCACCGGCAGGAAGGTACAGAAGAAAACATCGAAACTCAAGATCATTCCGCTGGGAGGTCTGGGTGAGATAGGTAAGAACATGACCGTTTTTGAATATGAGAATGATATAATTCTCGTCGACTGCGGCATGGGATTCCCTGATGTGGATATGTACGGTATCGATGTTGTCATTCCGGATATCACATATCTGAAAGAAAACATCAGCAAGGTCCGTGGTATTGTGATCACTCACGGTCACGAAGATCATATCGGAGCCATACCATATGTCATCAACGAATTAGATGTCCCCATTTACGGAACCGCACTGACCAACGCCATCATTGAGCTGAAGCTGGAAGAACGGAATCTTCTGAAAAACACTCAAATCTTTACGAAAAAAGCGGGCGATCACATCCGTCTCGGCTGTTTTGATGTGGAGCTTATCCATGTCAATCACAGTATCTCTGATGCGGTGGCGCTGGCAATCACCACGCCCATCGGTGTCGTGATACATACGGGAGATTTCAAGATCGATGTATCTCCTATTAACAGTGAAATGATCGATCTGACCCGTTTTGGTGAGCTTGGAAAACAGGGAGTACTGGCACTGCTGTCTGATTCTACCAATGTTGAAAAGGCAGGACATACCGATTCCGAGCGGAAGGTCGGGGACGGCTTTGAAAAACTGTTCTACGGCTGCACAAAACGGATCATCGTCACAACATTTGCATCCAACGTTGACCGTATCCAGCAGATCATCAATGCGGCAGTAAAATACAAACGCAAAGTTGCTGTGACCGGACGCAGTATGGAAAATATCATCAAAGCTGCAACGGAACTTGGCTATATGTCCGTGCCAGCCGGGACTTTGGTTGAACTAAATCAGATCAACAATATCCCAAGCCACAGACTGTGTATTATTTCTACCGGAAGCCAGGGCGAGAGCATGTCTGCTTTGTATCGGATGGCATTTTCCAATCATCGTCAGATCGACATCGACGCCGGAGACCGTGTCATCATTTCCGCTTCCGCAATTCCAGGCAACGAAAACATGATCAGTCGAGTTATCGACGAACTGTTTACCAAAGGTGCCGAAGTGATCTATGATCGAAAGACCGATCTTCACGTTTCCGGCCATGCTTCTCAGGAAGAACAGAAAATGATACTGGCACTTACCAAACCGAAATACTTCATCCCTGTACACGGGGAGTACCGTATGCAGGTCAAGCACGCTGAGCTGGCTCAGGAGATGGGAGTTCCTTCCAAGAACACCGTCATTGCGGAAAACGGCAATGTCATCGAGTTATCTGAAAAAAGCATCAAGCTTAATGGCTCTGTGCAGTCCGGTGCGGTCCTGGTGGATGGAATGGGCGTTGGAGAAGTCGGTTCCATCGTTTTGCGGGATCGCCACAAGCTGGCGGAAGACGGTATGATCGCTGTTATCATCGCCATGTCCACCTATGACATGCGTCCAGTCAGTGAGCCTGAGATCATTACCAGGGGATTTGTGTATGTGAAGGAACACGAAGACCTTATCGATGAACTGAAACGCGTTACCATGGAATCTGTAGACTCCTGTGACGCCAGAAATATACGGGATATCTCTTCCATCAAGAGCTGCATTAAGAGCAATCTTTCCGGATACCTTTACAAAAAGATGCGATGCAGTCCAATGATCCTTCCCGTTATTGCGGAGGTCTGATCCGTGAATATTCAGATATTTGGACGAAAAAAATGTTTTGATACGCAGAAGGCTCAACGATACTTTAAAGAGCGGCGAATCAAGTTTCAGTACATTGACGTGGATCGCTATGGTATGAGCCGCGGCGAACTACAGTCTGTTAAAAATGCAGTGGGACTTGACAACCTGATCAATACAAAAGACGAGGACTATCCTCTTATCCAGTATCTTGCAAGCAATGAAGCCAAGATGGATAAACTGTACGAAGATCCTTATCTAATAAAAACTCCGGTGGTACGAAACGGTAAACAGGCTACCGTCGGCTATTGCCCGGAAGTTTGGAAAAACTGGGAGTAATGGAGAATCAGAAATGAAAGATTTGGAAACACAGGCAAAAGAAGCCATTACCGAACTGTTTGCAACCGGCAAGGTAAAACCCGGTTCTGTCGTTGTAATCGGCTGTTCAACCAGCGAGATTGCCGGAAAGCACATAGGAAAAGGATCCGTTCCCGAGATCGCCACGAGCATCGTAGGTGTTTTAATGGAGGAGATCTCCTCGCATGGATGCTATCTTGCAGCGCAATGTTGCGAACATCTGAATCGCGCTCTTGTAGTAGAAGAGAGCACGGCGGCACAATTCGGTTATGAAGAGGTGTGTGTACGACCTAGACCAAAAGCAGGCGGCTCCTTTGCCACCGCAGTCTATGAATCCATGGAACATCCGGTGGTCGTGGAGCATGTCAGAGCCAAAGCTGGTCTCGATATTGGCAACACGATGATTGGGATGCACATGTGTGATGTAGCAGTGCCTCTGCGTCTGGAACATAATAAGATAGGGGTGGCAGTTGTTAATGCTGCTTTCAGCAGGCCTAAGCTGATCGGTGGAGTAAGAGCCGATTATCCAGACTGATAAAAAAGCCGCTTCCTAACGGAAACGGCTTTCAGTTTAACAGTATAAATCAGATGATGTGCAGAGCAAGTGTAAGAAGAACAAATACCAGCGCGATCCACTTGGTTGCCTTCGCAAGCTTCTGATCCAGAGTCTTGGATTTACCCTTTGAGAAGAAGGTGTCCGCGCCACCGGCGATTGCACCGGACAGGCCGGCACTCTTGCCGCTCTGGAGAAGAATAATGATACTTACTACCAGGCCGGATACGACCTGAAGAATGGTAAGAACGAGCTCTAAAGTCATTTGAAATCTATCCTTTCAAGATATTCTTGTTGTTTATCACAAAATCTTAATTATACTAACATATGCGCTTATCCATTTCAAGTATTAAAAACCATTCAATCGGCAAAAATATTTACTTTTTTGGAAATACGGAGGACTATTTTCATGATATCACAACTGGAAGAACGGTTATCATTGGGATTTCAATCCATTGATCTGAATCAGAGAAAATGGTTCATGAAGCCCAATGGAACAATTTTTGCGTTAAGCATGACTGATTCAGAAGATGCCATCATTGTTCTATATACAGAAACTGTTATGAATGCTGCCATTCATATTTACAACTCATCTGATCCTGTCAGTATTGATCTGCCTCAGAACGAGATCAACATGCAGTTATCTCAGATTATCATGTCCATCTGATTCGGAGTATAAGAATGCAGAAAAACACAATTCCATTAAAGAAAAACTCCATATACGATGTTACTATCGATGGTTGGTCTTCCGACGGCAGCGGAGTCGCTCATATCGACGGATACGGTGTCTTTGTTCCAAGGACCATAAAAGGGGAGCGCTGGACGATCAAAATCGTGAAAGTGACAAACTCTGCGATCTATGGAATTCCCGTTCAGCTGCTGGAATCCTCTCCGGATCGGATTACACCCGTATGCGGCAGTTACGGAAAATGCGGCGGATGTCACACCGCCCACATGACCTATGAGAAAGAGCTGTCCCTGAAACTGGAAAACGTGAACAGTACTCTTCAGCACGTTGGGGATCTTGATATTGAAATCAAGGAGATCCTACCTTCCTTGAAAGAGTGTTCATATCGCAATAAATCCATATGTGCGGTAGGCAATGATCCCAAAACCGGTCTTGTCATCTGCGGTTTTTACCAGAAACACAGCCACCGTATCATCCCGGTGGAAAACTGTCTTCTCCAGTCGGAAGAATCCAATCAGGTCAATCGTGTCATAGTTGACTGGATGAACAGGGAACAGATCATCCCTTATGACGAAGGAACACATAAGGGAACCGTTCGCCACATTTTTTGCCGAAAATCGGAGCATACCCATGATTTTGTTGTGTGTATCGTTTCTGCCCGTGGTTTTGGTAATAAAACCGATAAACTGATTGACGAGCTGTGTGAAAAATGCCCGTTTATTACCGGCATCGTTCTAAATGTCAACAAGACGAAGGGGAACACGATACTGACTGGAGATTTCCATACTCTGTGGGGTGATCCCTGCATCAATGATGATCTGAACGGGATTCATTTCAGCATCTCTCCCCAGGCATTTTTCCAGGTAAATCCGTTGCAGGCGGAACGACTGTACAGTAAAGTTGCAGAATATGCTGATCTGAATGGAACCGAAACTGTTTTGGATCTGTATTGCGGCACCGGAACAATCGGACTTTCTCTGGCTTCCCGTTCAAAATCGGTTCTCGGAATCGAAATCATCGAAGAAGCGATTGAAAACGCAAAAGAAAATGCAAAACTGAACCACATTTCCAATACAGATTTTTACTGCATGGATGCATCTGAAATTGCCAATAACATTGAGCAGCATTCGCTGAATCCAGATGTTATAGTAGTGGATCCTCCGAGAAAAGGATTAAACGATTCTGTCATTGAATCCATCGTAAAAATGAATCCATCCAGATTGATATACGTGTCGTGTAATCCGGCAACCTTAGCTCGTGATCTTCACATTTTACTGGAAAATGGATTCTGTTATTCTGCCGGTACGGCTGTCGATATGTTTCCCAGAACAAATCATGTGGAGTGCGTCTGTCTTCTGACAAAAGAGAGATAAGACAAAGAAGCAGCGATGGCAGTGATGCCAAATTAGAAATGGGTATAAAAGATATGAATGTTTACGATTTTGATAGAACAATCTTTTACTCTGATTGTTCCATAGGATTTGCTATTTGGTGTATGAAACGAAAACCAAAGCTATGGTTCACTTGGTTCCCGCGCATTATAAAGACATTGATCCTATACAAACAAGGTAGAGTACAAAACTATCGCTTACAGCGTGAAATGTTCAGCTATCTTACATTGATCGATGATTTTGATAAGCAGATAGAGAAGTATTGGGATAAATATGAAGGGAAGATATCCGCATGGTACCTTGCACAAAAAAGAGAGGATGATCTCATCATAAGCGCATCTCCTTCCTGTATTATTGAACCAATTGCAAACAGGCTTGGAGTCAAATGTATGGCAACGGAATTTGACCGTGAGTTTGGTGTCTTTACTAACAATCTTATGTATGCCAAGGAAAAGGCTGCATATATGATTGATCGAGGTTTCCCTGTGATTGAAAACTTTTATTCCGATTCTCTTGCCGATACGCCGCTTGCCTTATGTTCCGAAAAAGCACATCTGGTTACAAACAAAGCAACTACGGTTGTTGATTGGCCAGACCTTGATCCTGAAACAACAAAAAAGGTAAAAAAGAAGATTGATACAGGTTGGAAAATACACCTTGAATAGGCTTGATTGAAACCGGCCACCCATTTTATATAAAATGATTATTAATACAGGACAACGAACAGACATACCGGCTTTCTATGCCGAATGGTTTGCAAACAGAATAAAAGAGGGATTTGTATGCGTGCGAAATCCTTATAATCACAGCCAGGTGAATCGATACAGGCTGGATCCGTCCGTTGTGGACGTAATAGGGTTCTGTACCAAAAATCCGGCACCCATGTTTCCTTATATGGATTTACTAAAGGAATTCGGACAGTATTGGTTCGTGACTCTGACTCCGTACGGCCGGGATATTGAACCGGGTGTCCCTGACAAACATCGCCTGATAGAAGATTTCAAAACACTTTCCGGCATGGTGGGAATCGATTCCATATGCTGGCGGTACGACCCGATCTTTCTCTCTGATAAATATACCTCAGAGTATCATCTGCATGCATTCCGGAAGATTGCGGAATGCTTGAACGGATACACAAAAACGGTCGTGATCAGCTTTATTGATCTGTACCCCAAAGTCAGAAAGAATTTCCCGGAAGCCAGAGAGGTATCTAAAACCGACCGCGTGAACCTCGGGAAAGGGATCATTAAGATTGCATCTGAATATGGAATGATCGTAAAGCCGTGTGCGGAAGGGAACGAGCTTGCTGAATACGGTGCTGACTGCAGCGGTTGTACGAAGATCAGCGACTACGAAAAGGCAATCGGAAGAAGGCTCATCGCTCCTAAAACAAAAGGAGCCAGAGCCGAATGCGCCTGTTATCTGTCCTGTGATATCGGTGCTTATAACACCTGTATGCATTTTTGCCGATACTGTTATGCAAATGCGGAACCGGCAGAGATCATTTCTCAGAACAGACTGCATGATCCCGCATCTCCCTTTCTATTGGGAAACTATATGGACGGGGATAACATCCATGAAGTCCCTCAGAAATCATGGATCGACTATCAGGAAAGAATCCCCGGACTATAAGCAACGGATTTTCAAAATAATTAAAGAAAGCAATATCATACTTGCTGAGGTGTTATTCAATAACGATGAATCTAAAAACGATTGGTGCATTTTTGGGGAAATATATGGCTGTAATAGTGTTGGTTGTAGCAGCATTGGCGCTGTTTCTGCCAAAAACATGTCTATGGATTCAGACATCATGGATCAACTATCTGCTGATGATCGTCATGTTCGGAATGGGACTGACACTGAGACCGGAAGACTTCAAAATAGTATTTCAGCATCCGAAAAACATCATTCTGGGATGTATAGCACAATTCACGATTATGCCGCTGCTGGCATTTTTACTTGGAAATATGTTTTCATTGGAAACGGGTCTACTCGCAGGCGTGATGCTGGTCGGGATTTGTCCGGGAGGTACTTCCAGCAATGTAATCACGTATCTCAGCAAAGGTGATGTTGCATTGTCCGTGGGAATGACCACGATCAATACGCTGCTGGCTCCGATCCTTACTCCGGCCATTACCTGGCTTGCCCTCAGGACATCCGTATCGGTAGATATCATGAGCATGTTCCTGTCCATTATCAAAGTCATTATCATACCGATTGCAGCAGGCTTCATTATCAACAGATACTGGGGAGAGTATACCGATAAAATAAGTGAGATCCTGCCAGCCATATCTGTGATTGCCATCGCATTGATCGTTGGGGCCGTGATATCACATAATGCACAGAGCATCCTGGCAACTGGTATCGTCGTATTCGCCATTGTAATTCTTCTTAATCTGCTTGGATATGTTTTAGGATTTCTGCTGGGGACGATATTTGGTTTATCTCTGCCGCAGAAGAAAGCACTATCAATTGAAATCGGAATGCAGAATTCCGGACTTGCCACGTCCCTGGCGGGAACCGCATTCCCGAATCTGTCCATGGCTACCGTTCCGGGAGCGATCTTCTCGGTGTGGCATAACATCTCCGGCGCGATACTGGCTAACATCTATCTGAAATTAACGCCAAAAGAGAGTATTTGATTTTGGGACCAGCTGTACACATGAAAATGCCATGAATAAAGATATCCGAACATGTAAATATCGAAGAAAATGCGGTGCCTGTCAGACGTTAAACCTGTCGTACGAGGAAGAGCTTTCACTTAAGATGAAGCGGGAGATCGATCTGCTGGGAAGATTCGGACATGTGCAGGAGATCATTCCATCCTCTCCCTCCGAACACTACCGAAACAAAGCCCAGTATCTTTTCCATTTCAACCACGGGAAGATGATATCCGGTCTGTATCGTTCCTCGGACGGGAAAATCGCTGAGATAGACCATTGTCTGATGGAAGACCGCGAACTGAGCCGCCTTTATCTGCAGATCAGAACGATGATACCGCAGAAAAGAGTTCGCATATTTGATGGAAAAAAGGGTGATCTTCGCCATATCATGATTCGCAAAGGAATTCATACCGGGGAAGTATCTGTCACCTTCGTTACAAAAAACGGACTATTTCCTCAGGCGGAAGAAATCGCCGAAGAGCTGATGAAACATCATCCGAATATCGTCTGTATAACTGCTGTCAAAAACGACTCACAAACTCCTTTGTGGATGAACGGAGAGGAATATCTGATCCGGGGAAGAGGATACATCAATGACATTCTTTGCGGCTGCAGTTTCAGGATCCCTCCCAAAGCTTTTTATCAGATCAACCCATATTCTACCGAAACGCTTTATCAAACTGCTTTCGAATATGCACGGATCACAACTTCCGATCATGTATTGGATGCATATTGCGGGATCGGTACTATCGGAATTGCCGCTTGTAAGGATGGCTGCGCGTCATTGGATGGCTTTGACATCAATCATGATTCCATTTCTGTTGCCGCTCAAAATGCCGAGCAGAACGGTATCAGAAACTATCAATATACTTGTATTTCCGATTCAAAATGCATCCTTGATAAGAACAGACACTTTGATGTCGTATTTGCCGATCCTCCCAGAGCAGGTTGTGACAGGAGATTTATCTCAACACTTTTGGAACTGCATGCCAATCGGCTGATCTACATTTCCTGTAATCCTCAAACCCTGTCTCGGGATCTTAATATGATGAAAAAGAACTATAAAACAGAATATATTCAACCTGTAGATATGTTTCCCGGGACGACCCATGTGGAAACCGTATGTCTGCTGACACATAGCTGATTGTTTAAACCTAAGACTGGTTTAATAATTTAATCGAAGTTCTTTTTAACCGGAGGGTTATTTATGGAGTACATTAATATCACAAAAGATAATCTGGAAAATGAGCATATCTGCTGCGCCATTTCCAACAACAAGGATATACAGGTCTCATCAAAAAAAGCCTGGCTTGCAGAGCGTCTGGATGAAGGGCTAGTCTTTCTGAAAAGCTCAGAGCGTGGAAAATGCTTTATCGAGTATATCCCGGCTGAAAATGCATGGAATCCCATCATGGCAGACGGATATATGTACATTGACTGTCTTTGGGTTTCCGGCTCGTTCAAAGGGAACGGCTATTCAAATGATTTGCTGGACTCCTGTATCGTGGACAGCAGGGAAAAGGGCAGAAAAGGTCTTTGTATTCTTTCTTCCGCAAAGAAAAAACCGTTTCTTGCAGATCCCAAATTTTTAAAACACAAAGGGTTTACCGTTTGCGATGAGTCCGATAACGGTATTCAGCTTTGGTATTATCCATTTACTGACAGTGCGGAGAAACCTGAATTCAAAGGATGTGCAAAGCACCCGCACATTGACGAACAGGGTTATGTTCTTTACTACACGAGCCAGTGTCCGTTCAACGCAAAATACGTACCGATCGTTGAACAAACAGCAAAGGAGCACGGCATTCCGTTCAAAGCGATTCATATTGAGAGCAGGGAGGCGGCACAGAATGCACCGACTCCGATCACCACGTATGCGCTGTTTTATAATGGTGACTATCTGACCAACGAACAGATGAATGATAAGAGGTTTTTAAAACTTATATCCCGATAATCAACATTTGTGATTGTTTTTCCTCACGATCGGCAAAAAGAGTATCCGTCCCTTTGGAAATACTTCAGGTGAAATGCATATGAATATCACACAAAGCTTTTATGACAATCTGGCACCACAGTATGATAAGCTCTTTGAGGACTGGAATTCTGCAACGGACGAACAGGCAGACATCCTTGAAAGGATCTTTACAGAGTATGGTTTTTCACATGATGCCCGCATTCTCGACTGTGCTTGCGGTATCGGAACTCAGGCTGTGGGATTGGCAAAACATCATTATCCGGTTACCGCTTCGGATATTAGCGCCGTAGCTTTAGCCGAGGCAGAAGAACGGACCGAGGAAAGCGGGGTTCAGATCCGTTTCGAAAAGGCAGATTTCTGTGCGCTTCAAAACACCTTCGACAAACAGTTTGAAATCGTCATTGCCATGGATAATGCACTGCCGCATATGTTGTCCGCGGAAGCACTGGAAATGGCAGTGAAAAGCATTTGCGCCGCACTCTGTCCAAACGGGATCTTTGTCGCCAGCATCCGGGATTATGATCGGCTGCTGGAAGAGAGGCCACCGTATTCTCCGCCTTACATCCATCCGACTGACAAAGGGCAGAGGGTCTCATTTCAGACATGGAAGTGGGATGGCGACAACTATCAGCTGACACAGTATATTATCGAAGACGGAGAGACCCTTCAGGCCAGCAAGTTTCAGTGCGAATACCGGGCTACACGCAGAGAAGAACTGACCAGTCTTCTTCTTGCAAGCGGATGCAGAGAAGTTGAATGGAAATTCATGGATGAAACAGGTTTCTACCAGCCGATTGTAGTGGCCAGAAAGTAGCGCTGCAGACAGTGGAGGTATCGGAATGGCGTTTGATTTTAAAAAAGAATATAAAGAGTATTACATGCCAAAAGACAAACCAAGTATTATCACTGTTCCAAAAATGAACTATATAGCAGTACGAGGCCAAGGGGATCCGAATGCAGAAGACGGCGAGTATAAACAATCGATCGGTCTGTTGTATGGGGTTGCTTATACGATCAAGATGAGCAAAAAAGGTGACCGCAAGATCGACGGTTTTTATGATTTTGTTGTACCTCCTTTGGAAGGTTTCTGGTGGCAGGATGGAATCGAGGGCATCGATTATGACCGCAAAGAAAGCTTCCACTGGATCTCTGTGATCCGGCTGCCGGATTTCGTTTCCAAATCAGATTTTGAATGGGCGGTAGAAGAGGCGACCAGAAAGAAGACAACCGATTTTTCTGCGGTCGAGTACATGGAATATGATGAGGGCATTTGCGTTCAATGCATGCATATCGGTTCTTACGATGAGGAACCTGCCACAGTTGCACGTATGCATGAGCATATGGAAAGTCAGGGGTACGCTGTTGATATTTCAACAGATCGCATGCACCACGAAATCTATTTGAGTGATCCGAGAAAGGTCCCGCCGGAAAAGCGAAAGACTGTAATACGGCATCCCATAAAAAAACAGTAAACCGGGCACCGCATTCTCCGTGGAAGCAGAAAAATATGGAAATCAACACAATAATTGATTATAATGATTGGAACACGATAAGGAGATGACAGCTGTGAGCTATATTCCCACGCCGGAACAGGCAGAAGAACTCGTAAAACAGTATAACAAGGAACCGTTCCATATTGAGCACGCAGAGATTGTATCCAAGATCATGGGGATCTTTGCGGAAGAATATGATCCGGACCGCGTCCAGTTTTGGGAGACGGTCGGCATGCTTCATGACATCGATTTCGAACAGTGGCCGGACGAGCACTGTTCGAAAGCCAATGAGCTGCTTCATGAACTCGATATTGATGAAGATGTGATTCACGGTGTTGTTTCTCACGGATATGGAATCTGTTCTGATGTGGAGCCGGAACATTATATGGAAAAAGTCCTTTTCGCAGTGGATGAATTATCCGGTCTGATCGGTGCCGCAGCACGCATGCGTCCTAATGGGATTTCCGATATGCCAGTGAAATCTCTTGCCAAAAAGTTTAAGGACAAGAAGTTTGCTGCCGGATGCTCCAGAGATGTAATCGCCCGTGGGGCTGAAATGATGGGTGTGGACCTGAACACCCTGTTCGAACAGACCCTGGAGGCCATGAAGAAAATCTAAACAGGAAAGAACTGTATGAAAAAACGATTATCAAAACCAAATATCGTTTTGTTGCTCGTCCTTGTCTTCTCATTGAGTCTGTCCACAGGAAGCTTTGCAGACAACACAGATCTAGATCGGTCTTCCTATGTTGACGGCAGCCAGTACGACAATGAAGATATCGATATCAAGCACGTTAAAGTCGGTCTGCTATATGATAAGCAGGCTACGGATCGTATCTATCTTGATGTTCTGGACGGTGCAGGATTCCAGTTCCTAACCTATAATGCGCAGCGTGAAGGCAGAGAATTGGGACGAGTAGACACCAATCATATCGTTGTTATCAAGGATAATTTCTATTCTGATTCTGAACTAAGCACTAAATGCTATCATGTTCGCTTAAATCATGAGTTTTATTCTTATTCTGATGCTCGAGCAGAAGCAGATAAATATGAAGATGGATTTCCCGCATACTATCACGGAAAATACAGTGTCTTGTTCGGTGCTTTCAATTCGCTTTCTGAAGCAAATGCATATGCTTCAGATAACGGTCTGGATGGACACGGAAGTACTTCCGGTCAAAATGGTGTGCTCGTTCTGGATGCAGCAACCAAAAAGCCCCTGTTCGGCTTCGATATGACGACGGCGAAAAACCTTTCCGTTGAACCCGTGGAATACGATAGTGAACCAGTGACCGGTTTTAACGGAAAAAAATACTATGGTGCATTTGAAATTCTCAGACGGAACGGAATGAATCTTTCCGTAATTAACTGTATTGACTTGGAAAGCTATGTCAAAGGTGTTATCCCTTATGAAATGAGCCCATCCTGGCCAATCGAAGCTCTGAAAGCGCAGGCACTTTGTGCGCGAACATATGTTGCTAAGCATATGAATCAGTATGGCGAATATGGTTTCGATGTCACTGATGACACGCATAGTCAGGTCTACGGCGGAATTGAGGGTGCTACTGAGGATACGAATGCTGCAGTGGATGATACTGCCGGCAAATTCATCCGTTATAAAGGTGAATTATGCAACACCTATTATTTCTCTTGTGACGGCGGCAGCACGGAATCCGCAAGCTTGGTCTTTGGACAGGACTATGAATATCTGCTTGGAAAAGAAGATCCCTTTGAGGCCGCAATCAGTTTTCCAAACAAGACCTGGAACAAAACGATCACCTCAACTCAGCTGACCTCTATACTCAATTCCAAAGGTTATAATATTGGTACGGTCACGGAAGTAAGTGAAGATTTCACTCCGTCAGGAAACTGCAATTCTCTCACTTTCAGCGATGGAAACAAAAACTCTGTGACACTTGATCACACCGCATACAATACGCTGGGGCTTCCCAGTTGTCATTTCACAGCAGAAAAGACAAAGATCAAAGTAGTAAAAAAAGTAAAGAAACAGGTTACTCCATCGCCATCACCATCTCCCACACCGACCCCGAACCCGGACAATGCCTCTGCCGCAGCACTCACTCCGACCCCTAAACCTACTCCTACTCCGGAGCAGTATGAATACATCACGGAATACTATGATGGATTCTCATTTAACGGCGGTGGATGGGGGCACAACTGCGGAATGAGTCAGTGGGGAGCATACTCCATGGCTTATGCCTATGGTTACAATTACGAAGATATCATTCGTTTCTATTTTACTGGAGCCTATATTGCATGAAGAAATCCGACTTTTATTTCGATCTCCCAAAGGAACTGATAGCACAGACCCCATTGGATCAGAGAGATCAATCCAAAATGATGCATATCAATAAAAATACCGGTGCAGTCGAACACCGGCATTTTTATGAATTACCTGAAATGCTACAAGAAGGCGATTGCCTTGTTTTAAATGATTCCCGCGTTTTGCCGGCACGTCTCATCGGAACGCGCCCCACCGGAGGAAACGTAGAAGTATTGCTTCTGCGTGATCTTGGTGATTCGAAGTGGGAGTGTCTTACAAAGCCAGGAAAGAAGACTCGTACAGGAACTGAAATATCATTCGGAGACGGTCAGCTTAAATGTGAAGTCATTGAGGTCCTGGAAAACGGAAATCGCATCGTCAAATTCTATTATGAAGGGATTTTTCTTGAAATCCTGGAATCTCTGGGCAAAATGCCGCTTCCACCGTATATCAAAGAAGAACTGCAGGATTCCGAACGATATCAGACCGTCTATTCCCGAGAATTGGGGAGTGCTGCTGCACCCACAGCGGGTCTTCATTTTACCAATGAAATACTGGAAAAAATCAAGAGAAAAGGTGTTCAAATCGCTTACGTCACTCTGCATGTCGGTCTTGGAACCTTTCGTCCAGTAAAAGAAGAAGAAATTGAACAGCACGATATGCATAGCGAGTTCTGTATGATTCCCAAGGAATCTGCAGAAATCATTAATGAAACAAAGAGCAGGGGAGGACGCATCATTTCTGTTGGCACTACATCCTGCCGAACACTGGAGTCCTTCGCGGATGACGACGGATATGTTAAGGAAACCTCAGGGTGGACAAACATCTTCATCTATCCCGGATACCGATTCAAATGTGTAGATGCATTGATCACCAATTTTCATTTACCAGAATCAACTTTGATTATGCTTGTTGCAGCTATGACAGGTCGTGAAAGCATTCTGAATGCTTATAAGATTGCAGTGAATGAACGTTATCGATTTTTCTCATTCGGTGACTGTTGCTTTATTGAATAACCCTTGGAGAAAGCATTATGTTTAAAGTTTTGAAAAAAGAAGGCAATGCCCGACGCGGTGAATTTACCTGTCCGCATGGCGTGGTGCAAACGCCAGTATTTATGAACGTAGGTACACAGGCTGCCATAAAAGGTGCTTTATCGGCGGAAGATCTTAATAATATCGGTTGTCAGATCGAATTATCAAACACCTATCATCTTCATGTACGTCCAGGTGATGAACTGATTAAAAAGCAGGGTGGTCTTCATAAATTCATGACATGGGAAGGTCCTATCCTTACTGATAGTGGCGGTTTTCAGATTTTTTCTCTGGCATCATTACGAAAAATAACCGAAGAAGGTGTTGCATTTAATTCCCACGTGGATGGCCGCCACATTTTTATGGGACCGGAAGAGAGCATGAGGATTCAATCAAATCTTGGTTCTGATATCGCAATGGCATTTGATGAGTGCGTCAAGATCCCATCCCCAAGAGAGTATGTTCAGAAATCAACGGAGAGAACTTACCGATGGCTTGTCCGCTGCAAAGATGCATTGGATCGCTATAATCAGGAGTCTGATGCCGTCAATCCCGGGCAGGTACTGTTTGGTATCAACCAAGGCGCTGTTTTTCCGGACATCCGTATTGAACACATGAAAAAGATTGCTGAGCTCGAGCTTCCCGGATACGCTATAGGAGGTCTCGCGGTAGGTGAGACCCATCAGGAAATGTACGATATCATCGAGTGTGTCCAGGAATATATGCCTCAAGATAAGCCTCGTTATCTTATGGGTGTTGGAACCCCAGGAAACATTATCGAATCCGTTTACCGCGGTGTAGATTTCTTTGATTGTGTGATGCCCGCACGAAATGGCCGTCACGGCCATCTCTATACATGGAATGGTGTCATAAACATCAAAAATGAAAAATATGCTAATGATAGCAATCCAATTGATATCAACTGTGATTGTCCTGTCTGCAGACGGTATAGCAGATCCTATCTTCGTCATCTGTTCAAAGCCGAAGAGCTACTTGCACTGCGTCTTGCAGTAATGCATAATCTGTATTTTTATAACAGTCTCATGGCAAAGATAAGAAGCGCTTTGGACAATGGAGATTATGAGGCTTTTCGAAACAATTATTCCAAGATATTGGATCAACGTATCTAACAATTCTTGAATTTAATTAGCAGACCTATTATAATCATACTTACGTAAAAAAAATAACTGGAGGATAGTTGTATGTTTTTAACAGCAACAGGCGGTGCAGCTGGTGGTTCTTCCATGATCATCATGCTGATTCTGATTTTTGTCATTTTCTATTTCTTCATGATCCGTCCTGAGAATAAAAGAAAGAAAAAGCTCGAAGAGATGCGTAGCGAACTGACGGTAGGGGACGAGATTGTTACTATCGGTGGTATAATTGGAAAAGTCGTTCAGGCAACTGAAGATACTATCACTTTCGAGACCGGAGAAGACAGAGTACGAATCCAGGTTAAGAAATGGGCCATTTCTACCAATGTCAAACAGGAAGAAGCCGAGGCAAAAGCAAAAGCTGCCAAACGCGCAGGAAAACCTGTTCCCGAAAAGAAATCCGAGAAAAAAGAAGATTCTGATATTTGGGAATCTAAATCCGAAGAGGAAAAATAAGACATTAAGATGCACATACCAATCTTGGTATGTGCGTTTTATTATTGGTTTCTGATTACAATTAGTAATCAGAAGTTCCGGAGTTTAGCCCTGTGGCATTTTCTACACTCTGTAACTATTTCACACTAGATATTGTGGTTTATTCGCTTGGAATCTCTACATGTCGGATTTTCAAAATCCCTTTATTCTCAATGCAATTCCATATTTCATATTGTTTACATAATGCAGTTAACATAATCCTCGACCATAAATTACAAAAGGAAACATTTTTTTACAAAAACTCTTGATTATTGTTCTTTTTTGTAATAATATTATGTCTACAATACTAATTATGCTGATTTACATATTTGTTATTATCACTTGGAGGGGTAGTCGTGAGTAACCAAAACTGCATGGAATTATTTAATAAGTATCTTGTTGATGTAAAACACGCCTCTGAGAACACTCTCAGCTCCTATATGCGTGATATTCGTCAATTATCTACATATCTGGATTCTCATGGAAATTCCACATTGGAAACCGCGACAAACAAGGAAATCGGCGAGTATGTAAACTGGCTGAAAGCTGCGGGCAAATCCGTTGCAACCGTTTCCAGAAATATCGCTTCCATGAAATGCTTTTATTCCTACATGGTTGATAATAATATTATAGAGAAGAACCCTGCGATCTCAATTGTTCCTGACAAGAATACGCAGAAGCTTCCGCAGATTCTTACAAGCGCTGAAGTAGAACTGTTACTTGAACAGCCGGCATGCGTCGATGCAAAAGGCTATCGTGACAAAGCAATGTTGGAACTACTTTATGCCACCGGAATTCGTGTCAGTGAACTAATCAATCTGAACGTTGACGATGTAAATCTTTCCGCAGGTGTTCTGCGTTGTAAAAGCAAGGATAAGGAGCGGTATATCCCAATGTATCCAGCCGCAATCAAAGCGTTGTCTGAATACGCGGAATTCATTCGTCCTGAGATGATCGCTTTTCCTGATGAACCTTCGTTCTTTGTAAATGTGAACGGGGAGCGTATGAGCCGTCAGGGATTCTGGAAAATCATCAAATCGTATCAGCAAAAAGCCGGCATTGAAAAGGACATCACGCCTCATACTCTGCGCCACTCTTTTGCCGCACATCTTTTGGAAAACGGTGCCGATATCCATTCCATTCAGGAAATGCTCGGGCATGCTGATATCTCTTCCACTCAGATCTATTCTCAGCTTGTGAAGAAGCAGCTGAAAGATGTATACAAAAAAGCGCATCCCAGAGCCTGATTACAACGATTTTTCTACCAGCAGACATCCGTATAGGTGTCTGCTGGTTCTTATTTGCGCTCAGTACGAAAAAATGGTAGTATAGGGCAGGATGTGATCAATTTGAGAATACTAGGCATAGATCCCGGAATTGCGACGATTGGTTTTGGTGTGCTTGACTATCAGAACAACAAGTTTTCTCTTGTTAAATGCGGAGTTATAACAACACCTCCGCACATCAGCCTCTCCAGTCGTTTGGACCAGATATATAATGATCTTGGCGATTTGATTGGAGCTTTCAAACCTGACTGCGCTTCAGTCGAGGAGCTTTTCTTCAACACTAATATAACCACCGGCATTTCAGTCGCTCACGGCAGGGGTGTAATACTTCTTGCCTGCTATAAAGCAAATTTGCCGATTCATGAATACACACCGCTGCAGGTTAAGCAATCGGTTGCCGGCTATGGCCGTGCCGAGAAAAAACAGGTGATGGAAATGGTTCGCCGTCTGTGCAACCTAAAGACTGTTCCAAAACCAGACGACGCCGCAGATGCAGTGGCACTTGCCATCTGCCATGCCAGAAGCAGCACGTCATTACTTCAAAAAGGAGTTTCCAACGAATGTTCTACCATATAGAAGGCACTGTTTCCGAGATCCTACCCAATCTAGCAGTTGTTGATTGCGGGGGAGTAGGATATGCGATCAACACTACCGCAAACAGTCTTTCCCAGGTTTCTTTAGGAAAGACCGCAAAATTCTACACTTTTGATTATATAAAAGAGGATTGTTTTGATCTTTACGGTTTTACAACAAAGCAGGAGAAACACAGTTTCGAGTTGTTGATTTCCATATCTGGCGTGGGTCCCAAAGCTGCTATCAGCATTTTGTCATGTACGACTCCGGAAATGTTTGCAATGGCTGTCATGAGCGATGATGTAAAAGTATTGACCGCTGCTCCTGGAATAGGAAAGAAAATCGCTCAGAGAGTAATATTGGAGCTGAAAGATAAAATATCCAAAGAAACGGATCTTTCCTCCGTTTCATTTACTCCAGCCGCTGCTACGCCTGTCGGATCAAGCGACGAACTTAATAATGCAATCAAAGGTCTTTCTGTTCTTGGATATGGAAGCGATGAAATCAATCAGGCTTTGCGCGGCCAGGATCTTACAGACAAGAGCGCAGAAGGTATAATAAAGCTTGTTTTGAAACAAATGGTGAAATAAAGGATAAGACATAATGAGTATAAGCTTTTCGGAAGACGACGAACAGCAGTTCGTTACATCATCAGTATTACCCGAGGATTCCAACGAAGGTTCACTTCGTCCAAAATCATTAAATGAATACATCGGACAAAAAAAGGCCAAGGACAACCTTTCTGTCTTTATTGATGCTGCTCGTATGAGAAATGAACCTCTGGATCATGTTTTGCTTCATGGTCCTCCGGGACTGGGAAAAACAACTCTCGCTGCAGTAATAGCTAATGAGATGCATGTCAATATGCGAATTACTTCGGGTCCGGCAATTGAAAAAGCAGGGGATTTGGTTGCCCTCCTTACCAACCTGAATGAAGGCGATATTCTTTTTGTGGATGAGATCCATAGACTGAACAGAGCATATGAAGAGATTCTGTATCCCGCAATGGAAGACTATGCTATTGATATCATTCTTGGCAAAGGGCCTTCCGCCAACTCTATTCACCTGGAGCTTCCGCGCTTTACATTGATTGGTGCTACAACCAGATCCGGGCAATTAACCGCACCTTTGCGTGATCGTTTTGGTGTAACTCTGAGACTGGAGTTATATTCTCCAGAAGAACTTCAACAGATCGTGATTCGTTCTGCCCAGATTCTAAATATTGAAATAGAGGACTCAGGTGCCATGGAAATCGCATCACGATCCCGTGGTACTCCACGTATCGCAAATAGGATGCTGAAACGTGTACGTGACTTTGCTCAAGTTAGAGCCGATGGTGTAATTACTAAGGCCGTGGCAAATGAATCGCTTCTTGCATTGGAAGTCGACCATTTCGGTCTTGATGCACTGGATCGGCGGATGATGAAGAGCATCATAGAATTCTATGGTGGGGGACCAGTAGGCTTAGATACGCTCGCCGCAACCATCAACGAGGATGCTGTCACTTTGGAAGATGTTTATGAACCATATCTAATGCAGCAGGGCTTTATTGTACGTACTCCCAGAGGGCGCTGTGTTACAAGAAAAGCATATGAACATCTCGGCATAGAATTTACCAATCCACAGTACGAAATAGAGTTTCAATAAATTTAAGTGCTCCCAGATTTTCCGGGAGCACTTCTTACGTTTCTTAGTATATTATCGCAGACCGCTTTACCTCATTTCGCGACCTTGACAACAACAATTATTGTTGTATAATTTACACGTGACTTTTTATGCTTTCATTCCTGTATACGTGAAAGTTGTATAACTCTCAACGAAATCACATTGCAGATTTAGTCAATGTTTTAGGGTTAAGACCTTTATTGAAAGAAAGATCTTGGCGTTTAGAGAGAGCATAAAAGAAAGCTTTTTCCCAGAGAGCTGACCTTTATCAGTTATCCGGGGAAACCCAGATGAGAATCTGGTTTATTATGGCGATTACAGCTCAGCTGAACGCAAATAAACGCCTTAAGGCAGGATTTCAAAAGAGAGGAATTGCAATGTACGAAGACAAGACATTAGTTTGCAAAGAGTGTGGAAATGAATTCGTTTTCACTGCAGGCGAACAGGAATTCTATGCAGAGCGCGGCTTCCAGAATGAGCCTCAGCGCTGCAAAGCATGCCGTGACGCTAAGAAAGCAGCCCTCCGCGGCCCGAAGCAGTACTTTGATGCTGTTTGTGCAGCTTGTGGTGGTCCGGCAAAAATCCCATTTGAGCCGAAAGCAGATCGCCCGGTATACTGCAGCGAATGCTTTGCTAAGATGAGAGAAGAAAGAGCCTGATATAATCTAGGTGAAATCCGGGACGTCAAACAGGCGTCCCGTTCTTTTTATTTCTAAGAAAAAGGGGAGTTCTATTAATGGAAATTACGAGAGATACTTTGATTGGGGATATCGTCAACGAATGCCCTGAAGCAATGCCTAAGTTCATGGAAATCGGCATGCATTGCATGGGTTGCGCACTGGCAAGTGCAGAAAGCGTTGAGGAAGCTTGTTCTGTACATGGTGTTGACCCTGATGATTTCATTGTTGACTTGAAAGAATACTTGGCAACTTTATAATATTGATAAGTCGGCTCATGCCGACTTATCTTTCTTTAAGGATATTCAAATGTCAAACCGTTTAGATTGCATCTATAATTTGATACCGAAAGATTCACATGGTGTAGCTGATATCGGCACTGATCATGGGATCATTCCAGTTCGTCTGATACAGAATGGATTTAGCAATACTGTTGTAGCATCCGATCTACGTCAAAGTCCGCTTGACAAGGCCATCCAGGCTGCAGAGGAGCTAAATATTTCTGATCGTATCAACTTTCTCTTAACAAATGGGCTACAGGGCATAGAAAAATATGATATCGATACCATTATTATCGCAGGAATGGGCGGTGAGACCATCACCAGCATTCTTGATACCGATTACTGGTGCTGTGCACCAGGTTATAATCTTATACTGCAGCCCATGACGCAGACTCACATTCTTCGATTTTGGCTGACAAACAATGAATTCAAAATTACACAGGAACTCCTCGTGAAAGACGAGGATAAGATCTATAATATTATGATGGTAAATTACGGCGTTTCACCATCGTATATCGATGCTGAATTATATACCGGAAAATACGAGCAGATCGTAGAAAATAGTTTATTCTCTGAATATTTGGATCAAATGATACATAAGTTTGAGATAAGAGTGAAAGGGCAGAGTCTTTCGACGCATAATACGGGTAACAAGAACATGAATCGCGTCATTTTGAAACAGCTACATGATATGAAAGAAAGGTTTCTTCATGAAAGTTAAAGATATCTACAGTTATCTATGTACAAAAGCACCTTTGGAATTACAGATGGATTTTGATAATTCCGGCTTTCTTGTTGGCGATCCAGAACAGGATGTGTCCAACATCTTAATTGCTTTGGATATTACATCAGAAGTGATTGCAGAGGCTATTGACCGTAATGTACAGCTCATTGTATCTCATCACCCAGTGATTTGGGAACCGATGAAACAGGTATTGTCTTCCGACCCACAGCAAAACAAAATAATTAAACTGATCAAAAACAACATAGCTGCAATATGTATGCATACAAATCTCGACATCGCTGAAGGCGGTGTCAATGACCAGTTAATGAAACTGCTGGGGGCAAAGACCACTGGTATATTGGAGTATACCAGTGCTGAAAACGGTTGCGGAAGAATAGGCGAGCTGGCATCTCCTATGGAGCTTCCCGAGTTTTTGGAATACTGCAAAAAAACACTAAAAGCAAATGGACTGCGCTTTTATAACGCAGGCAAAAAAGTGCAAAAAATTGCAGTTATGGGCGGTTCCGGCGGCAACGAATTGCCTTTGGCATGGACAAACGGCTGTGATACCTATATTACTTCTGATATTAAATATGATGTGTTTTTACTTGCACAGGAAATAGGCATTAATCTGATTGATGCAGATCACTTCAGTACTGAGAATCCTGTAACCGATGTATTGTATCACTGGATCAAAGATTTTAGTGAAGAGATACACGTGTTTACATCTGACAAACAGGGTCCAGCCGCACAGTTTTATTCCAATTAAAATCCATTGAAACATGGTATTAAATACTCTATAATTTTATCAAATTAAGTTAAGAAAGGCTGATAGGAATGAAAGAATTATCTCGTGTCGCCAGCGCAGTACAAGCCTCTACAACAGTGGCAATCGATTCCAAAGCAAAACAGATGAAAGCCGATGGAATTGATGTTGTTGGATTCGGCGCAGGCGAACCTGATTTCAACACACCGGACAATATCAACATGGAAGCCATTCGGGCAATCTGCGATGGCAAGACAAAATATACACCGCCTGCAGGAATTATTCCTCTCAGAAAAGCAATCTGCAATCGTCTCAAACTGGATTGCAATCTGGATTATGATTATACTCAGATTGTTGTAGCGAGTGGCGCAAAACATTGTGTGTATGTTACATTCCGCGCACTTCTGAATCCGGGTGATGAGGTAATCGTACCCGCTCCTTATTGGGTCAGCTATTCGGAAATGATTAAAATGGCCGGAGGTGTGCCGATACTCGTCGTTGCTGGTGAGGATCAGGGCTTCAAAGCAACTGGAGATCAAATCAAAGCTGCAATCACTGAGAAGACCAAATGTGTTATTATCAACAATCCGAGCAATCCTACCGGAGCCCTGTATTCTAAACAAGAATTACAGGAAATCGCAGATATCTGCGTTGAGAATGATCTTTACATCATTTCTGACGAGATCTACTATCAGCTCATTTATGATAATGCTGAGTTTGTCAGCATCGCTTCCTTGGGTAAAGACGTTTATGATCACACCATAATCATTAACGGTGTTTCAAAATCCTATGCTATGACCGGTTGGCGTATTGGATATGTCGCTGCAAGCAAAGAAATCGCTAAAGTCATGTCTAATTATCTGAGTCATTCCACTGGTGCTCCTTCCACCATCAGCCAGTGGGCTTCCATTGAAGCACTAAATGGTCCGCAGGAAGGAATTGAAGCAATGCGACAGGAATTCGAAAAGCGCCGTAATTATATGGTGAAAAGAATGAATGAGATTCCTGGTGTCAGTTGCAGAATGCCGGAAGGTGCTTTCTATGTAATGATGAATATCAGCCAGCTTCTTGGTAAAACGATTGGCGGGGCATCCATTAATTCTGCAGACGATTTTGCCATGGCATTTTTAGATCAGGGACTGGTTGCTGTGGTTCCTTCTACTGGATTTGGAATCGACAATTTCGTACGTTGGTCTTATGCTACATCTATGGAGAATATTGAAGAAGGCTTAAACCGTCTGGAAAAATTTCTCAACCAATAAATCATCATAAAGATAAGAGGGAAGAGGGAGCAACTCTTCCCTCATTACATGAGGTATCGATTATGGCAAAACAAAGAACCGTTTTCGTTTGTTCTGAATGCGGAAATGAGACTCCAAACTGGGCAGGGAAGTGCCCATCATGCGGAGCATGGAATACATTAAAAGAAATTGCTGTAGATTCAAAGATAAAAAACAAAAATGCACGGGTTTCCGTCTCGGAATCCAGCAGTTCAAAACCGCAGCGTCTCTCTGATATTAGTTCCACTCAGGACGTACGTTTTTCTACCGGAATCGATGAACTAAATCGTGTACTTGGCGGTGGGGCTGTTGTTGGATCTCTTATTTTGATAGGCGGTGCACCTGGCATAGGTAAATCCACCATACTGTTGCAGCTATGTGGAGAGATCGGCTCTTCCAAAAAAGTACTCTATATATCCGGTGAGGAAAGTGAGCACCAACTGAAGATGCGCGCCAAACGCATTGGTGTTGAAAACGGAGAAATCTTTGTTCTTGCAGAAACTAACATGGAACGTATACTGCGCAGTATTGATGAGATTAATCCTGATATTGTCATAGTAGATTCCATTCAGACCGTATATCTCGACCATGTAGAATCGACACCCGGAAGCATTTCGCAAGTTCGCGAGTGCACCATGGCTCTAATGAGAAAGACGAAAGCCAACACATTTACCACATTCATTGTTGGCCATGTCAACAAGGACGGAAATATTGCCGGACCTAAGATTTTGGAGCACATGGTCGACTGCGTTTTGTATTTTGAAGGCGAACAAAATACGACATTCCGCATTCTTCGTTCGGCAAAAAACCGCTATGGCTCTACAAATGAAATCGGTGTATTTGAAATGAATGACCGTGGTCTTCAATGTGTTGACAATCCTTCAGAAGTACTGATTTCAGGACGTCCTAGAAATTCACCCGGAACATGTGTTGTGGGTGTCATGGAAGGAAGTCGCCCGATTCTGGCAGAAATACAAGCCCTAGTAACTCCAAGTGGCTATAATGCCGCAATTCGTAGAGCAAATGGAATTGATTACAATCGAGTCACGATGTTGCTGGCTGTACTTGAAAAACGGGGAGGATTACAGGTAACAAGCTGTGATACCTACGTCAATGTTGTTGGCGGTTTATTCTTGGATGAGCCCGCTGCAGACTTGGCAACCATTCTGGCTATCGCGTCCAGTTATAAAGACCAGCCATTAGGTGACCATTTTGCTGCTTTAGGTGAAATCGGATTATCCGGCGAGATCCGTTCCGTTCAAAATGTAAATCAACGCATCGCAGAGATTGCAAGACTTGGTTTCAAGGAATGTCTGATCCCATACAATTCCAAACTGGATCTTCCTGAAGACAAAACTAATAATATTGATATCATACGTGTTAAAAATATTCGTGAAGCCTTAAAAGTATGTTTCAAATAAAAACAGTTGATATTCCTAATTGTCCGACAGCGACAGTCACACAAGTACTAATTGGTGAAACATATAAGAACATGTTTGATTCTTTCTTTAAGGCACGGCAAATTGAACCAATATATGTTCCAGATAATCCAAATGTACATAAAGCACTGAAAGGACATGTGGATTTAAGCGTATTCCATGCTGGAAATGAAAGAATCTTTATAACCTCCAGCATAAATAGCATTGATTTTGTTCGTAAAATCGAAGGAAACATCAATTATTCTTTCGTTTCTAATCAAAAAAGTTCATACCCTGAGGATTGCAACCTGAATATTGCATACAATGGAACACATCTGATATACAATGAAAAGACAGCGGACGAAGATATTGTCAGTTATTTAACAAAGTCGTCAAGTATTAATCAGTGTAATGTTAAACAAGGATATACCAAGTGTTCCGTGTGTTTTGTAGATGCCACCAGCATCATAACAGGTGATCCTGGAATAGCAAAAACATGTAAAGTCAGAGGAATTGAAGTATTACTGATTAATGACAGCTTTATTAGACTGGATCATTTTAATAAAGGATTCATCGGTGGAAGCTCATTTAAAACATCTCAAAATGAACTGGCATTCACAGGAACGATACCAGATCATAAAACGAGAAAACAGATTGAAGAATTCTTAGAGAGAAGAAATATCAAAACAGTTTACATGAGAGACGAAACAATAATTGATATCGGTGGAATAATACCAATTACAATGAAAGAGCAAGTAAATTAATGCAAGTCATTAAAAAGTAGTGGTTTATGGAAAAATCAATCCAAAACCGGAAAAACCAAGAAAAACCTTGATTTTAACCTCCCCTAAATTAAACAAAATCTTTATTTTGTTTAATTTTTAGTGTATAATAAAAGGTAAGGAAGCCCATCGCTCCCTATCTGTTCTTGAAAACAAAGAGATTCTCCTTTTTCTTTTTTTCAGTTCGGAGAATCTCAATATTAACTTCTACAGGTGATACAAATGGATTATCGCGACGACTGTCCGGAAATATTGAAAGGTTTCTTAACTTATCACGAAACGATCAAGGGTCATTCCAAAGCAACTGTGGATGAGTACTATCTTGATATGCGCAACTTCTTCCGTTTCCTGAAAATCGAACGTAACGTTGTTCCTCGCAATATGGATTTTGATGAGATTGCTATTAAAGATGTTGATCTAGATTTTGTAAAAAATGTTACGCTCTCGGAGTTTTATGACTTTCTCTCCTTTCTCTCCCGAGACAAGGTATTAAATGAAAGAAGCCGGTCCAAGGAATACGGATTAAAAGCTTCCAGTCGTGCTAGAAAAATATCTACTATCCGCAGCTTTTACAAGTATCTGACTAACAAAGCAAAACTGATAGATGTAAATCCGCTTCAGGATATAGATTCACCCAAAGTTCCTAAGACCCTTCCCCGCTATCTTACCTTAGACGAGGCGCAACAGCTGCTTCAGTCAGTTGACGGTAAGAACAAGGAACGGGATTACTGCATCCTTTGCATTTTCTTAAACTGTGGTCTACGAATCTCTGAAATTGTTGGTTTAAATCTTCAGGATATTCGAGAAGATCAGATCAGAGTTTTCGGTAAAGGAAGCAAAGAACGTATTGTTTATATAAATTCCGCAGTTGCCAACGCTCTTAATGATTATCTTCAGGTTCGAAAAAATATTGCCGCGATTGATCGCAATGCCCTATTCCTTTCCAATCGGCGGGAACGTATCTCCAGAGAAACCATTCACGCTATGGTTAAAAAGTATCTGAAGAAAGCAGGTCTTGACGCTGACAAGTATTCTGCTCACAAGCTGCGGCATACTGCAGCTACATTAATGCTGCAAAATGGTGTTGACGTGCGAACTCTGCAAGAACTGCTTGGTCATGAGAACTTAAACACAACACAGATTTACACCCATATTGATAACACTTCCCTTAAAATTGCTGCCGAAGCAAATCCCTTGGGAAACTATACTCCAGAACAGGAAGAATAAACATTGGTCTTTTCCAGTCTGACATTTATATATGTATTTTTGCCCATCGTATTAATCGGGTACTATCTCATCCCATCCAAAGCAAAGTATTATTGGCTGTTTTTAGCCAATCTGGTGTTTTACGGATGGGGTGAGCCTGTCTACGTTGTGCTGATGCTCTTTTCCATCTTCATCAACTTTATCAGTGGATTGTTGGTGGATTACTACTCCCCTTCACCGGCAAAATCAAAAAATGTTTTGGTTGCTACAATAATTGTTGATATTGCGCTTCTTGGCTATTTTAAATACGCAGGATTTATCCTTCAGACCTTCAATACAATTACAGGCAGCAGCTTTACATGGAAAGACATCATACTTCCACTCGGAATCAGCTTCTATACATTCCAGGCCATGAGCTACCCTATCGATGTATATTGGAAAAAAGTTCCTGCCCAGAAAAACATTTTAATTTTCGGAACTTATATTTCCATGTTTCCTCAACTGATTGCTGGCCCCATCGTTCGTTATGAGCAGATCAGCCGTCAGTTTACCGGAAGAAATCCCTCCCTATCCGAGATTTCCTCCGGTATTCAGCGCTTTATCATCGGATTATCAAAAAAAGTATTAATTGCTAATAATGTGGGTCTGATCTGGGACCATTATTCTACTATCCTGTCTCCCGACCTTTCTCTTTTAGGCGCTTGGCTTGGAATAATTGCTTTTACCCTTCAGATCTATTTTGATTTCTCCGGCTACTCTGACATGGCAATTGGACTGGGAAAAATGCTTGGGTTCTCTTTCCCAGAAAACTTTCGTTTTCCATATATGTCTTCCAGCATCACCGAATTCTGGCGACGCTGGCATATAACCCTCGGATCTTGGTTCCGCGATTATGTCTATATTCCTTTGGGTGGAAATCGGAAAGGTATCTTTCGTCAGATCCTCAATATCATTATCGTATGGGCAATCACCGGACTATGGCATGGTGCGAGTTGGAACTTTGTTCTTTGGGGGCTCTATTATGCAGTTCTGCTGATCATAGAAAAACTGTTTCTGCTTAAATTGCAGAAGCATATCCCCTCTTTTGTTAATCATCTGTATGCATTAATTGCAGTCGTCTGCGGCTGGGTCCTGTTTCAGATCACTTCCATTGGGGATATGTTTTCCTATTTACAGGCAATGTTTTCCAACAACCTTTTATACGCCGCTTCGGACATCCATATGCTGTTATCCAACGCAATAATTATCATTGCAGCGGGATTCTTTTCTACCGACTGGATTTATCGAATTACCAATAAACTTCCGGAAAAGGCTGCTTTTATATCTAAAACATGCATATTAATAGCATTATTCCTTGTCTCCACGGCATTTTTAGTAAACGAAACCTATAATCCTTTCTTGTACTTCAGGTTCTAAATACTATGAAACAAAAAAACAACATCTTAATATATTTGTTTTTTGGAATCATTCTCCTTTCCCTGGTCCTTTTTCTGCTGTTACCGAAGCAATCATTTTCAAAGCAGGAAAACCGTGTTCTGCAGGAAAAACCAGCCTTAAAAGCCAGTGAGGTATCCTCTGGAGCATTTATGGAAAAAGCGGATAATTATATTGCAGATCACTTCCCTTTTCGTGACACCTGGATTACTGTGAAAGCGGCATGTGAATACGCTGCAGGAAAACGGCTCAGTAATGGTATCTATTATGGGGAAAATGGTCAGTTGTTTCCGCAGTTTAATGTCCCAGATTATTCCAAATTAGAGCAGAAGATCGACTGGATAAACTCTTTCAGTTCCTCTCTTTCCTCCCCTGTTTCTATTTGTTTGATTCCAAGCGCTTCCGATATCCAGAAAGACCGTCTCCCGCTTTACACTAGCAGCACTGCAGAAGAAGATGCTATTCGGTTCTGTTATGATAAACTGAACGGTCCTCAATCAATCGACATTCGTTCTTTACTCTTAGAACATCAGTCGGAAAACATCTATTATCGGACCGACCATCACTGGACTAGCTACGGGGCAAAAATTGCTTTTGATACCCTTCAAGATAATCTGTATTCCGCCAAAAAATATGACACCTCTTCCCTATCTGCAACAACTGTGTGTGATGATTTTTATGGCACTTCTTACTCGTCCTCTGGATACACCTGGGTTGCCCCGGATACTATTGATACATATATTAATGGAAATGATGCAATAGTTGAAAGCTTTCGCTCTGGTGTTCAGAATGAACCGGTTATTTCAGGTCTTTATGATGAATCTATGCTTCAGGAAAAAGATAAATATTCCTATTTTCTGGGCGGTATCAGTCCACTGATTCATATCCAAAACAGCAATCTGGCACCTTCTTCCCTGCTGCTGATCCGGGATTCCTATTCTGATAGCATTGCCCCCTTCCTGAGTCAGGCATATTCGGATATATATCTTATTGATTTGCGATACTATAAAGAAAGTATACAGCAGTTTATTCAGACACATCCAATAGACGAGATACTAATCATGTACAGCATGAAAAACTTCGCAGAAGACAATAATCTCGGTCTCCTGCTGGGATGAAAAAACAACCCTTGTACTACTACAAGGGTTGTTTTCATCTAATTCCATTAATCGTCAAATTCATCATAGTCCTCATCAACATAGACTTTACGAGTCTTAAACTGTCCAGCGCGAATAGAATTCAAAATCGTGCCAAGGGCAGTGGCAAGGTCGATGAACAATGCAAACCACAGATTGCAGAAACCAGTCAAAGTCAAAGCGATGAGAATGATCTTAACAGCAAAACCAATAACAACGTTCTGAACTGCAATATCATTACTGCGCTTAGCAGCATCAATGGAGAAAACCACAGAGTTCAGACAATTTCGTTCAATAGTAATATCAGAAATGTCATCGCTGGATGCATAGATGGCATCAATATCAGCATCTGTATGATACTTTCTTGGATTTCTATAAAGATATAGAATCTTTCCAAGGTGCTGGTTGTCCTGCTGATTGGAGATGAGGTTCATCTTCTGTTCCTCATCATATTCATAATAGAATTCGGTAACATCAACAGTACGGACAAATTTCGTACAGGTCTCTTTGTCTTCCGAGCTGACTAGAATACAATCAATGTCATGATCATTAAACTCATTGATAAGATTCTTCGCCTGCTCATCGATTTCTTCTGACAAAGTGATATGACCCACATATTTGCCGGCAATAATCATATACAGGGTCGTGCCCTCTGTTGCTATGATAGGGATACCAATCTCATGAGACTCACAATACCGTTTCGTCATGAGCCCCATATCTACACCATTAACAAGAATCTTGCATCCAAGGCCAGGAACTTCACCAAAATTAGTGATCAGTTCTTCTGAAATCTCATCATGATAATTGTCCAGAATTGACTGGGCAACCGGGTTTGAGGAACGATATGCAATATGTGCAGCCATCTTGAGGAAGGTTTCCGAATCCATGTCTCCGGGATTGATAAAATCGATCTTATAAACGCCGCCGGTAATTATTCCATCCTTATCGTAGATAACAGTCCCCACATCGGAATTCAATTCGAAAGCTTCAGCAGAATGAAACAGAACACCATGCTCTGCCACGAAAGCCAGTCCGATAAGATTTACAAGATAGATCGATGTAATGATGGATAACGGTGTAGCAATAACAAGAATTATCAAGCCGCGATGAATCGATACATCATAACTGAAATTGGTAATCCATGGAATGACTATCGCGTATATAATCGCAAATACGATAATAACTTTCGTAAAGATTCCCGCGGTCTTCCCTACTCGGTTTTCAAATCGAGTTGGTTTAATATACTCATTCTGATAAACCTGGTCGACAAAGCGTGCTGTATCATCATCCGTAATATATTCCAAAGCCGTTCTTCTGGTACGATACTTTGTATAATCAATCAGAACAAGGCCGATCTGGTACATAATAGCAATAGCAGCGCCTTCAACAGCAAAACGAATAAAATAAGAAATAAACGCGGCTATCACGATCAGCACATCCGAATGAAGGAACTGCCGATTCATCACTTTATCCAATGCCATTAACACCAGATCGTATCCGGCAATCAAGGCAGCAAGTATAAGAAGGATCAACTGCACGATCTCGCTCATATTAACAAGTAGCGACAGCACAACAAGTACTGTCGCTACAGCAAGACGTATTAGCAGGATGGGATCAAACCTATACTCTCTCAGCACACTGCTGTTAGCCTGGTGTGCAGCGAATGAATTTAGATTAAAATTCATCATCTCATCCTTTGCAATTCATTATGCTTTTCCGTCGCATCCAAGAACATCAACGATTTTATGAGCAACCATCTCTTTAATAGCAGCTCTTGCCGGTTTCAGATATTCTCTCGGATCAAACTTATCCGGATGCTCATAGAAGAACTCACGAACGGTAGCAGTCATGGCAAGACGAAGATCGGAATCGATGTTAATCTTGCATACAGCCATCTGTGCGGCCTGACGAAGCTGATCTTCAGGAACACCGATTGCTCCGGGCATATTTCCGCCAAACTTATTGATCTTCTCCACAAATTCCTGAGGGACGGAAGAAGAACCATGAAGAACGATGGGGAATCCTGGCAGGCGCGCAGAAACATCCTCAAGAATGTCAAAACGGAGCTGCGGTTTGGTGCCAGGTTTAAACTTATATGCACCATGAGAAGTACCAATGGCAATTGCAAGAGAATCGCAGCCAGTACGCTCAACAAATTCCTGTACATCTTCCGGTCTGGTGTAAGAAGAATCTTCAGCTTTGACTTTCACTTCGTCCTCAACACCTGCCAGAGTACCAAGCTCCGCTTCTACTACTACTCCATGATCATGAGCATATTCCACGACCTGTTTGGTCAAAGCAATGTTATCCTCGAAGGATTTGGAAGATGCATCAATCATGACGGAAGTAAATCCACCGTCAATGCAGGATTTGCAAAGTTCAAAAGTATCACCGTGATCCAGATGAAGAGCAATTGGAAGACCGGTCTCTTCAACAGCAGCTTCAACCAGCTTCATCAGGTAAGTGTGATTTGCGTAATTACGTGCGCCTTTCGATACCTGAAGGATCAAAGGAGCGTTGAGGTCTTTTGCTGCCTCTGTAATTCCCTGCACGATTTCCATATTATTAACATTGAATGCTCCGATAGCGTATCCACCATCATAAGCTTTTTTAAACATTTCAGTCGTTGTTACTAAAGGCATTTTTTGTTCCCCCTAATAATTATTTATTTAACGTATATATTATACTAAACAAATATGATATAATCAACAAAACTAAAATGATTTTTTATTTCAATAATTTCAGGAGGATCATTAATGGACATTTTGGAAGATAAGCTCGTAGGCGCATGTATTTTTGGTCAATCCGGCGGCCCTACTGCCGTAATCAACGCCAGTGCATACGGCGTCATTCGTACCGCGCTCCAGTCCGAAGATATCACTGAAGTGTATGCAGCTGCTAACGGTATCGTAGGTGTTTTGGAAGATAAGTTGTACGACATGGGTCAGGAAGATCCTTATGAACTGAGCCTGCTGCTGAACACCCCCTCTTCTGAGCTCGGTTCCTGCCGATACAAAATGAAAGATCCGGAAGAAGATGATACAGATTATAAACGCATTCTGGAAGTGTTCAAAAAACACAACGTGCGTTACTTCTTCTATAATGGTGGAAACGATTCCATGGATACCTGCAATAAGGTCAGCCGTTATATGGAAAGCGTTGGTTACGACTGCCGTGTAATGGGTGTTCCCAAGACCATTGATAACGATCTTTACGGAACAGATCACTGTCCTGGTTTCGGAAGCGCAGCTAGATATATCGCGACTTCCTGCATGGAAATCACCAAAGATACCAATGTTTATGATATTCCGATGATCACTATCGTGGAAACCATGGGACGTCATGCCGGATGGCTTGCCGGATCTGCAGCGCTCGCTACTGATGCTGGATGCGGTCCCGACTTAATCTATCTTCCGGAAGTGGACTTTGATATGGATCAGTTCTTTGCAGACGTTGAAAAAGTCTACAATGAAAAAGGCAAGGTCCTTGTTGTAGTTTCCGAAGGCATCCATTATGCAGATGGACGTTTCGTATCCGAAGCAAAAACTTCCGCTACCGATGGATTCGGTCATGCGCAGTTGGGCGGACTCGCCTCCCTTCTTGCTAATCTTGTCAAAGAACGCTTCGGTGTTAAGGTGCGCGGAATCGAATTGAGCCTGCTGCAGCGTTGTGCTTCCCACCAGGCATCCGAAATGGACATTCAGGAAGCATTCCACGTGGGCAAAATGGCAGTTCTGGAATCCACCATAGGTCAGACCGGTCAGATGGTCGCTCTGAACAGAAAGTTTGATGAGAATGGAAAATACGTTCTCTCCACTACCCTGTTCCCTCTGAGCAAGGTTGCAAACTATGAGAACAAAGTTCCTCTGGAATGGATCAATGAAGAGAAGAACTTCGTCACTCAGGAATTCATCGACTATGCAAAACCGCTGATCCAGGGTGATCCGAAGATCGTCTATGAGGGTTCTCTGCCCAGATTCGCACGTCTGAAAAAAATTCTTGTTGAGTAATTCTATTTAAACGTAATGCGGTTGCCGTGTTGGCAACCGCATTTATTTATTCTTTGAAATAAGAGATGATCTGTTCTTTTTTGCAGTTCATCGTCCCCTGTACCATCGTAGGGCTTCCTCCACCCTTTCCGGAAAGTGCTTTATTGATATCCGCGATGACTTCACGAAGATTAACCTGTTTGGATCCAAGGATATACCGATATCCGATGGTATCATCACCAGTGAAAACACCGACGATTCCGTCTGTCTTTTCCACCAATGCGTTAATAAAGTCTCGGCACATAGAATCGGCAAGTCCAGTATTGAATTCACAGATGTTCCCGGTTGTTACATCGCGATAAGAATCGATCCGAGACTGGAGAATCGACATCCGCAGTTCATAGATAGTCTGCTTCAATGCTTCAGTTTCTTCACTGACACGAGATACCGATGCTGTGATCTCATCATGCTTTGCAGAAAGCATCTGGGAAACTGCTTTTACCTGCTCATAATCACTGCGAAGTTTCATATAGGCTGTTTTTCCTGCTATCATTTCGATACGAACTCCACCTCGATGCTTCATTACGGAAAGGATCTTGATACTTCCGATCTCTCCCGTATTAGAGACATGAGGTGCACAGCAGGCGCAGAGATCCACATCTCCTATACGAACCAGACGAACGGCTTCATCTAGTTCTTTTTTGCTTCTGAAATCAAGAGATGCCAGTTCTTCTTCCGATGGAAACCAAGCCTGGATAGGTACGTTATTCCAGATCACTT
>CAJOQP010000110.1 GCA_905236515.1 uncultured Oscillospiraceae bacterium | reverse complement strand
CCTTTCAAAAACCGGAACTTACTTTTTCTATTTTTAAGTCGTCCGGAATTCAGTCTTGCAAACTAGAACCTCGTTTTTCAATTCAGCCCTGTCATGGTCATTATATCTCTCCTGCTACATAATGTCAACTATATATTGCATTTGCAATTTATATTTTTCTTTTGCAATATATAATATCGTTTTTTGGCATAGGTACGGACCTTTGGGCCTCCTATGGCAGTGATTTCCTTATTGACAATTCCCGGAAACGGGTGTAGCCTCCTAATGTAAGACAACGAGGTCTTTGAATTCTCAAAGGCCTCGTTTTATCTTTTTGTCGGATCGCAACGTAGGTGTCCTGTTTCCCATAACCTTTCCCGGGGCGCCTTCATCGATTCTGTTCGGAGGTCAGCAATGTTCAACTCTTTGCACGAAGAATGCGGTGTGTTCGGTATCTTTGAAAACAGGACCTGTGAGACCGCACAGACCGTATATCTGGCCCTCTATGCTCTTCAGCACCGGGGTCAGGAATCCTGCGGAATCGCCGTCAACGATGACGGTGTCTTCTCCCATCACAAGGGAAACGGACTGGTACCGGATGTGTTTACGTCGGAACGGCTTGAGTCCCTTGGAAAAGGCAATATGGCCATCGGCCATGTTCGGTATTCCACTACGGGAGGAACCGACATCGGCAACATCCAGCCGCTGTTCATCCGCCATATCAAAGGCAATCTCGCTCTTGCGCATAACGGAAACCTGGTCAATGCCGATGAGATCCGCAAGCGCTTTGAGCTCTCGGGTGCCATCTTTCACGGCACCTCCGACACGGAGGCCATCGCCCATACCATCGTTGCCAACCGTCTGAAATGCAAAAGCACCGAGGACGCCGTGGTGAAGACCATGCGGGAGATCCACGGGGCATATTCCTGTGTCCTCATGACCGCGACAAAGCTTATCGCCTTCCGGGATCCCAACGGATTCCGGCCGCTCTGTCTCGGAACATTTCCCGACGGCGCGACCTTCGTCCGGGACCTCCTTCCCGGCGAGATTGTGGTGGTCTCAAGAGACGGGATCCGATCCATACGGACTCACTGCACCACGAAGAAAAAAAGCAGCATGTGCGTGTTCGAATACATTTATTTTGCCCGACCGGATTCCGTGATCGACGGCGTATCGGTGCAGCAGGCCCGGATGCGGGCAGGTGCCTTTCTCGCCAGAGAACATCCGGTGGATGCGGACATCGTCATCGGCGTTCCCGATTCCGGGATCGACGCGGCGCTGGGGTATGCCCGGGAGAGCGGGATCCCCTACGGAATCGGCTTTATCAAGAACCGCTATATCGGCAGAAGCTTTATCCAGCCCTCTCAGTCTCAGCGTGAGGACGCGGTACGGATCAAGCTCAACGCGGTGAAGGAAAATATCCGCGGCAAACGGGTCATCATGATCGATGACTCCATCGTACGGGGAACCACCTGTGCCCGCATCGTCAGGCTGCTGCGGGAAGCGGGAGCGAAAGAGGTCCACATGCGGGTATCCGCACCGCCCTTTAAGCACGCCTGTTATTTCGGAACGGATATCGACAGCAGCGACAACCTCATCGCCTGTCAGTATGATTCTGTGGAAGAGATCGCCCGGGTGATTGGTGCCGACTCCCTTGGTTATCTCTCCATCGACGCCACCCACCGCATCGCGGAGGGGGCCAGCGTCTGCTTCTGCGACGGATGCTTTTCCGGCCGTTACCCGGTAGAGGTGCCGGAGACGATCAGCAAGAACAAGTTCGATCAGAAGCTGGGCAATTATTCTGAATACTATGAGATCCTGGACTGATCCCGACCCGCATAAAACATCCCGTGCACCGGAGCTTTGTTCCGATGCACGGGATGTTCTGTATTTGCTTATAGCCGAAAACCAATCACGTTTCCCGCTCCGTCAGGGACGGAAGGACATTGAGACGCTCCCTGCGTTTCTTCAGCAGAGCGTTCTTCTCATCGATCTCCGCCTTCAGCGCCCGGGCTTTCTCCGTAGCGTTCTGTTCCTCATAGATGAGGTCGATCAGCTCTCCCTGTTTTTCCAGGATCGTATTCTTTACGGATAATGTAGGCTCGAGATTGGCAGCTAGCTGCTGGTTCAGTTCCGATACACGCACTTCCGCTTCCCGGCGGATGCGCTCGCTCTCCGCACGGATCTGATCAACACGGGCCTTCACTCGCTCCGTACGGTAGATGACCTCCGGATAGGCATCGGCAAACCGCCGCGCAAAGACCGACCGGTCGCGAAGGATCATCCGCACTTCCCTACTGATCTCTTCCGTATTGTCCGCCTCACTGCTCTCAACGCTGCGTTTCACCAGTTTGAGGACAAAGTGTGAGATGATGTAGTCGGCGACAAACAGCACCGCCAGGCCTCCCGCCAGGATCTCCTGGCCCAGAACACTGATCATTCCGAACAGTTTCAGCAGCACAGGGTTTGCCAGATGGACCACAAGGACGCCGCCCAGCCCGAAGAGGATGAGGTTGCCGATCCAGATACGCCCGTGCAGATTCATGGGCTTCTGGCTGTAATCCCACCAGCGGGCGTGAAACCGCTTTTCCATGACGAAGCTCACCATATACTCCAGTACGCCGCACAGCACGAAGGAGATGGCAAAGGTGGTCCCGATGCCGTATTCCACTCCTGCCAGGCTCTCCACGGCGAGGGTAATGAGCACGCATCCGGAACCGTAGATGGGAAGCCACGGTCCTGTGAAGAATCCACGGTTGATGAACCGGTGATACTGAAAGTATTTCCCGGTCACTTCGATGATCCATCCCACGATGGAATAGGCAAAAAACAGTAATACAAGATGTACGAGTGTCTGCATGGACGATTCTCCTTGTCAGTTGGGGCCTCTGGATCACGGCCGGACTTTAGGGATGGATTATACTCCAGACTCCGCCTCTTTGCAAGAAACTCAGTCATTTATGGCTGAGCAGTTCGCCATATTACTCATATTAAACTTGGATTTATTCATGATTAGAAAAACAGTCGGTCCCCGGCAGTTTTTTGACGATATACCATTTTGAGAACTATCAAACAACTTCAGGGAGCACGACATAACCGGTTCCGCCGCAATGCTCCGATGTCTGGCAGATGATCTGGTCGGCGCAATGGAGAAGTTCCTCTTGGGACACTGCCTCGTTTCCCTGTACGATGTAGAAAATATTGGATGACTGTTCGTCTACCTTGGTCTTTTCCACTTGCCGGATCTCAAGACGGCACAGCACTTCATTATTGTCGTCGCAGTAACTGTATTCATGGGGACTGATGGGGATCGGCTCCGGCTGTCCGATAGGCTGGAACCGCTCCGACCCATCCGTAAAGCGCAGGGTGACGTTTCCGTCCACCCGGTCGATATCATGGGCTCCCAGCGCCAGCTTCGTCTCCATGGAAATGATATTATAGATATCCACTGCTGTATTGATAAAAAACACATCGCCGTTTTTCTTTAACAGACGGATGAGATTTTCACTGGCAGGGATATTTTTTCTTCGTTTGACTCCAGTGTGATCATGAAGGAGATTAAATCCTTCCAGCACTGCATCTTCATGGACATCCAGATCCCGATACTTCTCTGTCAGGACCCGGATCCGCGCCTGCCGCTCCTCGGTCCAGCGGGGATCGATCTGACGGTTATCGATGCCTTCCATTACCGCAAAGACGATCTTCACGCCGGCATCCAGAACTTCCTGTTCCACGAAAAAACGGATTTCTTTTGCATCGCTCATTTTTGATATTGTACTCCTGTTTGTTATTACAAATAGTATCCTGTCCTCCGCAGGGCGGTATAGGGTCTTGCCTTGCGCATAGCAGGGGCCGCCGGCAGCGGTCCCAGCAGGAAGGCGGTGATGAGGATCACGATGTCCCCGGCATTGGCATATCCCCCGCCGGGAATGGGGAT
>CAJOQP010000109.1 GCA_905236515.1 uncultured Oscillospiraceae bacterium | reverse complement strand
TTGATTATGGCTGAGAAACAATTGATTATTACCATCGGAAGAGAATTCGGAAGCGGCGGACATGTTATCGGAGAAATGCTGGCTGAGAAACTGGGCATCGGATTCTATGATGCCGAGATCATTCAGAATCTGTCCGAGAAAAAGGGCGTCGAAGAGGAGATGCTGACGAAATATGATGAAAAGCCGTCCCGTATTCTCATGAACCGTACCGTTCGCGGCTACAGCACGTCCATTGAGGAAGCAGTGGCAGAAATGCAGTTTCAGATGATCCGCGATATCGCGGAAAGCGGCGAGTCTTTCGTCCTTATCGGACGCTGCGGAGAGACTGTTCTTTCCAAGTATGACGGACTGATCCGCCTGTTTGTGCTTGGTGATATGGATGCGCGTATCTCCCGCATTATGGCACGCAAGCATGTTTCCCATTCGGAGGCACAGAAAATGATCCGCGCCACAGATAAGAAGAGAAAAGCTTATCACAACTATTATTCGGATGGAAAATGGGGAGATTCCAGAAACTACGATCTGACCATCAACAGCACCCGTCTCGGTGTGGAAGGAACTGTGGAATTTCTGGAAGAGTATGTCAAGAGAAGAATTGGCGACCTATTATGAATGCAGATAATTCAAGTTACATCTGTGAACTGAAAAGGGCAGAGCAGAAGGAAAAAGACTATCTGAGGAAACGGGCAAAAAGAAAGACCACGCTGCTCAATGCGCTGGCAGAGGACCGGGTCCCAAAAGAGATCCAGTCAAAACTGAATGAAGCGTTCTGCAAGGCGTTCCAGGTGATCTTTGACCGGGGGATGCCCGCGGTGGAGCGGACGATCAACCGCAGAGGGATCGAAAACCGATGGGAAGAGAACATCCATCATGCCCAGATCCTTCGGGATACATCCTCCATTCAAAACATCTCCAGGGAAGCGACCAAGGACAGCATGAGAGGAATGATTCTCTCCGGCGTGTCCGGTGTCGGTCTTGGTGTTCTGGGAATTGGACTCCCGGATGTTCCCGTATTTGCCGGAATGATTATGCGTGACGTGTGTACCCGGGCATTGAATTACGGTTATCATTATGATACGGATGAAGAGAAGTATTTCATCCTGCTGCTGATCCGCGGAGCCTTCGTGTTCGGAAGGGAACTGGAAGATCTCAATGAGAAAGCCAACCGTTTTATGAAAACGGGACAGATCCCCGTGAACACCAGTCTGGAAAATGAGGTGAAGCTCACGTCACAGGCGATTTCTGCCGAGATCCTTGCCAGCAAGTTTGTACAGAGCCTGCCTGTGGTGGGAATGGTCGGCGGCGCCTACGATATGCTGTATATGTCGTGGATCGCAGAGTATACGGATCTGAAATATCGAAAAAGAATGCTGGACGATTATGCCCCGTCACTGAACGCGGAACGGTACAATCCGGTCCATGTGGTGTGGGACGGGAAGAACGAAGAGCCAGAAGAATAAGGAAAAGACCCGCTTTGATAGGTACCAGGAATTACATCCTGGACACACATCACATGCGGGTCTTTTTTTCATTCGTAGTCTTCAGCTGCCTCTTCCAGTTCGAAACGGTATTTCTGCTGAATCTCCGGATATTTTTCCCGGTCCACTTCGCTCATGAACATGTCGTATGGACGGGCATAAAAATCATAGTCTCCATATAGAGCCTGGTAGACCATCAGTTCCTCCCCGGTCTCCGTGTGAGTCGCCGGTCCGATGATCATGTAAAGATATTTGTCCGGGTCATCAGTGGTCTCGCGTTTGAAATGACGAACGATGTCACCGGCCTTGAATTCTCGAATATCCATTGTATTTTCCTCCTTAATATCCAAGATCCTCATCAATAAGGATTATTTCCGTTGTTGTTCCGGTCATGGGGCCCCACAGGATCAGCATGCCGTTGCAGATGCGGTCCGGTGAGGAGCAGTCATGACACACTCCATCGATCTTGCAGGGTGTTTTCACCGGAAAACGCTGGGCATTTTTCGGTGCTGCCACATTACGTGCGCGATGGAT
>CAJOQP010000108.1 GCA_905236515.1 uncultured Oscillospiraceae bacterium | reverse complement strand
CCGCATGGGCCTGATTCTGGATCTCACTCCGAGAATGCTGGAAAAGGTTCTGTACTTTGCAAACTATATTGTCATCGATCCCGGCTTCACTCCTCTTGAGAAGAATCAGCTTCTCACTGAGAAGGAATATCGGGACATGAAAGAAAAATACGAAGATGATTTTGAAGCCGGTATGGGTGCCGAAGCGATCAAAAAGCTTCTGGAGCAGGTGGATTGTGAAGCACTTTCCGTTCAGCTGCGCGAAGAGCTGGAAAAAGCTTCCGGTCAGAAGAAGGCCAAGATCCTCAAACGTATCGAAGTTGTGGACGCTTTCCGTCAGTCCGGAAACCGCCCCGAATGGATGATCATCGATGTCCTTCCGGTTATTCCTCCTGAACTGCGTCCTATGGTTCAGCTGGACGGCGGCAGATTTGCTACTTCCGATCTGAACGATCTCTATCGTCGTGTTATCAACCGCAATAACCGTCTGAAAAGACTTCTGCAGCTGAACGCACCTGACATCATTGTTCGTAATGAGAAGCGTATGCTTCAGGAAGCTGTGGACTCTCTGATCGACAACGGTCGTCGCGGCAGAGCAGTAACTGGAGCAAACTCCAGAGCCCTGAAATCCCTTTCCGATATGCTGAAAGGTAAGCAGGGACGTTTCCGTCAGAACCTTCTGGGCAAACGTGTTGACTATTCCGGACGTTCCGTTATCGTTGTCGGACCGGATCTGAAGATCTATCAGTGCGGTGTTCCCAAGGAAATGGCCATTGAGCTGTTCCGTCCGTTCGTAATGAAGAAACTGGTTCAGGACGGCATTGCCAACAACATCAAGAGTGCCAAGAAAATGGTGGATAAACAGCGTACCGAAGTCTGGGATGCTCTGGAATTTGTCATCAAAGAGCACCCGGTACTGCTGAACCGTGCACCTACGCTTCACCGTCTCGGCATTCAGGCATTTGAACCGATCCTTGTTGAAGGCAGAGCACTTCGCCTGCATCCGCTGGTATGTACTCCGTACAACGCAGACTTTGACGGCGACCAGATGGCTATTCACGTTCCTTTGAGCGCAGAAGCGCAGGCAGAAGCCCGTATCCTGATGCTTTCGGCTAACAACCTGCTGCGTCCTCAGGACGGTCATCCTGTAACAGTTCCGACCCAGGATATGATCCTCGGTTCCTACTACCTGACTATGCTTCGCATCGGCAAGGCAGAAAAAGGTGCGGAGACTGTTATCGTCAAGGATCCTGGTGATACAGGTCTGGAAGCCGGCGTGATCATCGATGGTGATGAGTTCAACGCTGCAAATGAGCAGGCTGAGGCTGAAGGGAAGACCCCGGCTACTTACAGCCCCGTTCTCTGCTACCGTGATTCCAACGAAGCAATCATGGCCTACAACGAAGGCTTTGTCGGACTTCATGCTCCCATCCGTCTGCGTGTTACCAAAACTATCGACGGTGTAGAGCGGAAAGCAATTATCACCACTACGGTTGGACGTATCATTTATAATGAACCCATTCCTCAGGATTTGGGATATGTGGATCGTACCGATCCGGAACACATGTTTGACCATGAGATCAGCTTCCAGGTCGGCAAGAAACAGCTGGGCAATATCATTGACCGCTGCATCAAGAAACATGGTTTCACCATTTCTGCAGAGGTTCTTGATAATGTCAAGGCAATGGGATATAAATACTCCACTAAGGCTGCAATCACCATCTCCATCTTCGATATGACGGTTCCGGAAGCAAAACGGAATCTGATCAATGATGCTGAGAAACAGGTCATTCAGATTGAAAAACAGTTCAAGCGCGGATTTATTACCGATGATGAACGTTATCGTCTGGTTGTCAGCCAGTGGGAACAGACCACGAAGGATGTTACTGCAGCACTGCAGGAGAACCTTGACCGCTATAACCCCATCTACATGATGGCCGATTCCGGTGCTCGAGGCTCCATGGCTCAGATCCGTCAGCTGGCCGGTATGCGTGGACTTATCGCGAACACTTCCGGTAAGACCATCGAGATCCCAATTAAGGCAAACTACCGTGAAGGCCTTACCGTTCTGGAATACTTCACGTCTTCCAGAGGCGCACGTAAAGGCTTGGCCGATACCGCACTTCGTACCGCTGACTCCGGTTATCTGACTCGTCGAATGGTAGACGTCAGCCAGGATGTTATCATCCGTGAGGATGACTGCGGAACCACGGATGGTGTCTGGGCATCTGCCGTTTATGACCGCGGACAGGAAGTTCAGTCCTTCGGCGTAAGCATCCATGGCCGTTATCCGGTGGAAGATGTCACTGATCCCAAGACCGGAGAAGTTCTGTTCGATTCCAATCATATGTTCCGTGAGGAAGATGCGGATGTTCTTGAAGCACACGGCCTGAACAAGGTCTTTGTTCGCAGCGTACTTTCCTGCGAGGCCAAGAGCGGTGTCTGCGCCAAATGCTATGGTATCAACCTTGCACTGGGACGTCCGGTCAATTCCGGCGAAGCCGTTGGTGTTATCGCCGCCCAGTCCATCGGTGAACCTGGTACTCAGCTTACGATGCGTACGTTCCATACCGGCGGTGTTGCCGGCGAGGATATCACGCAGGGTCTTCCACGAGTGGAAGAACTGTTTGAGGCACGTAAACCGAAGAAGATGGCAATACTATCTGAAGTCAGTGGTGTTGTGTCCATTGAAGAGGCCAAGAAGGGCGTCATGCATGCCGTCACCGTCGTCAGCGATACCGACGGCGAAGCATTCACCTTCAATGTTCCTCATTCTGCTGGTCTTCTGGTACATGCCGGCGACCATGTTGAAAAAGGTCAGGAACTGACCGCGGGCGCTCTGAATCCCCATGATGTACTTCGTATCCGCGGTATCAACGAGGACGAGTTCGGCAGACCCGGCGTACGTGCATACATCACTCAGGAAGTTCAGAAGGTCTATCGTCAGCAGGGCGTTGAACTGAACGATAAGCATATTGAAGTTATCGTTCGTCAGATGATGCGTAAAGTTCGTGTTGAGAACCCTGGCTCCACCAATCTGCTGGAGGGTTCCACGGTGGACATCTCCGAACTGAAAGCGGAGAACCGTCGTGTGAAAGAACGGATCAGCAATGGGGAAGAGGGACTGGAACTTGCCACCTATACTCAGCTTCTTATGGGTATCACCAAGGCATCTCTTGCAACCGACAGCTTCCTGTCTGCTGCATCGTTCCAGGAGACCACCAAGGTTTTGACCGATGCTGCTATCAAGGGTAAGGTCGATCATCTTGTCGGTCTGAAAGAGAATGTTATTATCGGTAAACTGATTCCTGCCGGTACTGGTCTTGATATGTATCGTTCCTTCGATGCCAGAACCAATGAGGAAGAAGTATTTACGGAAGATTACGTTGATCTTTCTGCCCTTGTGAATAAGACCAACGCACTGTAATCCTAATTGAGAAACAGGATGGAATCGGGATGTTTTATATCCCGTTCCGTCCTGTTTTTTTACAAAAATGAGTTAAAACTGCCAGATTTGAACTGGAAAAGTAATTTTTGCTATTCTGCAAAAAAATCTTGACGCAATTTGTTAATTATGCTAAAATCCATTTTTGCATGGGCTAATTATGTCCAGTTATATTTTGCCACTTGAAAAACCGATTATTTTCAGTGTTTTTCAGTGCTATTTTTTGAGGAAAGGAGGAAAACAATGCCTACTTTTAACCAGTTGGTAAGAAAGGGCAGAGCTCAGTCGACTGACAAGTCCAATTCTCCGGCTCTTCAGAAGGGTCTGAACACCCTGAAGAACTGTGAAACTGATCTTAGCAGTCCCCAGAAGAGAGGCGTATGTACTGCTGTACGTACTTCCACTCCTAAAAAGCCGAACTCCGCACTTAGAAAAATCGCTCGTGTGCGTCTTACAAACGGCTACGAAGTAACTGCTTACATTCCCGGTGTCGGCCATAACCTTCAGGAGCACTCCGTCGTTATGATCCGTGGCGGTCGTGTAAAGGATCTTCCCGGTGTCCGTTACCACATCATTCGTGGTTCTCTGGATACTCAGGGTGTTGAAGGCCGTATGCAGTCCCGTAGTAAATACGGCGCCAAGAGACCGAAAGCTGGTAAGAAATAATTACCAACAGTAGAGCCCTGTTGTTTTCCTTATTAATAATAAAGGGAACTGCCAGGGCGCAACGCGGAATCCTCGTATTTCGCGAGTACCGATGAAATCATTTTATAATGAAGGAGGGAAGCTAAGTGCCCAGAAGAGGTAATGTTCCCAAGAGAGAGATCTTGCCGGATCCTATGTACAACAGTGTGCTGGTTACTCGTTTGATCAACACTGTTATGCTCGACGGCAAGAAGGGTGTTGCTCAGAAGGTTGTCTATGATGCATTCAATATCATCAAGGACAAGACTGGCAACGATCCTATTGAAGCATTCACCACCGCTATGGATAACATCATGCCCAGCCTTGAAGTTAAGGCTCGTCGTGTTGGTGGTGCTACTTATCAGGTTCCTATCGAAGTTCGACCGGAACGCCGCACTACTCTTGGTCTTCGCTGGCTCGTTGGCTATGCCAGAAAACGCAGTGAAAAGACCATGAGTGAACGTCTTGCAAATGAGATTATGGATGCAGACAACAACCTTGGCGCAGCAGTCAAGAAACGTGAAGATACTCACAAGATGGCTGAATCCAACAAAGCATTTGCACATTTCCGCTGGTAATCTTACTTGGAGTGTTAATTTATGCCAAGACAATTTTCACTGGAAAATACTAGAAATATTGGTATCATGGCTCACATTGATGCCGGTAAGACCACTACCACGGAGCGTATTCTGTTTTACACAGGTGTAAACTACAAACTGGGTGAGACTCACGACGGTACTGCTACCATGGACTACATGGAACAGGAACAGGAGAGAGGTATCACGATCACATCCGCAGCTACTACCTGCCACTGGAACGGATGCCGCATCAACATCATTGACACCCCGGGTCACGTTGACTTCACGGTAGAAGTTGAACGTTCCCTGCGTGTCCTTGACGGATGTGTCACGGTTCTGGCTGCAAAGGGCGGTGTGGAGCCTCAGTCTGAGACAGTTTGGAGACAGGCGGATCATTACAGTGTCCCGCGTATGATTTACATTAATAAAATGGATGTCATGGGCGCTGATTTCTATCATGTCATGGATATGATTTATGATCGCCTTAAATGTAACGCTGTAGCGATTCAGCTGCCTATCGGTGTAGAAGAATCGTTTAAGGGAATCATCGATCTGGTGGAGATGAAGGCCGAGATCTACTATGATGATCTTGGAAAAGACTTCCGTGAGGAAGAAATCCCTGCCGATATGATGGATCTTGCAAACGAATATCGTGAGAAGCTGATCGATGCGGTGTCTATGTTCAACGACGAGATCATGGAACTGTACCTTGAGGGGAAAGAGATCCCGGTCGATATGATCAAGAAGACTATTCGCGAAGCAACAGTATCCAATGAACTGGTTCCTGTTACCTGCGGAACTTCTTATAAGAATAAAGGTGTACAGAAGCTGCTTGACGCTATCGTGGACTTTATGCCTTCTCCGCTGGATATCCCGGCTGTAAAAGGCACGAATCCGTCCGATGATGCTGAGATTGAGCGTCATCCCAGCGATGATGATCCTTTTGCAGCACTTGCCTTTAAGATCATGACGGACCCGTATGTTGGAAGACTCAGCTTTATGCGTGTCTATTCCGGTACTTTATCTACCGGTTCCTCTGTTCTCAACTCCACAAAAGGTCATCGTGAGCGTATCGGAAGAATCCTGTTGATGCATGCAAATCATCGTGAGGATCTGGATCAGGTCTATACCGGAGATATTGCGGCAGCTGTAGGCTTGAAAAATACTACAACAGGTGATACTCTGTGCGAAGAGAAACACCCCATTATTCTGGAATCCATGGAATTCCCGGAACCGGTTATCCGCGTGGCCATCGAACCGAAGACCCGCGCCGGTCAGGAGAAGATGGGTATTGCTCTTGCAAAGCTTGCAGAGGAAGATCCTACCTTTAAGACTTACACGGATGAGGAGACAGGTCAGACGATCATTGCCGGTATGGGCGAACTCCATCTGGAGATTATCGTGGACCGTCTGCTGCGTGAGTTCAAGGTAGAAGCCAATGTAGGTAAGCCCCAGGTCTCTTATAAAGAGACGATCCGCCGCAGTGTTGAGCAGGATACCAAGTATGCTCGTCAGTCTGGTGGTAAAGGTCAGTACGGTCATGTTAAGATCCGTATCGAGCCGAATGAAACCGGAAAAGGTTATGAGTTTGTCAACGCCATCACTGGCGGTGCCATTCCCAAAGAATATATACCTGCCGTCGACCAGGGCATTCAGGGTGCCATGCATTCTGGTACTGTTGCCGGATATCCTGTTGTTGATGTCAAGGTAACGCTGTTTGATGGATCCTATCATGAAGTTGACTCTTCTGAGATGGCATTTAAAATTGCCGGATCTATGGCATTCAAAGAGGCAATGGCCAAGGCCGATCCTACTTTGCTCGAGCCAATTATGAAGGTCGTCGTCACCGCTCCAGAAGAATACATGGGCGATGTGATGGGTGATATCAATGCAAGACGTGGACAGATCTCCGGTTCCAACATTGAAAATGGAGCCAGCGAGGTCATTGCGAATGTGCCTCTGTCCACCATGTTTGGATATGCAACCGATCTGAGAAGCAAAACGCAGGGCCGTGCTACATACAGCATGGAACCCAGCCACTATTTTGAGCTTCCGAAAGGTCTGCAGGAATCACTTATCTCTAACCGCAAAAAGGCGGATTGAAGATAGCGTTATTTTAGAATTGTATTAACACGAAAGTCACATTTTTTAGGAGGATTGAAAAATGGCAAAACAAGTGTTTGAAAGAAACAAACCCCATGTAAACATTGGTACCATTGGCCATATCGACCATGGTAAGACCACTCTGACTGCTGCTATCACCAAGTATCTTGCTCTGTCCGGCGGCGCTGAGTACACTGACTATTCTTCCATTGATAAAGCTCCGGAAGAGAGAGAGCGTGGTATCACCATCAATACCGCACACGTTGAGTATCAGACTGAGAAGCGTCACTATGCACATGTTGACTGCCCGGGTCACGCTGACTACATCAAGAACATGATCACTGGTGCTGCTCAGATGGACGGCGCAATCATGGTTATTGCTGCT
>CAJOQP010000107.1 GCA_905236515.1 uncultured Oscillospiraceae bacterium | reverse complement strand
GGTAAATCCAGACTATATCTCCTGTACCTATCGTGTTGGAGGAAGCAATGCCTCCAGAAATCTGGAGGTTCTGTCCAGGATCCAGACAGACGGCCGCACGATTCCGGTCACACATTTTACGTGTATCGGCAACACGCCGGACACCGTTCGCAGCAAACTGCAATCTTATCTGGACTGCGGAATCAATCACGTACTGGCATTGCGTGGCGATATCCCGCTGGGCTATGTTGCCGGTGATAACGATCTCCGATATGCCACGGAACTGGTGGAACTGATCCGCAGAGAATTCGGAGAGCGATTCACTATAGCGGTGGCGGGAAATCCCGAGGGGCATATCCAGTGCCGCAGCATCCAGTCTGACATAGAGTACCTGAAGCAGAAGCAGGATCTTGGCGCAGACTATATCATCACTCAGCTCTGCTGGGATATGGATCAGTTTAAATGGTGGTATGATGCGATCCGAGCCGCAGGCATCACCCTTCCCGTTGACGTCGGCGTCATGCCTGTTCTGGACAGTGCAGCCACCATCAACATGGCACTGAGCCACAATGCATGCGTGATGCCACGGGCTCTTTGTGAGATCATCTCACGGAACTGGATCTTTCCCAATGTCTTCACCCCGGGAGAATCCGAGGAAGAAATCCGGCGAAAGAAAGCGTCTTTCATGGAGGAAGGGATTCAATATACCATCGCTCAGGTAAACGAATATCTTTCCCTCGGGGTGGACGGTATTCATCTTTTCGCATTGAACAAAGCGGAAGCAGTCTCACGGATCATTAAGGAAAGCAATCTATCCGCGCTACTGTGAGACATATAGAAAAGACAGCGGTCAATGGCACAAAACCATTGACCGCTGTCTTTTCATTCACGTCAGAATATCAAATGAGCGATGGGGCATACGATCAGAAGACCGATAATCGTCCGCTCCAGAAACAGGAGGAACAGTTCACCGATATTGACCGGGATCTTAGAGCCGAGGATCAGGCCGCCTACTTCCGAAAGATAGATCAGCTGGGTCACAGAGGAAACCGCAACAATGAATCTCGTCATGGGGCTGGCAATACTGCCTGCCGCCAGGATCGACGGCGTGAACATATCCGCAAATCCGACGATCATCGTCTTCGAAGCTTCCGCTGCCTCCGGTATATGACGTGATGCAGTCCACCGCAGCACGTCCCGGAATGGTAAAGAGCGGTCTCATAAAACTGCGCTGTTTTACCACCTTGGAAAAACAACTGTCCAAGCTTCTTGAGCATACAAAAAATTTCCTTTTTCAAATATAATTTGTTTATTTTTTTATATAAATTAATTGACAAAGTTTGCGAGTGATGCTACTATCAGGGTGTAAACGAAAAAGGAGATGAGCGCGCTATGAAAAAGACCCTTTACAGTCTGATGTTGTCGGAAGACGTAGTCCACGAAGTGGACCTTCTTGCGCATAAACTGGGAACGAATCGTTCCAATCTCATTAATCAGATCCTGGCGGAATACGTGAATATGGTTACACCGGAGCGGCGGATCAACGACATCTTTTCCGCAATAGAACAGCTGGTCCTTCCTTCCCGGGAACTGGTTCCGTTCTTCTCTCCCAACAACTTTACCATGTCGCTGAAATCCAGCCTGGAATACAAGTATCGTCCCACCGTGAAATATGAAGTGGAACTGTACCGGAATGCGGAATCCTCCATTGGAGAACTATCCGTGATCTTCCGCACTCAGTCTGCTGCTCTGATCCAGTCCATGACGGAGTTCTTCCGGATCTGGAAACACGTGGAAGACCGGGATCTGGCTCCCCTTCTGGGTGGACAGACCATCGACTATGCCCTGTATGACGGGAAGTTCGTCCGCAGTATTGCCATGCCTCAGAAAGAGTGCTCCTCCGATGACCTGGCTTCCGTACTGTCGGATTACATTCAGACCTTTGATTCTCTCATGAAGGCATATCTGAACGGTCGGGTCTCCGCCTCCGATATCGAACGTCAGTATTATGCACTGATGAATACACAGAAAATTCTCATCTGATATAACAATCCCCTCGAAAGAAAGGAGTGTGTTTTTATGAACGCAAACAACTTCACACAAAAAACGGTTGAGATGATCCAGACCGCACAGAACATGGCGGAGGAGAATCAGAACCAGTACATCACTCCGGAACATCTGCTCTATGCCCTCGTCGATCAGGACGGCGGGCTGATCCCCTCCATCTTCAGCAGGATGGGCGTTGACTGCAACAAGCTTCTGGGTGAACTGGATCTTGCCATCTCCAAGCTGCCTAAAGTCGGCGGTTCCAATACTCAGGTCTACCTCTCTCCGGAAGCCGACCGCGTCCTGAAGGCCGCAGAGAAATCCGCAAAGAGCATGGGGGACGAATATCTGTCCGTAGAACATATCATGATCGGCATTTTTGCGAACAACACACCGGAGATCAAGAAGATCTTTGCCGATCACGGAATCACCAAAAACGGATTTGTCAACGAACTTTCCAAGGTTCGAAGCGGTCCGGTGACCAGTGACAATCCGGAAGGTACCTACGACGCCCTGACAAAATACGGCACGGATCTGGTAAAACGCGCACGTGAAAATGAAATGGACCCGGTGATCGGAAGAGATTCCGAGATCCGGAATGTGATCCGTATCCTCTCCCGCAAGACCAAAAACAATCCGGTCCTCATAGGAGAACCGGGTGTCGGAAAGACCGCCATCGCGGAAGGGCTTGCCCAGCGGATTGTCCGCGGCGATGTTCCTGAAGGACTGAAAGACAAGACTATTTTCTCTCTGGATATGGGAGCGCTCATTGCCGGCGCCAAATACCGCGGTGAATTTGAAGAGCGTCTGAAAGCCGTACTGGAAGAGATCAAAAAATCCGAGGGCGGGATCATCCTGTTCATCGATGAGCTTCACACCATCGTGGGAGCTGGAAAGACCGAGGGCAGCATGGATGCCGGCAACCTGCTCAAGCCTATGCTGGCACGCGGGGAACTGCACTGCATCGGTGCCACCACTCTGGATGAGTATCATAAATATATTGAAAAAGACGCCGCTCTGGAGCGTCGGTTCCAGCCAGTCATGGTGGATGAACCGACCGTGGAAGACACTATTTCCATTCTTCGCGGACTGAAAGAGCGCTATGAAGTCTATCACGGCGTTCGGATCCACGATAATGCGCTGGTTGCTGCCGCAACGCTCTCCAACCGATACATCACTGACCGGTTCCTTCCCGACAAGGCAATCGACCTGGTGGATGAAGCCTGTGCTCTGATCCGCACGGAAATGGATTCCATGCCGGCAGAGATGGATGATCTTCGCCGTAAGATCATGCAGCTGGAGATCGAAGAAATGGCCCTTAAACGGGAAGATGATCAGCTGTCCAAGGACCGTCTGGCCAAACTGACGGAAGAACTTGCCAATCTGAAAGACTCCTTCAATGCGATGAAATCCCGCTGGGAAGAAGAAAAGAACAGCGTAGACGAAGTCAAGCAGCTGAAAGCAGATCTGGAACGAATCCATGCAGAGATTGAAAATGCCCAGCAGAGTTTCGATTATGAGACCGCTGCAAAACTGAAATACTCGGATCTCCCCGCACTGGAGAGCAAACTGGAAGACGCAGAACGCCGCAGCGAGGACCGCAAGGCGGACACGATGGTCCACGACACCGTCACGGAAGATGAGATCGCATCCATCGTCGCCAAATGGACCGGAATTCCGGTCTCCCGTCTGGTGGAAGGCGAGCGGCAGAAACTGCTGCATCTGGATGAGACGATCCACAAACGTGTCATCGGCCAGGACGAGGCCGTCCAGCGCGTCACGGAAGCGATCCTCCGTTCCCGTGCCGGCATCTCCGACCCCAATCGTCCCATCGGTTCCTTCATGTTCCTCGGTCCCACCGGCGTGGGTAAGACAGAGCTGGCGAAAAGCCTTGCCGAGTGTCTGTTCGACGATGAACATAACATGGTCCGCATCGACATGACCGAGTACATGGAGAAATTCTCCGTCTCGCGTCTCATCGGAGCCCCTCCGGGATATGTCGGTTATGATGAGGGCGGCCAGCTGACGGAAGCAGTTCGCCGGAAGCCTTACTCGGTCATCCTGTTTGATGAAGTGGAAAAAGCACATCCCGATGTGTTCAACATCCTTCTTCAGATCCTGGATGACGGACGAATCACCGATTCTCAGGGACGGACCGTAGACTTTAAAAACACCATCATCATCCTCACCAGCAATCTGGGCAGCCAGTATCTGCTGGATGGGATCACAGATGACGGTGAGATTTCCGAATCGGCGAGGGACATGGTCCAGGCCGAACTGAAGCGGGCTTTCCGTCCGGAATTCCTCAACCGACTGGATGAAATCATCATGTTCCGTCCTCTCACGAAGGAAAATCTTACCGGAATCATCGACAACCTGGTGGCATCTCTCCGGAACCGCCTTGCGGATCGTACCCTAAGTCTGGATATCACCGATGCGGCAAAACAGCTGGTGATTGACCGGGGCTTTGATCCCATTTACGGTGCCCGTCCGCTGAAGCGTTATCTGCAGAGCTCCGTGGAAACTCTCGTCGCCCGAAAAATTCTGGAAGGCGATCTGAAAGCCGGCTCCACCATCATTGTGGATGTGGATGACGGAGAACT
>CAJOQP010000106.1 GCA_905236515.1 uncultured Oscillospiraceae bacterium | reverse complement strand
TTTATAAGAAAGGTAGCCGCTTATGTGCACATCTTTCATTCCTATTTGTGCCAGACGCAAAGCGGCTGGAATGGTTGATTAACATGACATATTCAGAAATTCTGAAAGAAGCAAAAGACTGCATCGGCCCATTCTGCAAAGCATGTCCTGTATGTAACGGGCTTGCCTGTGGCAACACTCTGCCGGGGCCGGGTTGCAAATATCCCGGCAACACTGCTGCGCGAAACTACAACAAGTGGCAGGAGGTTTTCGTTAACATGGACACGTTGGTGGAGAACGGTCCGATCGACACCTCGTTTGATGTCTTCGGCAAGACATTCAAGATGCCGGTATTCATCGCGCCTCTGGGAGGACTGAAACTCCACTATGGCGAGAAACACACTGACCAGAGCTATAACAGTATCCTGATCCCGGCCGCAAAGGAATACGGCGTATGTGCCATGGCTGGTGACGGGATGGATCCGGATGTCATGGAAAGTGCCGCCCGCGATATGGCTGCTGCAGACGGAATCGGCATCCCCACCATCAAACCATGGAACAAGGAATTTGTATTCGAAAAACTGGATTATCTTCGCCAGCATGAGCCCTTTGCCGTAGCAATGGACGTTGACGGCGCTGGTCTTCCTTTCCTGAAAAAATACAATCCCAACGCAGGAAGCAAATCCGTTGCTGAACTGAAAGAGATTATCGAGTATGCAAACAAGCCCTTTATCGTAAAGGGGATCATGACGCCAAATGGGGCGAAAAAAGCCGTAGAAGCCGGTGCTTCCGCAATCGTGGTATCCAACCACGGTGGACGAGTGCAGGGCGATTGTCCTTCCACGGCGGAAGTTCTCCCCTCTATTGCCGATGCAGTGGGTGGCCAGATCACTATCTTCGTAGACGGCGGAATCCGCAGCGGTGTGGATGTTTTCAAAGCATTAGCATTGGGTGCAGACGCGGTTCTCATCGGCCGGCCCGTCATTCCTGCCATCTATGCGGAAGGCGCGGAAGGACTGAACGTCTATCTGGATAAAATCTATAACGAACTGGTGGATACGATGACCATGTGCGGAGCCCGAAAGCTCTCGGATATCGATTCCTCCTTCGTATACCGTCCGTGAATCACATAAAACCCATCCTGCTGCCGGCACAAATTGCCGGCAGCATTTCTTTTACTGTACAGATTCCGCAGGATTATGTTATATTAGTGCACAACTACGAACACAGGGAGCAAACCATGATTACAATAGACGATTTGACCATGCAGTTTTCCGGCACGACACTCTTCAGCCGTGTCGATCTTCAGTTCAATCCAGGCAACTGCTATGGGATCATCGGTGCCAATGGCGCCGGAAAATCAACTTTTATAAAAATCCTCTCCGGAGAGCTCGAGCCTACATCCGGTCATGTTTTCATCGACAGCAAAGCCCGAATGTCTGTACTGAAACAGAATCAGGCCCTCTACAACGACTATACCGTTATGGATACAGTCATTATGGGGAATCAGCGTCTTTACGACTGTGGCAAGGAAAAAGATGCCATTTACGAGAAGGAAGACTTTTCCGATGAAGACGGCATGCGTGCGGCAGAACTGGAAGAGGAATTCGCAGAGCTGGGTGGATATGAAGCGGAATCCGACGCCGGAAGACTGCTGCAGGGTCTCGGTGTCACCACAGAATATTATGACACTCTGATGGCCGATATGGATCCCCGCCTTAAGGTAAAGATCCTTCTGGCACAGGCACTGTTTGGCAATCCGGACATAATCCTCCTGGACGAGCCGACCAACAACCTGGATCTTCCCAGTGTAGTGTGGCTGGAAAACTTCCTGATGGATTACGAAGGTACCGTTCTGGTGGTCAGCCATGACCGTTATTTCCTGAATAACATCTGTACTCATATCGTGGATATCGATTACGGAAAAATTAAAATGTATGTTGGCAACTACGATTTCTGGTATGAATCCAGCCAGCTCATTCAGAAGCTGACAAAAGATCAGAACAAAAAGGCCGAACAGAAGATACAGGAACTGCAGACCTTCATTGCCCGTTTTGCCGCCAACAGATCCAAATCCCGTCAGGCGACTTCCCGCAGAAAACTGCTGGACAAGATCACCATTGAGGAGCTTCCCGCCTCCTCTCGCCGTTATCCTTGGGTGGGATTCAAAGCCAACAGAGAGCCTGGAAAAGACCGTTTGTTCGTAACAGATGTCTCCAAGACTGTCAACGGAGTCAAGCTTCTCAACAACGTCAATTTCATTGTGGGCAAGGAAGACAAGATCGTCATCATTGGAAGGAACGAGCTGGCCGTCACCATGCTCTTTAAGATCCTGGCCGGTGAAGAAGAACCGGACACCGGTTCGGTGAAATGGGGCGCTTCCATTGAGTATGCCTATTTTCCTTCTGACAACTCGTCTTACTTTGAAGACTGTGACTACAATCTCATCGACTGGATGCGCCAGTTTTCGGATGACAAGAAAGAAAGCTATCTTCGGACTTTCCTCGGACGCATGCTTTTCTCCGGCGATGATGTATACAAGAATGTAAAGGTACTCTCCGGTGGTGAAAAAGTCCGGTGTATGCTCTCCAAACTGATGCTCTCCGGCGGCAACTTCCTCCTGATGGATCAGCCTACGAATCATCTGGATCTGGAAAGCATCGCGGCACTGAACAACGGAATGGCTGCTTTCCCACACAACATCGTTTTCTCCTGTCATGACCATCAGTTGGTACAGACCGTAGCAAACCGTGTCATTGAGATTACCGAGGACGGAATCATTGATCGGAAATGCACCTATGATGAGTACGTCAATCTGTTTGATCTGGAGAACGCATTGGAATCCAGAGAATAATACAAGCATAAATAAAGGAGCTGCTGAATAACAAAACATTCAGCAGCTTCCGTTATTATATTGACGTATTATCCGGTATATCCCACATCCAGATAGTTGACCACGGGATTCTTCCGAGTAGCAAGAGATTCGTTCATCATGGCAATCAGGGGATTGCGCGGAGTTTTTGCGTTGACAAAAGGAGTACAGATCCCCATCTCATCCGCAAGAATATCATTGGAGATTTCCTCTTCAGCAACCCAGCTGATAAAGTCTAGCGCCGCCTTCTGATCTTCTTCGGATGCATTTTCGTTTACACACCAGAAACGGTTTGCATTGGTGCACAGCCCCTGGTCCTCTTCTTTCCCTACACCGCAGTACAGAGGAATAAAGCCCACGTTTTCGTATCCGATGCCAGCTTCCATTTCCGCCGAGTAATCACTGACCGTAGCGGGACAGAAGACCGTTCGGCCCTGGATAAAGGAGTTCAGATCGTTGTATGAAGACAAGCCGGCACCATTGGCGGTGATCACATCGATCAGTCCCCGCATCTGACCGGGCACATCTTCCAGAAACTGCGGATTCGCATAACCGTCAGACTCCAGAGTTGGAAATGCGCAAGCATTATAGAGATTGGAGCAGAAGACGGCGGAGTCCACTGCCGAGAATGCACCGGTGATTCCAAGCTCCCCTGCCCGGGACTGAATATCCGCAGCCGCTGCAGACAGCGACGCCAGATCCTTCAGATCCGAAAAATGGTATCCGGCCTTTTCCAGGAGGACACGGTTTACAAGAAAACCATAAGAATCAATGGAATAACCGACTGCTCCAAAGTTCTCTGTGGCATTCCACACAAAATCTTTCGACAGAGAAAAGGCGTTCGTAATAACCTGATTAAGCACTTTCTGACCGGTAATATTCTTGCAGATTGGTTCCACTTGCCGGAATTCCGCTGCACTGTGCACATCAAATAGGACCGGTGCGGAGCCGCTATTGAGCGCATAGTTAAGATCGGTCATGTAGTTTTCCGTGCCGGAAGAGATGATCTCCACCGGTACACCGCGTTCCGCAGTGTATGCTTCCGCAATACGCTGCCAGGATTCCTGCAGCGCAGGGTCCGAATTCATATAGCGTACTGTACCCGTCAGCACCTCTTCAGCACTGGACTCCTCATCGCCGTGACCACAGGCAGCAAGTGCAAGGATCATACAGAGCGAAAGCAGTAATGGAAGGATTCTTTTCATTTCTCTTCCCCCGATTGATAGTTATAAATGTAGAAGGATACGTGCAATGAAGAAATAGATCATCAGCGAAACAGTATCCGTAATGGTAGAGATCAGCGGGTTTGCCATAACGGCAGGATCAACACCGATCTTTTCTGCAAGGATTGGCAACAGACTGCCGACCACTTTTGCGAACATAACGATAAAGATGATGGAGATGCTGACCGTGGCCGCTACAATCAGAGTCACATCGCCGTTATGCAGGAGCATCTGATCCACCAGAATCATCTTAATGAAATTCACAGTCGCCAGTGACACGCCGGCCATCAAGGATACCCGCCATTCTTTCCACAGGACTGCGATGGCATCCTTTGGCTCAACATCACCCAGCGAAATACTTCGTATCACTGCCGTGGATGCCTGTGCGCCGGAGTTTCCGCCGGTACCCATCAGCATGGGGATAAAGCTGATCAGCACGGCCTGTGCCGCCAAAGAATCCTCATAACTGGTTATGATCATACTGGTAAATGTCGCCGAGATCATCAGGAACATCAGCCACGGAATACGGTTCCTCCAGATCTCCCATACCGGAGTCTTGGAATAAGGCTTGTCCGATGGCGTCATAGCCGCCATTTTTTCGAAGTCCTCGGTAGCCTCTTCTTCCATAACGTCAATGACATCGTCAACCGTAATAATGCCAACCAAGCGGCGTTCCCGGTCCACAACCGGAATCGCCAGAAGGTCGTAGTCGGAGATCTTTTCCGAGACTTCTTCCTGGTCGTCCGTGGTATTGGCATAGATCACATTGGTATCCATGATCTCTTCGATGATCATGTCATCATCATGAAGAAGCAGATCTTTGACGGTTACGATACCCTCCAGCTTGCGGTCCGAGGTCGTGACGAAACAGATGTAGATTGTCTCCTTATCTTCACCGATCTTACGGATCCTGGCTATGGATTCCTTGACGTTCATGTACTTCTTTAAATCCACAAACTCGGCCGTCATGATACTGCCGGCGGAATTATCCGGATAATTGAGGTACTGGTTGATCAGTCGCCGATGATCCGGCTTCGCCGCACGCATGACACGCTTGACCACATTGGCTGGCAGTTCCTCCATCATGTCCACGACATCGTCCATATAGAGTTCATCCATGATGACAGACAGTTCCGAGTCCGTAATGGAGTTGATGATGTTTTCCTGATCGTCTACATCAAAGTTGGCAAATACATCCGCTGCCGTCTCCTTCGACAGCATGCGGAAAACCATCGGCCGGCGCTTCTCATCGATTTCTGACAAAAACTCAGCTACGTCGAACTCGTTCATGTCTTCCAGGATCAGCTGCAGAGAACGCATCTGCCGGTTTTCAAGCAGTTTGTTCAGAATCCGAAACTGCTGATCTCTTTCCGCATCATAGTCCACTTCCTGGACCATGGTGGTTTTGATCTCATCCATGAAAAGTCACCTCCCTTTGATTATTCTTTGTTACACAGACTATTTTCCGATATATTGAGCCTGATAATCCGACAGACTGTCAATGGCAATGTTCATGGACGCCAGCTTCATCCTGGCGACCCTTTCGTCCGTTTCCCTGGGAACGGAGATCAGCCCTTTCAGTCCGTCTCCGCGGTGCCTGACGAGATACTCGGCAGACAGCGCCTGAACGGCAAAGCTCATATCCATGATCTCAGCAGGATGTCCGTCTCCCGCCGCGATGTTAACAAGTCTTCCCTCCGCTATGACATACAGCGTTTTTCCGGAAGGCATGACGTAGGCATTGATGTTGTGACGGGCTTCGTAGCAGTCCTCTGCCAGTTCCCGAAGGCCGACCATATCCACTTCCACATCAAAATGACCGGCATTGGTAAGAATGGCGCCGTCTTTCATCAGCGGATAGTGCTCTTTGCGAATGATATCCGCACATCCGGTTACGGTAACGAACACATCTCCCAGAGCAGCAGCCTGTTCCATAGGCATCACTTCATAACCGTCCATGACTGCTTCCAGTGCACGTACCGGATCCGTTTCTGTCACAATGACCTTCGCGCCCAGTCCTTTGGCACGCAAAGAAACTCCTTTGCCGCACCATCCGTAACCGGATACCACGACATATTTCCCGGCAACGATAAGATTGGTCGTCCGGTTGATTCCGTCCCACACCGACTGTCCGGTACCGTAACGGTTATCAAACAGATGCTTGCAATCGGCATCATTGACCAGGATCATGGGAAATTCCAATGTCCCAGCCTTGTCCATCATACGCAGACGATGGACACCGGTAGTCGTCTCCTCGCATCCTCCGATGATTTCCGGAATCAGATCCCGAAACTCAGTATGGATCAAATGAACAAGATCTCCTCCGTCATCGATAATGATATTGGGGCCCGGTTTCAGGACTTCTCGAAGGCAATCTTCATATTCCTCATTCGAACAGCCGTGTATGGCAAAGGTGTTCATCCCTCCGGCCGCCAAAGCTGCAGCGACATCATCCTGAGTGGATAAGGGATTGGAACCGGTCACATACATCTCTGCCCCGCCCTTTTCCATGGTGCGGCAAAGATATGCAGTTTTCGCCTCCAGATGAACGGACAACGCGATCTTCAGGCCGGCAAACGGTTTCTCTTTTTCAAACACTTCCGAGATACTGCGGAGCACCGGCATGTGGTTCTCCACCCACTTGATTTTCATCTCACCGGAAGGAGCCAGATTCAGATCTTTTATAATGCTCATTTAATCTCTCCAAATGACATAATTTTCCGTGTTGTCATTCTATCATTCGGGCAACACGATGGCAAGAAAGAAAAGGTGACCATTGGCATTTACGCATATGGTCACCGATACGATTCTGTTTCGCTCTTTTACTTCTGCGCAAGCAAGTCTTCCCCAATGCGGAAAACGTCTCCGGCACCTACCGTGAGGATAAGATCACCCGGCTGGGCAACAGCTCGCAGATTCCTGACAATATCACTGTTATTGGGGAAATAAGTCGCATTGTCCAGCTTTTCGGCAAACATGCCGGAAGAGATGCCTTTGGTGTTCTTCTCTCTGGCAGCATAGATCTCTGCCAGATAAGTGACATCCGGTCTCTTCAGCTGTTCCATGAACTCATCAAACAACGCTTCCGTTCTCGTATATGTATGGGGCTGGAACACAACAATGATCCGTTTATATCCCAATGGTTCCACCGCATCCAGCAGTGCCTTGAGTTCGCTGGGATGGTGAGCATAATCATCATAGATATCCGCGCCGTTGTATTTACCCTTGAATTCAAATCGCCGTCCTGCACCATTGAATCCGGCAAGTCCGTAGGAGACAGCCGTCGGTTTGATGCCAAGGCATATGGAAGCCGCCGTCGCTGCCAGTGCGTTGGACACATTATGATTTCCGGGCACGTGCAGGGTAACACTGGTGAATGTCTTTCCGCGGAACATGATATCAAACTTTGTCGTGGCACCGATGCACTGGATGTTGGCAGGATACACGTCCGCCTTGTCACTCATACCGTAACTGAAGAGATGCCGTTCAATTCCTTCCACCACTTCACAGGTATTGGCATCATCGATGTTATAGACTACATAACCGTTCTCCTTGGGGACCAGCTGTGCAAACTTGCGGAAAGATGCCTTGATATCATCCAGATCTTTGAAAAAGTCCAGATGATCCTCTTCCACATTGGTAATCACCGCGATAGTGGGGAAGAAATTCAAAAATGAATTGTAATATTCACAGGATTCCAGAACGATAGCTTCATTCTTGCCCACCCGGTATCCGGAAGAATCCAGCAAAGGAAGAGTTCCGCCGATCATGACCGTAGGATCTTTTTCTGCAGCCATAAGAATATGGGTACACATGGAAGTCGTCGTGGTCTTACCGTGAGTGCCGGCGATACAGACGGAGTTCTCGTAATCCTGCATGATGGCGCCCCAGCCTTCGGCCCGCTCAAACACGGGGATCCCGCGGCGAATCGCCTCCATTATTTCCGGATTGTCGTCATGTACCGCAGCGGTACGGACAACGAATTCCGTATCGGGTTCGATGTTTTCTTTATGATGTCCCTGATAGATCCGAATTCCAAGTCCCTTCAGGTGCTGCACCTTTTCACTTTCGGAAATATCCGAACCAGTGATGATAAGACCCATACTGAACAGGACCTCTGCAAGCGGGGCCATGGAAACACCACCGATTCCTACCAGATGGCCCTTCCGGCCGGGAGATAGATAGTTTCTGAAATTACTCATTTGTACTCAAATCCCTAAATTCTTGATGTTATTATAATGCAATGATATTATAATACCAGATGACTCTTATTACAAGTTTTTCACTTTCCCTTGATATGGAGAAGTTCTATATGATATATCCACCGCAACACGTAAAACAGATCCTCCGTACACTGCAGTCCCGCGAGCATCAGGCCTTCTTGGTAGGCGGATGCGTACGGGACATGTTGCTGGATATTGTTCCTCAAGACTGGGACATCTGCACCAGCGCTCTCCCCTCTCAGATCATGGAACTGTTCCCCGGTTCAAGACCTACCGGGATCCAGCACGGAACGGTGACCGTCGTCGTCAGCAATCACGAAGTGGAAGTCACCACTTTTCGGAAAGAAGATCAGTATCAGGATCACCGCCATCCGGACAACGTCTCCTTCGTCTCTGATCTGACAACAGACCTGAGCCGCAGAGATTTTACCATCAATGCCATGGCAGTATCTTCGGAAGGTGATCTGGTTGATCCATTTTACGGAATGGACGATCTGAACAGACGGGTCATCCGCTGTGTCGGCGATCCGGACATCCGCTTTAATGAGGATGCCCTGCGGATGTACCGGGCACTGCGTTTTTCCGCCCGCTATGATTTTTCCATCGATGAACTGACCAAGATCTCCATACGGAAAAATGCCGCCAGCGCACAGTATCTGGCCGCAGAACGCATCCGTGATGAGCTGCAGAAAATCCTGCAGTCCGATCACACGGACCGTCTGAATGAAATCGCAGAAATGCATCTTTTGGACCGATTCTGCACTACGACGAAATCCATTCCAGATTTTACAGATCTGTCAAAACTGAAGAAGCATGCCCACATCCGCTGGGCAGGCTTCTGCCATCTGCTGAAGCATGCCGGATGGATCCAGTCCGCTTCCCAGTTTCTCCATGCTCTTCGCATGGACAACCGCACCATCAAGATCTGCAGCACCTGTTCTCTTCTGCTGGATACAAATCCTCCGGATGGACGAATCAGCTGGAAAAAAGCCCTGAGCAAATACGGCACAGATTCCGTAGAATGCGCTGCCATGATCACAGACTGGCTCCAGGGAACTAAGTATCAGAAAGAAGTGTCTTCCATTCTGCGCTCCGGAGAATGCTTTTCCCTGAAGTTCCTTGCCATTGATGGCAAGGATCTCATGGAGCACGGTTATTCCGGACCTGTCCTGGGTGAGATGCTGCAGTTTCTGCTGGATTACGTCATCGAACATCCGGAAAATAACAAACGGGAGCTGCTGATCCAGCTTGCCGGCGATCATGAGGAAACGTAATATGTCGGATATGGAAACTCTGAAACAGCAATGCCTGCAGTGTGAGAACTGCGGTCTTGCAGAAACACGGACCAATGTGGTCTTTGGTGTCGGTAATCCGGAGTCACCTCTCGTTTTCGTGGGAGAAGGCCCCGGAGAACAGGAGGATCTACAGGGCGAACCATTTGTTGGTCCCGCCGGTCAGCTTCTGGATATCATGCTGGAGATCATCGGTCTGGACCGCAGCAAAGCATACATCTGTAATATCGTCAAATGCCGGCCTCCCAAAAACCGGGATCCCTATCCTGAAGAACGGGAAGCGTGCAAGCTTTGGCTGGACCGACAGCTTGAGATCCTCTCACCCAGAATCATTGTCTGTCTCGGACGTATCGCAGCGATCAGTCTCATCGATCCGGAATTTCGCATCACCCGTCAGCACGGGCAATGGTTTTCCAGAAACGGCATTGAATACACCGCCATCTACCATCCCGCCGCTCTGCTGAGGGATGCTGGAAAACGCCCCGAAACATTTGTGGATCTCAAGGAAATCCGAAGAAAACTGGATGCCATCGCATCCGATAAATGAGGTAATTATGATTGAACTACATCCTCTGACTCTGAAAGACAAATCTTGGTGTGATGAGATCTTTGCCATGGAAGATTCCCGAAGCGCCGACTTCAACTTTGGCAACATTTACATGTGGGACAACAAATTCAAACAGCATCTTACCCGTTTTGGAGATCGAATCATCATCCAACTCTGTTATGAAGACCGCCCCTATTTCTGTTTTCCGGTGGGCTCCGGTTCGGTTAAGGATGCAATGGATGCCATGAAGGAGTATTCGGACTCACAGCATCGACGACTCCGCATCAGCGGTATTACGGAAGAATACCGTACGATTCTGGAGGATCTCTATCCCGGTCAGTTTGAGTTCCGGGAAGACGAACCGCTGTATGATTACATCTATGATATTGAAAAGATGAGCACGTATTCCGGGAAGAAGCTTCACGGAAAGAAGAATCACTGCAATCGCTTTGAGGCGGATTATCAGTGGGAGTTCGTTCCCATTACCCGGGAGTGGATCCCGCGATGCATCACCATGCTGGATGACTGGATGGATAAGAACTCCGAACGGCTCCTCCCCTCCATTCAGGAAGAATACGTTTCCATCCTCCGCGCATTCAATGCCTATGAGGAACTTGGTGTTTTCGGCGGTGTGCTGCTGGCAAACGATCAGGTGGTAGGATTCTCCGTGGCAGAGATCATCTCCTCCGACACGGTGGACATCCACTTTGAAAAAGCCTATACGGATATCAACGGAGCCTATCCCATGGTTTGTCGCGAAATGGCACGAATGATCAAGCAGCGGTATCCCGAGATCAAATACATCAATCGCGAGGACGACATGGGATTGGAATCTCTACGAAAATCCAAGCTTTCCTACCGACCGGTCTGTCTGATCAAGAAATATACAGCGAGGCATATCGATGACTGATATCACCATCCGAATCGCAGAGCCGGAAGATCTTGAAGGTGTCATATCACTGTGGCACGATGTCTTCGGTGATGACGAAGAATTCATCCGGGATTTTTTGTCCGCTCTCGCCTGCTGCGGCTACACCGCAGCAGCTTTCCAAGGCAAAGAGATCTGTTCCATAACAACCGTAATCCGGGATCTCTCCATGGAGGATCAACCATGTTCCTATCTGTACGCGGTAGCGACACGGAATGAATACCGCGGCCGGCATCTGGCTTCCCGGATTCTGGATTTCTGCAGGAAGACGGAAGAAGAACTGGGACGACTCGTTTTTACTGCACCGGCGGAACCGGAGCTGTTCTCATGGTATGAAAAAAACATCCATGCAAAACATATCGTCTCCTGCCGTTTGAACTATGCTGAAACTCAACAAGAGCATCCCCTTCTATCCATTGAAAAGATCGATGCATCTTCCTACGGCATCCTTCGGGAACGGATTCTGGCCGGCCATCCCCATGTTACTGCCGGGTCAAAGTATCTGCATCTGACAGACATTCTCTGTACCTATTACGGTGGTGGACTGTATCGGATCGGCACATCTATAGCAGCTGTTTATCCCGAAGAAGAAATGCTTCACTGTCAGGAACTTCTCACCGGTTCCGACTCGGAAGATGCTGTAGTTCAGACAATTCTTCATTCGTTCCAGGCTCATCGCATCAAATACCGGATCCCCGGATCCGGAACCGATTACATTACAGCAGTCTCCCCCTTTCCCCATTCGGAATGGTTTGGACTGATCATGGACTGAAATACTGCAGACGGAACCTTTGTTTCCGTCTGTTTTTTCTGTTTTTCGACTGCCAAGAATGTTAATGTTTTGTCTTGTTGATTGTTACAATATTAGCACTTCAAAAACCCCCTGTTTTGTTGACAATCAATTAAATCATATAGTAATATTTCTTATTGAAGGCACACTGTGTCAATACATCAGAGATAAGAGGTAATCAGATGTTCAAGATCGTTAAAAAGAGATTTCTGAATGATGCAAAAACGATTTGCTTATTCGAAATTGAAGCGCCTCTGGTCGCCAAACATGCTCAGGCCGGTCAGTTCGTTATCTTCCGTCTGGATGAACAGGGCGAACGTACTCCGGTTTCTGTCGCTGGTTGGGACAGAGAAAAAGGAACTGTCACGGTAATGGTTCAGAATGCCGGACATTCCACGGCAATGCTTCACACTGTGGAAGAGGGAGATTACATCACTGACTTCGTAGGACCTCTCGGCAGAGCTACCGAGATGGAAGGTCTGAAGAAAGTGGCAGTTGTCGGCGGCGGTGTCGGTTGCGCCATCGCTTATCCTATCGCAAAAGAAATGCACGAGCGCGGAATCGAAGTAGATATGATCGCTGGTTTCCGCAGCAAGGATTTTGTTATTCTTGAGGACGAAATGAAAGCTGCTTCCACCAACCTCATCATGGGTACTGACGATGGAAGCTATGCTCGCAAGGCATTTACCACTGAACTGCTGAAAGAGCAGCTGGAAGCCGGTGTCAAATATGACAAAGTCATCGCCATCGGCCCCGGCCTCATGATGAAGTTCCTTGCTGAGGTCACCCGTCCTTACGGAATTCCCACCATCGTTTCTCTGAACCCCATCATGGTTGACGGCACCGGAATGTGCGGTTGCTGCCGTGTCATGGTCGGCGGAGAAACCAAGTTTGCTTGTGTAGACGGACCGGACTTTGATGCACATCAGGTCGACTTTGATCTGCTGATCAAACGTGGTGCTTTCTACAATGACTTTGAGCAGGAAGCCAACAAGCATATCTGCAAAATGACTGGAGGTACACGTAGCAATGGCTAATATGAGAAAAGATAAAAATCCGATGCCAGAGCAGGATCCAGTTATTCGTGCTCAGAACTTTGATGAAGTCGCACTCGGATATACTGCTGAAATGGCAATCGACGAGGCTCAGAGATGCCTGAATTGTAAGAATCCTCTTTGCCGTACCGGCTGCCCGGTTCAGGTCCGCATTCCTGAGTTTATCGCAAAAGTTGCAGAAGGTGATTTTGACTCCGCTTACGAGATCATCACCTCTACCAACAGCCTTCCCGCTGTCTGCGGCCGTGTCTGCCCGCAGGAGAAACAGTGTGAAGGCCAGTGCATCCGCGGCAAGAACGGCGAGAGTGTCGGTATCGGCCGTCTGGAGCGCTTCGTTGCTGACTATCATATGAACAAAGAGAACCTGCCCGATCCGGAAGTTCCCGCTTCCAACGGTCACAAAGTGGCTATCGTTGGTTCCGGCCCGTCTTCCCTGACCTGCGCAGGCGACCTCCGCAAAATGGGTTATGATGTTACCGTTTATGAAGCGTTCCATAAACCCGGCGGAGTTCTGGTTTACGGTATTCCTCAATTCCGTCTCCCCAAGGAGATCGTTGCTCAGGAAATCGACAACCTGAAGAAGATCGGTGTCGAGATCGTCACCGACGCAGTTATCGGCAAGGCCATGACCATTGACGAGCTGTTTGATGACTTCGGTTATGAAGCAGTGTTCGTGGGTTCCGGTGCCGGTCTGCCGCAGTTCCTGAACTGCCCCGGCGAGAACCTGCTTGGCGTTTATTCCGCCAACGAGTTCCTGACCCGTGTCAACCTCATGAAAGCTTATCGTGATGATTACGATACGCCGATCAAACACCCGAAGAAGGTTGTCGTCGTAGGCGGCGGTAACGTTGCAATGGACGCTTCCCGTGTAGCAAAACGTCTTGGCGCAGAGCACGTATATATCGTGTACCGCCGCGGCAAAGAAGAGCTGCCTGCACGTTTGGAAGAAGTCGAGCATGCTGTTCCCGAAGGAATCGAGTTCACGCTGCTGAACAACCCGGTACAGATCCTTGGCGACGAGGACGATCATGTCATCGGAGTGGAAGTTCAGAAGATGGAACTGGGCGAGCCGGATGAAAAAGGAAGAAGAAGACCGGTTCCCATCCCCGATTCCAACTGGGTCATTGATTGTGATGCAGTCATCATCGCCATCGGCACCCGTCCCAATCCGCTGATCCTCAGCACCACAGACGGACTTGTCGCTACCAAGAAGGGCGGCATCGAGGCAGATGAAAACGGTCAGACCAGCCGCGAAGGCGTATTCGCCGGCGGCGATGCTGTTACCGGAGCTGCTACTGTCATTCTGGCTATGGGCGCTGGCAAGACCGGTGCAAAAGCCATTGACGAGTACATCAAAAGCAAAGCCTGATTACAGTTAAATGTTTGCGCGCGAAAGGATCACAAATGTGTGATCCTTTCGTTTTTTACGTTGCATATCCCATAAAAAGGTGTTTACTTTCTTACAAAAATGAGTATAATAAGACGTGCTTCAAAATTGAAGTTAACTATTTGCGGCTGTAGCTCAGCTGGATAGAGTGCCAGACTCCGACTCTGGAGGTCGTGGGTTCGAATCCCGTCAGCCGTACCAAGGCAGGATCATGGATCCTGCCTTTTTCACGCCGTTTTACAGGATACTGTTTTCCTTTTATCTAACCGCTTTCTATGCTATACTTGATTCATTAATGAAACGTGGGGATCGTTATGACTACAATTCGAAAAACAAAAAGAACGATACTTGGAGTCCTGTGCGCAGCACTGCTTCTTGGTCTCACCGGTTGTGGTAAAAACGCCAATGAGACTTCCATCTCCGCACTGAACACTGTGATCAAGATATCCGCCTACGGGTCCAATGCCCGCAAAGGCATCAGTGATGCTTCGGATATCATCAATGCACTGAATACACAGCTGGACACTTCCAGTGAATCCAGCAGTATCTCTCGAGTCAATGCCGCCGGAGGCAAGGAGATCGTAGTTCCCGGCCAGTTTATTGACATGTACAATGCCGCACAGACGGCTTACACCATGACTGACGGCGAGTTTGACATCACCGTCTTCCCCTTTGTCGAAGCCTGGGGGTTTAACAGCGGAAACTATCACAATCCATCCAAGGAAGAACTGGAGGCGCTCCGGGAAACCGTTGATTTCAACGGGATTCAGACGAATTACTATTCTGACAGCGGTTCCTACACCATGATACTGCCGAAAAACACCAAGATCACCTTCGACGGGGTCTCCCGCGGCTGTGCAACGGACTATGCCATCAAACAGCTGAAGGCAGACGGCGTGGAAAATGCCATTATTTCCATGCCCGGCACTGTTCAGACCATAGGAGCCAAACCGGACGGCAGTCCCTGGTCCATAGCGGTGGGTGATCCGGATGATCCATCCGAATACCTCGGCTCTTTGCAGCTTGGAGAAGCTGCCATGTCCACGACCCGAGCCATCGACAACAGCTTCACCTATGAAGACGGCACCACCTACACACATATCCTCTCTCCCACCACCGGAGAACCGGCAGTGACCAATCTGAAGGAAGTATGTGTGATCAGCGATGATGCTCTTCTCGCCGACTGTCTGGCCACCGGTCTGTATGCAATGGGAAGAAACTCCGCTGTTCGCTGCTGGCGCGCCAATCGGAATTTCGAAATGATACTTGTCACAGCAGATAACGAGATCCTCTGTACCAGCGGTCTGACCGAACAGTTCTCTCTATCCGCTTCCGGCTACAAACTGTCCTACATCGAGTAATGAACCGCAGTTTCTTTCAGCAGGATGTGAAAACGGTCGCCAAAGCCATGATCGGCATGGTGCTCATCCGAACTTTCCCGGACGGCCATCAGGATTCCTATGTTATAACAGAAACGGAAGCATACTGCGGTGCATCTGACAGCGCCTGCTATGCTTACAAAGGGCGAAATAAAACCAGCGAACTGCTGTATCACGACGGCGGCACGATCTTCGTACACCGTTGTTATGGGATCCACTGGATGCTCAACATCGTCACCGGCCACAAAAATGATCCACAGGGAGTACTTATCCGTGGCATCGAAGAGATCCATGGCCCCGGACGTGTTACAAAAGCACTGGAACTGGGCAATGAATGCAATGGTACCAATATTACGGAATGCGAGACCCTTTCCATCGTGAAAGGGTCCTCTGTTATTCCCTGTAAAGCTACGCCACGTATCGGGATCTCCTATGCATCAAAAGAAGATCAGGATAAACTGCTGCGCTTTGTCGCAATTCGTGAGGAAACGGCATGAACCAATATCAGAGCATACGAATATTTCAGGGAATCGGCGAAAAACGGCTCCTAGCCTTTCACCGTCTCGGCATCGATACGGTATTTGATCTCATTACCTATTTCCCCCGTCGTTATGAAGACCGCAGCATTATTAAACCGATCAGTCAGGTCCAAGACGGCGAAACGGTGTGTGTTGAGACAATCATTGCCTCCGATCCAACTCTTGCCCGCATTCGGCGGGGACTGGAGATCGTTAAATTCCGTGCTGTGGATGACTCCGGGATGATCGACATCTCCTACTTTAATCAGAGCTATATCCGAACACAGTTTCACAAAGGCGATTCGGTTCGATTCTACGGCAAGATCCAGATCAAAAACCGTCATGTTACCATGACAAATCCCGTTGCGGATCATCTGGATAAAACCAGTCATCAGACCGGTTCGATCACCCCGGTATACAAAACAACACAGGGGCTGACTCAGAACAACATCCGGAACACCATGGAACAGGCCCTGTCCATTGCTCATGAGATCCCCGAGCTCCTTCCCCAGGACGTTCTGGACGAATTTGATCTCTGTCCCTGTGGAGATGCTTTCATTCAAATCCATCGTCCGGATGACTACGGCAAACTGGAGTATGCACGGAACCGATTCGTGTTTGAGGAGTTTTTCCGACTTTGTATCACCATGCAATATCTGAAGCAATCTCACCAGGACACTCCGGGCATTCAAATGAGCAAAACGGATGAAACTGATTTTCTGAAAACTCTGCCCTATTCTCCTACAGGAGCGCAGATGCGTGCCATAAAGGATATCCGACAGGATATGGAAAGCGGCTGCGCTATGAACCGTATGATACAGGGCGATGTAGGGAGCGGCAAGACTCTCGTTGCTTCCTATGCCGCCTGGGTGTGCTGCCGGAACGGATGTCAGTGTGCCATGATGGCTCCCACGGAGATCTTGGCGGAACAGCATTATCGTACATTCCTAAAGCAACTCTCCCCTTACGGCATTCAGATTGCCCTTCTCACTGGTTCAACACCGGCTGGAGAAAAACGTGAGATCAAAAAGCGTTTGACTGAAGGTACCATACATTTCGTCATCGGCACTCATGCCCTCTTCAGCGAAGATGTAGAGTATGACAACCTTGCTTTGGTCATTACCGACGAGCAGCACCGGTTCGGAGTTGCCCAACGAAACAAGCTGGTCCAGAAATCCGCCAACGCCCATGTGCTTGTAATGTCGGCAACACCCATTCCCAGAACACTGGCGCTTATGATCTACGGCGATCTCGATGTTTCCGTGATCGATGAAATGCCCCCGGGTCGGCAGCCGATAGAGACTTATGCGGTAAACAGCACATACCGCCCAAGACTGAATGCCTTCATTCAGAAAACGGTAGAAGCCGGAAGGCAGGTCTATGTGGTATGCCCTGCCATTGAAGACAACGAAGCGTTTCCCCTCACCACGGTAGAGGAACATAAACAGGCACTGAAAAGAGCACTTCCTCAAGTGCGCATAGCCATGGTACATGGCAAGATGAAGGATCAGGAAAAAGACCGTATCATGCGATCTTTCTCCGAAGGCGAAATCGATGTTCTCGTTTCCACCACGGTTATTGAAGTTGGTGTTGATGTACCCAATGCGGCGCTCATCATCATTGAGGATGCCGATCGATTCGGCATGTCTCAGCTGCATCAGCTGAGAGGACGCGTCGGACGTGGAGATGCACAGAGCTACTGTATTCTTGTCTCCGACACTGCCAATGACAATGCCGTGGAACGACTGAAAATGATGACAAAAACGCAAAGCGGATTCGAAGTCGCGGAAAAGGATCTGGCCATGCGGGGTCCCGGTGATTTCTTCGGTGACCGTCAACACGGGCTCCCACCTATTCGCATCGCCGACCTCTGTACCGATATGTCCATCCTGCAGCAGGCACAGTCTTCTGCCATGGATCTCATCCGAAAAGATCCGGATCTTTCCCATCCGGATCACCGGGAACTGTTCAAATACGTCCAGCAGAACGCCAACACCCTTCGGGGTTCCATCAACTGAAAAAAGCACATTTCACTATCGTAAAGTGAAATGTGCTTTTCGTTTTCCTGTAGTTATTTATTGTTTTCGATGTATGCCTTGATGACATTCACCGTACCGGTGATGCCGATCTTGGAAGAATTAATACAAAGATCGTAGTTTTCCGATTCGCCCCAGATCTGATCGGTATAATACTTATAGTAACTGGAACGGTCCTTATCCACCTGTTTGATCTTTTTCTTTGCCTCCGATTCGGAGATCTGCTGCCGCTTCATGATGCAGCGGATCTTTTCCTCCTGATCTCCCATGATGAACACACGGGTCAGATCCTTCCGCTCTCGAAGAATATAGTCCGCGCAGCGTCCAACGAAGATGCAGTCTCCCTGATCTGCCAGTTTCCGGATCACATCGAACTGTGCCGATGCCACCTGAATATTCAAACCCAGACCGTAATTCATCGATGGATACTGGGTGGTCTGAAGCATAAACGGAGATACTCTCTTCTCATCAAAGGAACTGATCAGTTCTTTACAGATTGAGGAGTTTTCTGCCGCCTCGTCCACAATCTCTTTATCAAAACACTGGATACCAAGCGTTTCCGACAATGCTCTGGCGATCTCTCTGCCGGAGCTGCCGTGCTGTCTGGCAATCGTAATAATCATTGATCAACCCACCTTTTCCGTAAAGGATTTCCCAGAAATCCATACGCGATTTGTTGATACTATTTTAAACTTTTTTCTCTTTGTGTTCAATCTTTTTTGCATCTCCCTTATGCAGGATCGGCGAGATCCGTTTATACAGGAGACCGGTGAGGATGGAATCCACAACACCCTTGATAAGGTTAAAGGGAACCACGGCAAACAGTACAAGGGTGGAAACATTGGTGATACGGGAATTGACCTGCGTACCCATGCCGATGATAGCATCCAGCGGCATTCCGTACAGCGCAGCGAATTTGGGAAGCAGATACACCGCGTTGAACAGACTTCCGAAGATGGTCATGACGAGAGTACCCACCAGCATACCGATAAGAGCCGTCTTGCGGGACTTTTTGGCGTGATAAATCATTGAGGCAGGAAGAATAAAGGAGCATCCCACTGCGAAGTTGGCAAAGTCTCCCACGAATGCAGTCGTCGTACCCTTGAGAAGGAGCTTGATGAGAACTTTGAACATCTCGGTAAGGACACCGGCGACAGGCCCCAAATAGAAGGTGCAAATCAGCACCGGGATCTCACTGAGATCGATCTTGTAGAATACCGGTGCGAAAAACAGTGGGATCTCAAAGAGCATCAGGACGCCCGCCAGAGCCGAGAAGATGGCGACGTAGGTGACATAGTGCGTATTGGACAGGTTCTTCCGTTCTTTCATCAAAAACCGTTCATAGAGGACGGAGATGATGATCAGAGCTGCTATGATGATCAGGCAGACTCCGATAAAGCTCAAATTGTCTTTAACCGCTTGTGACATTGTTTCTTTCCCTCCAATAAAAAGATCCCATCAGACATGGCAGTCTAATGGGATCAGTAAATACAAAAATATATAGCGATATATTCCTCTTCTCCCATCCAGACTATACTGTCGGCATCGGAATTCCACCGATTCTGAATTACTTCTTGCGGGCTGTTACCGCCGGTCGGGAAATGCTCCCTGCCTTGAAGATGAATCTATTATATCACTGATAGGCTATAATTCAAGACCTCTTACGGATTTGCTACGGCAATAATCTCGATTTCACACAGTGCGCCTTTAGGGATGTCTTTCACAGCGACACAGGATCTTGCCGGTTTGGAGGAAAAGTAATTGGCATAGACTTCGTTAAAAGCCGCAAAATCAGCAATCTCCGCCAGGAAGCAGGTGGTCTTGATGACATTGTCAAAGGTCAGGCCGTTCGCTTCCAGAATGGCAGCGACATTCTTGCATACCTGTTCAGTCTGCTGCGCGATGTCTTCCGTTTCAATGTTTCCGGTCGCTGGATTAATAGGGATCTGTCCGGAGGCATATAAAAAACCGTTAGACAGAATTGCCTGAGAATACGGGCCGATGGCACCAGGTGCATTTTTTGTATCAGTATACTGGAACATATTGCTCCTCCTCTTCTTTTTTTATTTTATTGTATCAATTTACACGTAAAATTCAACCGATGATGAAGGACAGAATTTCCTCCGGAGTCTCTGCAATCCTGCTGCATCCGCACTTTTCCAGCTCATCGCCCTGAGAAAAACCGTAACGGACACCGATGCAGTCGATACCGAAATCTCTGGCTCCCAGCACATCATATTTGCGGTCCCCTACCATAATCATCTCCGACACATCGGAAGCAGACCAGTCCAGCGCATGCCGGATCACTTCCTGCTTGGTGGTACGATCGCCGTTCAAACCGGCTCCGGAGACGTAATCAAACAGGTCCTCCATATGATAGTATGCAAGAATCTCATTGGCGAAAAAAGTAGGTTTTGAAGTGGCGACCACAATCTCATAGCCGCTGTTTCTCAGTGTGCGGATCACGTCGGCAATCCCATCATAAGGTCTGCACTCTTTCCATCCCACCGGTGTATACCGCTCACGGAAGTATTCCACTGCTTCATCCGCCTGCTGACTGGTAAATCCGTATTTTTCCATGAACATGACCACCAGCGGAGGCCCCATGAAATCGTACAGGTTTTCAAACGGTTCCTCGATACCCATTTTATGAAGTGCATACTGCACGCTTTTCATGACACCTTCACAGGTATCAAAAATAGTACCGTCAAAATCAAACAGCACCGTTTTGATCATGCTGCAACTACCTCCATTAATAAAAAAAGACACCCGGGAGATGGTCCCGGAATGTCTTCCATGGTGCGGGTAACAGGATTTGAACCTGCACGGTTTCCCACGGGAACCTAAATCCCGCATGTCTGCCAATTCCATCATACCCGCAAACAGCTCTTAAATTCTAACAAAGTTGAAGTAGACTGTCAAACCTCATTTAAAGCAAAAACAGGCCTTCCGAAGAAGACCTGTTTTCAGATAAAAAACTATTAGTTAAGAGCGTCTTTCAGAGCCTTGCTTGCTTTGAAAGCAGGAACTTTGGATGCAGCGATTTCGATGGTCTCACCGGTAGCAGGGTTGCGGCCGGAGTGAGCAGCTCTCTCGCGAACTTCAAAAGTACCAAAACCGAAGAGGGTAACTTTTTCGTCTTCTTTGAGAGCTTCAGTAACAACATTAACAAATGCGCTAACTGCCTTCTCTGCTGCTGCCTTGGACAGGCCTGCATCCTGAGCGATAGCTTCAACAAATTCAGCTTTAGTCATAGTATATACTCCTTTAAATTTTTTGTGGTTTAAGCGTCTGTATTCTACATGGACAATAAGGGTTTGTCAATTATATCGGTATTATCTTTAAACATTTATGGAATAATGCATAATTTTACAATAGTAATCCATGTGATTTCCGTCAAAACCATATTGCAAGAACCCCATATAATGTAGTAAAATTTTACATTGCTACTAGACATTGTATTTGTCGTGCTATATCCGATCATTTTTCAAGGAAACGCTGGAGGGGAAAAATGGCTGCAAATAATACAACAAAACCGGATCTTTTGAGAAAACGGAAACTGGCCGGTCTGGCAGTCTTTACGATGATTATCGTAGTCCTTCAGATCCTGTGTACCTTCGTGCGC
>CAJOQP010000105.1 GCA_905236515.1 uncultured Oscillospiraceae bacterium | reverse complement strand
TTTTCCCTGATGAGGGACCCCGTACTGGATGTAGGCGTTAATGGAGCGGAAGACACCGTCAAAAACCCGGCCCAGTTCGATCACAGACTGATCAGTCAGTTTTACATTGTAAGCATTGTTGAGAAGGCCGACTGCAACCAGCGTGACATCCGGGTTGTTCTCATAGATATAGTTCACGATGTAGCTGTAGTTTTCCAGGAACATGGTATATGCATCCTGAATGCCGGTGATCAGATTGTTGATCAGGGTATCCAGCATACCGGCCGCATCGGCGATGGAGATGATCTCGTCCAGGGATTCGGCATCACCGTCGAGATTGCGGGTGATCACATTGTCGTCAAACTTGTCCGACGGAGTCAGCGCGGACAGGTTCAGACCGGATACTGCCATTCGAAGAGGATAGGAGAACAAATCGTTGGAACCGATGTTAAGCGTAATGATATCCGCGTTCTTGATGGCCTCTTTGAAAACCGGCCGCATCTGAGAACGAAGAGGCTCCACCAGAGGGACCTGACTGCCGCGGAACAGATCATCGTCTCCCTCATAGTTATCATCCAGCATCCACCGGATCTCGTTGGTACGAAATCCGCAATAAGCCAGAGGTGTGAAATCCGCACCCAGTGCATCTGCTACCAGCGTCGGATAGATCCCTTCAATCCGTGTAAAACCGCGCATCGTCTGCTGCGGGAATTCACCGCGTCCGGCGGGAATACTGTCACCGAGAGATACATAGGAATGATATGGTGTGGAGACGGTTTCTGCCAGAGCACCGGCGGGAAGCAGCCCGGCCAGGAGGCAAACGGTCATCAGCACACATAGAATAATACGGCAGTTTCTCATGTTTGTTCCCCTTTATTGTTTCAGTACTTTGAAGCAAATTATATCATGTTTCCCATGACAAGCACAACAGAAGTGATGAAGTGATAATAAAAATCCCGATCCGAAGACCGGGATAATGACTGTTCAGCATGCAGCTGCGGGAAAGGGGAAAAGTTCCGTCTCCTCATTCCGATTCGTGCTGGGAAGAAAAGGGAGATTGCATGCCCATCGGTATAACTCGAAAGCGCAGAAGATACTGTCTTTGCTGTTGGTAGTATCCTCTTCCGCCAGAGGATTGACATGCAGGACGTTCTGCTGGAACGTCCATACGGAAGAGGGGATGCGGGGAAGCTTGGTCCCCTCGGGGAATGTGATACATGGCCCGAAGACCGGATGAAGACTGCTGTCCACAGTCCGGTATCCTTTCAGATTGAGTTCTCTTATGGCAGGAGCAAGAGAATCATATACTTCAAAAAAAGTTCCGGGGATCAGCCCGCGGGTGGAATCACAGATTTTATAGTTATCGGTTCGAATGTACAGCATGGGTCGTGACGCTCCTTTCTTCAAAGTTGCTTACATCATTCAATACTACATACAGGACGATGAGGGATAATACTACCAGTACAGCTTTGAGAAAAAACATTTTAAACACTCCTTGAAGAATCATATTGACAATAAAAGTTGTTTATAGTAAATTTAAAACACAACAAAAGTTGTGATTGAAATATAGCATACCCGTTTTTCCAAGTCAATACCAAAATGACCGTTTGGGAGAAAATTATGTCAACTAGTACTATTTTTTGTACAGCTTTAAAGGAGCTTCGAAAGAGCCGGGGGATGAGTCAGCAGTCCTTGGGAGATGCTCTCGGGGTGTCGGCCAATACTGTCCGTGCCTGGGAACAGGGCGTAAAGAAACCGTCGATGGACGCCCTGATGGCTCTGAGCGATGTGTTTCATATCTCTCTGGATAATCTGGTGGGAAGAAAACTGCCGTCCGGCACAGAAGATGCCGGATTATGGAAACTGGCTGAGCGATATCGCGAACTGGACAGCTTCGGAAAAAAAGCGGTGGATGAAATCTGCCGGGTGGAATGGGAACGCGTTCATCATCAGCAGCCGAAGGTCGTGCCTCTTGATAGACCGGTGCGTATGATTCCGGTTTACGATATGCCATCCGCTGCAGGCGTCAATGTTCCTATGGATAATGATCAGTATGAGATGACGGAGGTAGGAGAGGATGTTCCGTCCCGGGCACAGTTTGGCGTACGCATTCAGGGCGAGAGTATGATGCCCTATATTGAAGATGGAGAGATCGTTTATGTGGATCCCGCGGCAACGCTCCGAAAAGGGGATGTGGGGATCTTCGCAGTGGATGGTGCGGTCTACTGTAAGATCTATTACGTGGATCATGAAGGGAACCTTACTCTGGTCTCCGCCAATCCAGATCTTCAGGAAGCAAATATCTATGTGGATCGGAGCAGCGGACAGGAAGTGCATACATTTGGTAAGGTGCTGGGGCATGCCGAAGTCCGAATGCCGGAGAATTTCCCTGGCTGAAAAAAACAACTGAAAGACCTTTCGCTCTCGGGATCCGAATTCCCGGGAACGAGAGGTCTTCTCTTCTGCCATTCGGAAAAAGCGGTGGATTCAGGCAGACAAAACCAGTATAATGGGAAAAGAATCCGCGAATAACAGGACGAGGAATATAACATGCAGGAATCCATTTTAGAAATGCAGGAGTTGATCCGGCAGCTGAACGAAGCTTCCGATGCCTACTACAACGGTCTTCCGGAGCGAATGACCGATTATGAGTGGGATGCAAAGTTCGATCGGTTGAAACAGCTGGAAGAGGAGACGGGAGAGATCTTTCCGGAGAGCCCGACTCAGCGGGTCTCGGAAGACCAGATCACCGGGCAGAAGGAAGAACACGAATTCTCCGCACTGTCCCTTGCCAAGACAAAAAAGATCGAAGATCTGGCCAAATGGGCCGAAGGGCGACCGCTTTGGATCTCCTGGAAACTGGACGGACTGACGCTGGTATCGACGTGGGACGAAGGTAAACTGACGAAAGTCGTGACCCGGGGAAACGGACACATCGGAACCAACATCACGCATCTGGCGGAGGCCATCCGCGGGATCCCGAAAACCATTCCGGAAACGGGACATGTGGTGATCCGCGGAGAAGCCGTGATCTCCTATTCCGATTTCGAGGAGTTCCTTCTGACATCCGAGGAAGACTATGCCAATCCCCGCAATCTTGCTTCCGGGTCGCTTTCCCTGAAGGACGTGAATGTTGTGAGGCAGCGGCGCATCCGATGGATCCCCTTCACACTTGTATATACCGACCGGGAGATCCTCTCCTGGGGAGAGCGCATGTCCGCCATGGAACAGTGGGGACTGGAGCCAGTGGAACGCGAGCTGGTAACAGAACCTACGGAAGAAAATCTGAATGCGGTCATCGAGCGATGGACGAAGCTTGTAACGGATAAGATCAATCCTTATCCGGTCGACGGTCTCGTTATTGCCTATGATGACACCGAATATGCCGCGACAGGATCTGTTACCGGGCATCATGCCACCCGCGCCGGTCTGGCGTTCAAGTGGCAGGATGAAGCTGCGGAGTCCGTTTTGGATCATATCGAGTGGTCCTGTGCCGCATCCACCATCTCTCCGGTGGCGGTCTTTGAACCGGTGAACCTGGAAGGAACGGTGGTCAAGCGGGCATCACTCTGCAATATCAGTGAGTGCCGGCGTCTCGGAATCGGAGGGAACGGGACAAGGATCTCTGTCATCAAGGCAAACAAGATCATTCCGAAAGTGATCAAGGTCATTCAGGCGGAGGGAGAACTGGAGATCCCGAAGCAGTGTCCCGTATGCGGAGCGCCCACCGAGATCCGGGTCCGTCCGGAGAGCGAAACGGAGACGCTCCGGTGTACAAACCCCGACTGTACGGCCAAACAGCTGAAAAAGTATTCCCGCTTCGTATCCAAAGAAGGGATGGATATCGACGGACTGTCCGAAGCGACGGTCTCCCGTTTCGTAAATGAAGGTTGGATCCGCGGTTTTGCTGATTTTTATCATCTGGATCGATATGAGGAAGAGATGACTCAGCTGGAGGGGTTCGGAGAGAAATCCGTCGCAAATCTGAAAAAAGCGGTGGAGAAATCCAGGGAGACGGATGGTCAGCATGTCCTGTATGCCCTGTGCATCCCGTTGGTGGGAGTGGATGTGGCCAAACGGCTGCTGGGAGCGTATTCCATGGAGGAACTGCTTCAGAAAGCTGAGACGGCCGAGGATCCGGAACTGTTTTCCCACATTGACGGGATTGGTCCGGAGAAATCCGCTTCTTTCATTCGATGGATCCGGGAAGGAGACCATCTGGCAGAGGTTCGGAGACTGCTTTCGGAGCTGCAGATTCGTGAGGAAACTGTAGAGACCGGCTCCCGCTGCGAGGGGCTGACTTTTGTGGT
>CAJOQP010000104.1 GCA_905236515.1 uncultured Oscillospiraceae bacterium | reverse complement strand
ATTGTAGATGATATTCTCCATGATATGGGTCATTTCCTGCTGACGGAATCCGATACGGGCATTCCTAAGACCGAGGTCATCGCAGTAATACTTGTTTGGATAGTCGAAATAGTCTTTTCCTTTAACATCATATCGCCGGCATTCTTCAAACAGGTAAGCATCTGTCAGATGACCGATATAAGCTGTTACCGTATTGGGAGCAACGGTGTTTTCCCCATGCAGTCTTTGTCTGGAGTTTAAGGAGTTTGCGATGTTGTTCGGGTTGGTGAGGGATCCAATGGAGGAACACAGAAGGTCCAAAGTGGCAGACAGCACATCTTCCCGTCTGATTTTCTTCCGCTCTACGATGTCCTTGAGATAGACCTCTGAAAAGAGGGTCTTAAGGTAATCCATCTTTGCCGTATCGTCCGGCCTAGAAAGAACCAGCGGCAAGCCGCCATAAAAGGCGTAGTTATCAAATGCTTCCGCTTTATCTCCTTCTACAAAAGCATAGTACTCTGCAAAGCTGAGAGGATGAACCCGAATCTCATCGCTGCGGCCTCTGAATTCAGTAAGAATGTCACTCGAAAGCATGCGTGAATTACTACCGGTTACATAGATGTCCAGATTCGAAAGAGTTTTCAGGTCGTTCAGAGCATCATAGAAGGTAATGGACTTTCCGTTTGGGTTATATGGATTGGGAACTTCATCTGACATTTGTATCTCATCCACAAACAGATAGTATTGCTCCGGTTTTGTCTCTACCTGTTCACGCACAACTCTTGCCAGTTCAAGAGGATTTCTGAATCGAATATCTTTAGCAAGATCAAGTTCGTAGGTGAGAATGTGATCTTCTGGAATCCCTTGTTCGAGAAGATATTTTCTAAAGATGGTGCGGAGCAGATAGGATTTCCCACAGCGGCGAATCCCGGTTATAACTTTTATCTGGCCGTCCCACATAAACGAAATCAGCTTTTGCAAATATAGATCGCGTTTGATTTCCATAACAGTCCTCCGTTGAGAAGTTGACTAATATACTATCTAACTTCTCAATTAGGATTATACAGGTGCAAAGCTTTTTCGTCAAGGAGCCCGTTGAGAACTTAACCGAAAAATTAGACAAGTTCTCAACAAGGACTTCTCTGTATACTTCCCCGCTGGTTTTGCTGTCGGGAAAAACTTGTTGGCAATAGAAAAATCCCATGCAGTCTCGAACTGCATGGGATCCTGTCGATTTGATTCTTTTTCAGCTCTTGCGAAGCTGTGCATAACGGTAGATCATCAGGACAGCCTGTGCCCGGGTGGCCAGCGCAGTCTTCATGGCGACTTTGCTGATGCCGCTGGAGATCCCAGTTGCGGAAGCCCAGGTCAGAGCGTCGTCGTATCCGTCCGTCAGTCCGGACTGGTCGTTCGGCGTGAGGTATTTGTCATACTGGTACAGGGCGGTGGCCAGCTTTTTCAGAGAGATCGCAACACCGGGGCTGAAGGTGTTTTTGGTCAGTCCCGAGACGATGCCGTTTGCCACGCTCCACTGGACAGCGTCGTAATAATCCGCTTTTTCTTTTACGTCGATAAAGTTCTGGACCGGTGCCGCGCCCGGATTACCGGCCATGTGATACAGAGTTTCCGCAACCTGTGCCCGGGTGGCGAGCATGGCGGGGTGGAAGTACTTCTCGCTGAGACCGGGGAAGTTGTTGGTCTCGTAACCCCACCGGACAGCAGCCTGGTTTTCGCCGGAGAGGATCCGGATATCCTTATAGGCGGTCTTGGCCCGGAGTCTCTTTTCGATACGGTCGGCGATATCCACATAACCCTCGTTGTCGGGATGCATGGAGCCGTCGGTGGTCACGTCCACCACATCCACATAGGTGCATCCGTACAGGGCGGCGTCCGCGGCCATGGCCAGGTTCACCGGCAGCATGACCCCGTCGATCATCTCACCCAGGGAGACGGGAAGCTTGCCGTCGGTGAGGCTCAGGGAATGGTGCAGGGGATTAAAGATACCCAGTACCACGATCTGCGCCTCCGGTGCCTGATCGCGAAGGGCTTTCAGGATCTTCGGCATCTGCTGCAGGAACTGGTTGTAGCCTTTCAGGACGTTTACAAGGAATTTCGGGATGAACTCCAGGACCAGCTTGTTTTCATCCACGCCCTCGGGAAGTGTGGGAGCATCGCCGAAGCCCAGCTTGCTCTTCATGAGATCCACGATGGCACTGGAACCGACTCCAAATTTGTCTTCCAGCTCCCAGGCGGTGATGCGCAGCTGGCTGAGGAGCACGTCATTGGATCCGATGTTCAGAGTGATGAGATCCGCGCCTTTGATATCCTGTCGGATCAATTCCCCGACATCACAGTTATATTCTTCTTGGATTGCCTCATTCAGTTCCCCGTTATCCAGCCAGTAGTCGGCGAACCGGTCTCTTTCGTATTCATAGGATGCATCCACCTGATGCCGGATCTCCAGGGTGCGCATGGCGGGGAAGGCCCAGGACCGGAAGCCGGAGCCATTGGGGGAAGTGTAATAATCGTATGAATACCCTTCGGGCTTATACGTTTCAGCCGCTGCGGTCAGATTCAGTTTCTCCGCTAGCTTCACGGTATAGCCGTTTTCCCAGCTTCCGTAGGCATCCTCATTGGTTTCGGTGTTGTCGTTGAGGCCGGTGGCGATGCTGTCGCCCAGAGCCACGTAGTGTTCGATTCCGTATTCATTGGGGGCCTTGTTGGTGTCTGCCAGGGAGGGGATCGCCAGCAGACCGATAAGCATGACCAGCGACAGAAATGCCGCCACATGCCGATACATACGGTTGTGCATGATTCTTCTCCTTCTCTTAAGTTTATTATATGGAAATTTTATCGGAAAAGTGGCCGACTGCACAACCGTCAGTGTTTTTGAGATTGTCGTTAACCCGACAAAACAAAGGGATGTGTCGGAATTTCCATGGGGAATCACAAAAAAATGCCCCGGCAGAGACCGGGGCGAAAGAACGAAACTGTGTGACGGGATCCGCCGTCAGCCCAGAAGGCGGATGAGGATCATATACGCGGCGGTGCCGGAGAGGATGCTCACGAGCGAGTTCCGGCTCTTCCACTGGGCCAGGATCACCACAAAGGCGGCAGCCAGTTCCGGCAGTCCGAAAGGAGAGGAAGTAATCTGCACGTCCTTGAGACAGTATACCACCAGCATTCCGATGATGGCGGGAGGCAGCACCTCCCCCAGATAGGAGACGTAGGGCGGGATCTCCCGGCGGAAGGCCACAAAGGGGAGAAAACGCAGGATCATCGTCACCAGGGCCATGGCTCCTACGAGAAGGGCAGCATGAGAATGGATCATCGGGAGCCCTCCTTTTCGCCGGTGAGCCGTCCCCGGAGCAGCGTGAGGATCAGGGTGATCACCAGCATCGCCGGAATGAGGAACCGGTCCGGTCCGAAGAGGAGGAGACAGACGAGCGTCGTGAGAAGTCCCACCAGTGCGGGAGTATGATCCTTCGACGTGATCCACTGCTCGGTGAAGGATGCGGTCAACTACCCACCCGCCAAGGCGAATGGGCTTGTAACTCCCCAGTAGTGCAAATGTCTGACGACTCCTACCTTCCGCTTACCTGAT